>NZ_JBIBZU010000014.1:0-231150 GCF_043088245.1 Streptomyces sp. NPDC014623 | reverse complement strand
CGCCCGCGGCGGCGGGCCCCCCCCCCCCCCGCGCCCCCGCCCCGGCCGGCCCGCCGCGCCCCCCGCCCCCCCCCCCCCCCGGGGCGGCCCCCCCGCCCCCGCCGCCGTCGGGGCGGCAGCAGACGTGGCGGGGGCCCGCCGAGTGGCGTGGGAGGCGCGAGCCGCCGGACCGGTGAAGGACGGGCCCGGGCCGGGGGGACCGCGCGGGTGCCCTCCGGACCGCGCGTGCCGGTCAGCCGGGCCGGGACGGCCGCCGGGCCGGCAGGGCACACTCCGCCGCGCAGGCGATGCCGAGCAGTGCCGCGTCCGTCCCCCGGTCGGTCACCAGCTGGAGACCGACCGGGCAGCCGTCCTTCGTGAAACCGGCGGGCAGGCTTGCCGCCGGATGGCCGCTGAGGTTGAACACCCAGGTGAGCGCGGTGGAGTAGACGTCCCCCGGGCCCCCGTGCCCGTGCGGCCGGTTGGGCGTGACCGGGGTGAGCAGCAGGGGCGTACGGGCGAAGAGGGCGTCGAGCGTACGGTCGTTGGCGGCGCGGAGCCGCTCCGCGGACGGTGCCGGGTCTCCCGCGCGCACCGCGAACCACGCGTCCGCCGGGTCGAGCAGTTCGCAGGAACCCGGTACGAGGCGTACCACTCCGGCCTCCACCAGCCGGCCGGCCGCCCGTCGTGTCACCTCCGCGACGTCCGGGTCGACCGGGGCGAAGCCCAGATCAGGGCTGTAGACGGCCGGGACGGGGAGTCGTGCGGGCCGTGGTGTGCCCCCGTCCACCACATGGTGCAGGCAGGCCTCCGCGAGTTCCGCGGAGCTCGCGAGCAGGCCGGGGGACGCCAGGCCCGTGCGGTCGGGGGAGGGCAGCAGGCCCCCGGTCGTCTTCAGGCCGAACACTCCGCACCACGCCGCCGGGATCCGTACCGACCCCGCCCCGTCGCTCCCCGTCGCCAGGTCCACCATGCCCGCCGCGACCGCCACCGCCGAGCCCGCCGAGGAACCTCCCGGGGACCGGTCGGACCGCCAGGGGTTGACCGTGCGGCCGTGCGCCCCCTGCCCCCAGGTCTGCCAGGAGGTGCCGGGGCCGGGGACGGAGGTCGCTCCCACCGGTATGCCGCCCGCCGCGATCAGCCGGCGGGCGGCGTACGAGCGGATGCCGGCCCGGCCCTTCACGGCGAACGGCAGCCCGGCGAGCGGGAGGCGGGACGCGGCCCCGGCGCGGGCCCGCGCCTCCTCCGGCCAGACCTCGGTGAACGCGCACAGTCCGGGGTCGAGCCGGTCGATCCGGGCGAGGGCCGTTTCCAGATCCGGTGTCATGGGCACCAGTCTCAGCCCTCCAGCGCCGCCTCCATCACCGCCCGGGCGATCGGAGCCGCGTTGCCGCCTCCGCTGACGTCGGCCCGGTCGGCCGCCGCGTCCTCCACGACCACCGCGACGGCGACCGCGGGGCGGCCGGATCCCGGTGCCCGCGCCCAGGCGATGAACCAGGCGTACGGCGTCGCGGAGTTGTCGATCCCGTGCTGGGCGGTCCCCGTCTTGCCGCCGACCGTCACCCCGTCGATCGCGGCACTCGTACCGGTGCCGTTCTCCACCACGTCGGTCATCATCCGCTGGAGCTGCCGGGCGGTGTCCGGGGCCATCGCCTCGCGGTACTCGTCCGGGGCCTGCCGCCGGACGGTCCCGCCGTCGTCCGTGGTCACCCGGTCCACCAGGTGCGGACGCCTCAGCTCGCCGTCGTTCGCCACCGCCGAGGCCACCATCGCCATCTGCAGCGGAGTCGCCGTCGTGTCGAACTGGCCGATCGAGGACTGGGCCAGCTGGTCGTCGCTCATGTCCGGGTCGAAGTTGCTGCGGACCACCCGGAAGGGGATCTCGAGGTCGTCGTCGTTGAAGCCGAACCTGCCGGCCGCGTCCAGCATCCCGTCCAGCCCCACCTCGACACCCAGATGGGCCATCACCGTGTTGCAGGAGACCCGGATCGCCTCAGCCAGCGACGCCCTCTCGCAGCCGCGCGCCTCGTCGGGCAGTGTGGTCGAGGTGCCCGGCAGGACGTACGGGGACGGGGTGTCCGTCGCCGCGTCCGGATCGGTGACCACGCCTGCGTCCAGCGCTGCGGCCGCCGTCACGATCTTGAAGGCGGAACCGGGTGGGTAGGTCTGCCGGATGGCCCGGTTGAGCATGGGCCGGCTCCGCGAGCCGTTGAGCCGCTCCCACGCGCCGGTGACGGCCGGACCGGTGCCGGAGAGGACCTCGGGATCGTACGAGGGGGAGGAGACCAGCGCCAGGATCCGGCCGGTGCCCGGGTCGAGGGCGGCGACAGCGCCGTGCCGGCCGTCCAGACCCTCGTACGCGGCGCGTTGCACCGGGTCCTCGATGGTCGTGACGACATCACCGCCGGGCTGCCGGCCGCGCGTGATGTCACCCCACAGGGGCAGCGGGGCCAGGAGCGGGTCGGTGCCGGAGAGGACGCCGTCCTCGGCGTTCTCCAGCAGCGTGGTGCCGTACGTCTGCGAGGCGTAGCCGGTCACCGGCGCGTACAGCGGACCGTGGCGGTAGGTGCGCTCGTACGCGAGCTGCTCGCCGGTGTCCTTCGAACCGGTGACCGGCTCGTCGCCGACCAGGATGTCGCCACGTGGCTGGTCGTAGCGGTCGATGGTGGTGCGGCGGTTCGCGGAGCTGGTGTTGAGACCGTCGGCCTCGAAGAGCTGGACACGGGCGGCGTTCGCCAGCAGGGCCAGGAGCAGGAGCAGGCAGAAACCGGCGGCACGCCGGATGTAGCGGGTCACCGTTCCTCCCCGGCCGGTGCGGTCCCGGTGGCGGGGACGGATCTGCGGGCCACGTCGCTGACACGGATGAGCAGCGCCACGATGATCCAGTTCGTGACCACGGACGAACCGCCCTGGGCCAGGAACGGCATCGCCATCCCGGTCAGCGGGATGAGTCCCGTCACCCCGCCCGCGATCACGAAGACCTGGAGCGCCAGGATCGAGGAGAGCCCGACCGACAGCAGCCGCCCGAACGGGTCCCGCAGGGCCAGACCCGCACGGAAGCCGCGGGCCACCAGCAGGGCGTACAGCAGGAAGACCGCGGTGAGCCCGGCCAGACCGAGTTCCTCGCCCGCGGTCGCCAGGATGAAGTCCGACTTGGCGGCGAAGCCGATCAGGACGGAGTGGCCGAGTCCGAGCCCCGTGCCGAGCATGCCTCCCGCGGCGAACGCGAAGAGGGACTGGGCGAGCTGGCTGGGGCCCCGGCCCGCGTCGATCGTGGCGTAGGGGTCCAGCCAGTCCTCCACCCTGCTGTGCACATGGGGTTCCAGCGAGCCGACCGCGAAGGCGCCCGCGGCGGCGAGGAGCAGTCCGACAGCGATCCACCCGGTCCTGCCGGTGGCCACGTAGAGCAGGATCACGAAGAGGCCGAAGAAGAGCAGCGAGGTGCCGAGGTCCCGTTCGAGGACGAGGACACCGACGCTGAGCAGCCAGATCGCGACGATGGGACCCAGCACCCGCCCGGTGGGGAACTGGAGCTTCCAGATCCTGCGGCCGGTGTACGCGAGTGCGTTGCGGTTCGCGGCGAGGTACGCGGCGAAGAAGACCGCGAGCAGGATTTTGGCGAACTCGCCCGGCTGGAAGGAGAACCCGCCGACCCTGATCCAGATCTTGGCCCCGTTCACCGCGGGGAAGAAGATCGGCACGACCAGCAGGACCAGTGCCGTGGCGACCGAGAGGTACGCGTAGCGCTGGAGCACCCGGTGGTCACGCAGCAGGACGACGACGGTGATGAAGAAGGCGGCCCCTAGCGTGGACCAGATCAGCTGGGTCGTCGCCGCCCGGTCGCTCGGGGTCTCCAGATCGAGCCGGTAGATCAGCACCAGGCCCAGCCCGTTGAGCAGGACGGCGATGGGCAGCATCAGCGGGTCGGCGAACGGGGCGCGGAAGCGGACCGCGAGGTGGGCGAGCAGGGCGAGCAGGCCGAGACCGGCGCCGTACCCGGCGACGTCGGGGGGTACGGCGTCGTTCCGGGCGAGGCCGACGGCGGCGTAACCGCAGACGGAGATGAGCACGGCCCCGATCAGGAGCGAGAGCTCGACCCCGCGCCGCTTGGGCAGGCGTAGCGCGGGCGGGCGTGCGTCCGCCGTCGTTGCGGTCATGCTCCGCAACGTAGCAAGAGGCGGGTGTTATTTCCCTTATGCCAGCTTCGTGGCACCCCTGGTCGGGCGCGGCCCGAGCGGCTCAGTGCTGGTACGGGTTGCCGCCTCCGGGAGGCGCGTAGCCGGGCTGCTGCTGCGCCGTACCGTACGGATGGCCGTCCTGCCCGCCCTGGGCCTGCGCCAGCAGCTGGTCGGCCTGCTCCTTCGGTATCTGCCGCTCCCCGCCGCAGAACGTGCACTGCGTCGCGTACTTCGTGGAGAACGGGAACAGCGGGACGAAGAACAGCGTGAACTTGGTGACCCGCTTGCGCAGGGTGTGCGCCGCGGGGTTCCCGCACCAGCCGCACACCATCGTCAGGACCGCCAGCTGATGGAGATAACCCCGCGTACCAAAAATGATCATGATGTGGTTCCTTTCCCCGTGTTTCCCGTAAGTGCCCGCCGGCAGAGTGCCAGCAGTTTCTCGTCCTCATAAGTGTCGTGACTGCCGTATCCGCCGTCCAGCGCGTTGTGGCGGCGGACGGAGAGGAGCTCGGCCCGCAGCACCCGCGCCGCGTCCGGCCCTGCCCGGTCGATGCCCATCCGCGCCAGGCAGTCCGCGACCCGGACCCTGACGTGACGATTCCTCTCCCACGCGGCGAGAAGCACCGGCACGGCCTCGCCGGTCCGCCCCGAGACCTCCCAGAGGGCGACGGCGGAATCGACGCGGAGCCACAGCTCCTCGTGCGCCAGCAGGGCCCGCAGCCTCGGCGCCACCGCCGCGGCCCGTCCGCCCAGCCCGCCCAGCGCGCTCACCGCCGCCCGGCAGTCGTGCACCTGCTCAGACCGCAGCCCCTCGGTCAGCACCGGCAGCACGGTCTCGGCGTCACCCGTGACCGCCCACAGGGCCTCCGCCGCCTCCGTCGCCGCCGTCCCGGACCGCAGGACCAGCCGCCGCAGCTCCGGGACGGCACAGCGCGCGGCCGGCCCGAACGCCCCCAGCGCCCGCAGGGCCGCCGTGCGCAGCCACTCGCCCCGGTACTCGGGCGCCCCCCGCAGCACCCGCAGCACCTCCGGCGCGGCCTCGCCCGCGCGCAGCGCCGTCAGTCCGGCGAGCAGCGGGCTCGCCCGGTCGTACGCTCCCTCGTCCAGGCCGACCTCGCCGAGCCGGCGCCGCAGCGTCCCGGCGAGCGGGGCCGCCGCGTCACCGAGGCAGCGGATCGCGAACCCCACGTCGTGCGGGACCTCCGGCCGCTCCAGAGCCGCCGCCAGCGCGGGCAGTGCCCGGGCGTCGCCCAGCCTGGCCAGCGCCTTCACCGCCGAGCCCAGGCCGGGCGGACCGCTCTCCCACTCCCGCACCCACGCCCCGGGCTCCGCCGCCACCCGCCCGGCCAGGGCGTCGGCCGCCGGCGCCGCGAGACCGAACAGCTCCTCCAGCACGTGCGAGGCGGCCTCGGCGAGCCGCGGTTCCGGATCCGAGAGCTGTACGCCGATCAGCCGCACCAGGCCCTCGTACGAACCGCGCCAGGCCCGGATCAGCCCGCCACTCATCCGTACGGCGTCGATCCGCTGCCAGGGATCCGGGCTGCGCAGCTGGTCCGACAGCAGCGCCGTACGGTCCTCCACGCGGTCGTCGAGACCGCAGTGCAGCGTCCGCAGCAGGTCCGCGGCCCACGGGGTGCTGCGGCCCGCGGACTCCCCGGCCGACAGCTCCCGCAGCCGGCCCGCCCGCACCGGCGCGGTGGACGGCTCCGCTGCGGGGGCGTCGCCGCCCGGCACCTTCGCGGCGGGTGCCTCCGGCCGGGACGGCCGTGACCGCAGCTCCCGCAGCAGCCCCGAGACCACCCGCACGACATCGCCGGGCAGCGCGTCCGGGGCGCACCTGGCCAGCTGGGCGAGGGCGGCGAGCCGCAGCCCGGGCGGGTACGCCTGTGCGGCGAGCCGGCTCAGCCAGCCGGCCGCCTGCTTCGCCGGCGGCCGGTGGCGCAGGGCGATCCGGCCGGCGGCCTCGACGAGGGCGAGCCGCACCTCGTCGTCCGTCTCCACCGGCAGCCGTTCCCGCAGCAGGGCGAGCACCCTGTCCGGCCGGCCGTGCAGAGTGGCCAGCGCCAGCGGTGCGGCGAGCCGCACTCCCGGGTCCTCGTCGGCGACCAGTTCGAAGAACACCGAGGATCCGGCGGACACGGCGGTCGCGGCCATCGCGTAGTTCGCCACGCCCTCGATCTCGTCCTCGTCCAGCTCGTCCAGTTCGCTCTCGTCGTCCTCGTCCAGATCGATGCCGCCGATGCTGGTGAGCAGCTCGACGATGCCGCCCCGGTCCGGTATGCCCGGATCCACGGCCAGCTCGAAGAGGAAGGGGATGCACGCGAGCGTGCACGCGTACACATCGCCCTGGTGGTGCACCGCTCCGTACATCCCGTCGAGCGCGCTCTCCCGCTCCGCCGGATCGGCGGAAGCGAGTCCGTACAGGAGCCCCGGCACATCGTCGGCCGGGCCGTAGGCATGCTCCATCGAGGCCCAGTCGACCTCGTCGATCCCCGTGAACACGCCGCGCCCTCCCCGTTTCTTCCTCCGCCTCCCGGGCGCGGTGGAGAACCGTGCCCGCGAAGCAGCGTCTGCGCAGAGTGTGCACCACGGCCAGGACAATCCACCCTCCACTTGCGGCCTTTCCCCCACCGGGCCCGTCCGGTGCGGTGAAGGTGCTGTGCGGGACCTGCCCTCCCGGCTCCTCGAGCCTCTTCTCCCCGTTCCCGGGCAGGGGCGCGCCCCTGCCCGGGAACGGGCGGCGGAGCGAGCGGATCCCGGGCCGCTCCAGCCGCGCGGCCGTGTCATGCGTGAGGAGGGGGCCCAGGGCACCGCGGCTCACTTCCGCACGCCGAACCGGCGGCAGCCCGCGCCCCGCCCTGGCGCCGCGGGGTGCCCCGGCACCAGGACGGGCCGGTCGCGCGGTGGACCGGTCCTGTGGCCGATGCCGCTCGTACAGGTGAGGAAACGGCCGTTCCCGAGGCCGGGGACGAAGTGAGGACCATGATGGACGCCTGTCCGGCGCCAGGTCTCCCCTGGTCCCACCGGACCGCCCCGGAACGCCGGGGGTCCGACTCCGCGCGCCCGCTCTGCGCCCTGTGCGGGGGCCCGGCCGCCGTACAGGCTGGGGGACCGAGGATGCCGGAGAAGTGAACAGAGGGGGCACGATGCAGGATCTCAAGGTCACGTCATGGCAGCTCTTCGGGCACGACCGGCTCTATGTGAACCTGCCGGACGGGACCGCGATCGGATGGGCGGACCGGGGCAGCGGCACGATCACGGTCCTGCACCCGCGTTACCGCGACGCCGTGGCCGACGCGCTCGCGCGCCAGGTCCCGGACCTGCCGGCGCTCGTCGGGGAGGAGGCCCCGGCCGGGCCGCCCACGCCGCGTATCCCGCCGCCGGTCCCGAGGATCCCGCCGATGCGCGGGATGCGGAAGCGGAAGGCCGTGCCGGAGGCGGCACCCGTACCGCAGGCGCAGCCCGAGGAGCCGCCGCCCGGATCCGTACAGGAGCCGGTGCCCGGCCCCGCGGGGGAGGCGGTGACCGTGCCGCGGCCGGTCGCCGCGCCGAAGCCGGAGAAGCGGACGGAGAGGCGCAGGCGGCCGGACGTCCTGCCCGCTCTGACACCCGCGAGCGACCTCGCGTCGCGGCGGCCGGGGGCCGGGCTCCGTGAGCAGCTCGGTGAGACAGGGGCGGGGGCGCTCGTACGGGCGGCCACCGGGGCGCTGCGGCGGCACAAGGACGTGGACCCGCGGCGTGGCGCCCTCGCGGGGGAGCGGCGGGTCGGGGCCGAGCTCAGACGCCTGACCCGGCACGGCTGGCGGGTCCTGCACTCCGTGCCCCTGCCGGACGGCACGGAGATCGGGCACCTGCTCATCGGGCCCGGCGGGGTGTTCACCGTGAACACCGAACACCGTCCCGGTGTATCGGTGCGCATCGGGGACGGCACCCTGTGCGTCGACGACGGCGCCCCGCAGCCGTACGAGCCCGACGGGCGGCCCGGCACCAGGCGGGCCCGGGCGGCGCTCGAGGCGTACTGCGCCTTCGGCGTCCCCGTGGAGACGGTGCTGGTGTTCACCGGTGTCACCGCGCTGGAGGTGGTCGCCACCCCGGTCGGCGTCCGTGTCTACGGGGAGCGTCAGGTGTCCGCGCTCGCACCGCTGACGGGCGTGTTCACCGCCACCCAGGTGGAGCGCGTCTACGACGTGGCACGGAACGGGGAGGCCTGGCTGGACGCGTGAGCGCGGGACGCGAGCGGTAGATCTCCCGGGCGGTGGCAGCACAGGACCCGGGCCGCTGCCGGACGTGCCGTCGCCGTGCCGCAGTCGTGCCGCCGAAGGGGAAGAGCCATGAAACTCCGCTGTGCCGTGCTCGACGACGACCGGTCCGCGGCGGCCACCGCTGCCGACTGGTCGCCCGTCGCCGGCGGCATCGACGTGGTCAGCTTCGCCGGGCACCGTGCGACCGAGGACGAACTGGCCGCACGACTGGCTGAGTTCGGTCTGGTCGTCACCCTCCGGGAGCGCGTGCCGTTCCCGCGTTCCCTCGCGGGGCCCGGTTCACCGGTGGTCGATCGCGGAGCGAAGTAACCTGTGTGCGGGGGCACTTCGTCCCTCCGGACCGGGGAGGCCCCACGTGAGCACGCTCGACGACGAGACGGCCGCCGGTATGGTCCCGATCCCCGCCGGCACGGTCGGCCTCCGCGACGACCGCCGCGGAGCACACTGGCAGGAGGCCGTCGAGCCCTTCCTGCTCGCCCGCCTCCCCGTCACCGTCGGACAGTACGGGGCCCTCATGGGTGAGACCCCCGACCCCTCCGTGTCCCATGCACTGCCTGTGACGAACGTCAGCTGGCTCGACGCCGTCGACGTGTGCAACCGTTTCTCGGCCCGCGTCGGACTGGCCCCGGTCTACTCGCGCGACGCACGAAGCGGCGAGGTGATCCGCGACCCGGCCGCCGACGGCTACCGTCTGCCCACGGAGGCGGAGTGGCAGTACGCGTGCAAGGCGGGCACCACCGGCTACCGCTACGGCGAACTCGACCGCATCGCCTGGTACGAAGGGAACTCGGACGGCCGGGCCCACGACGTCGGCGGCAGGTCCCCGAACGCCTGGGGGCTGTACGACATGCTGGGCAACGTCTGGGAGTGGTGCTGGGACCTCTACGACGCGGAGGTCTACGGCTCCTACCGCACCTTCCGCGGCGGCGGCTGGGCCGAGCCGGAGCGCGGCTGCGGCGCCACCGTACGCCGCCGCAGCCACCCCACCTTCGCGATCGACGACCTCGGCCTCCGGCTGGCCCGCAGCGTGCGCTGACCGGCGTGGAGCCGCTGCGGTGCCGCGTGCGGCTCAGGGGCGGCGGGGTGCATCATGGCAGGGTGGGTGAGATCTGGACGATCGGGCACTGGACGTGTCCGGAGGAGGCGTTCATCGGCTTCCTGGACGCCCGGCGCATCGACGTACTGGCCGACGTCCGGGCCCACCCTGGCTCACGCCGCAGCCCGCAGTACTCCGCCGGGGCGATGCGCGGATGGCTGGAGCGGGCCGGGATCGAGTACGTCCGTCTGGACGAGCTCGGCGGCCGGCGGCGCAAGCAGGACGTGGACCCCGCCGTCAACGCGGGCTGGCGGAACACGAGCTTCAAGAACTACGCCGACCACACCCTCCTCCCCGCGTACGAGCACGGCATCACCCGCCTGACCTCCCTCGCGGAGCGCGGCCGTGTCGCCGTCATGTGCGGTGAGCCGATGCCGTGGCGCTGCCACCGCCTGCTGATCGCGAACACCCTCACCGCCCGCGGCTGGACGGTCCGGCACATCATGGGCGCCGACGGGACGCGCACCCACGAGCTGGGCGCCTGGGGCGCGGAGCCACGGGTCGACGGGCACGGCCGGGTGACGTACCCGGCGCCGTAGCCCGGGCCCCGGCGAAAACCGTACGGGTGATCGAGTGCTGGTGAGGTACGTTCCTGCCGCTCGAAGGGGGCGAAGTGACGAAGCTCAACCAGATCATCGCCGTGGAGAAGGGTGTCAAGAGCAAGTCGCTCCAGGACGTCACCGCGGCCCACCACGCGGTGCAGAAGCCGGCGTTGCTGGCAGGCATCTCGCGTACGTACCAGCCGAAGGACGAAGAGGGCGAGCAACTGCCGCCCGAGTCCGCAGCGGGGACGAGGAGATGGACCTCGTGGTCGATCAGCTCCGCGCCTGGCACGACGTGCCCCGCGAGTCGACGGCGATCCGCGTCCCCGCCGGCGGCATGGCCACCCAGCTCGCAGACCGTCTCGCCCGGCCCGGCATCACCCCGACGGGGATCGCACAGGACGGACCGCGGAACGACCGGGGCCGCGGAAACCGCAGGTGCTCAGGAGAAGCTGGCTCGCTGGTACCGGTGTGGAGTGTTCGGCGAGCTGTACGGAGGTACAACCGAGACCCGGTTCCCTCTCGACCTCCCCGGCGTCGCCGACTGGATTCACGGATCCACGCACGAACCTCGTACGGTCACACAGGCGCAGTTCGCGGCGAGCCGCCTGATGACCCTGCGGACCCGGCAGAGCGCCGCGTACAAGTGCATCTGCGCGCTGCTGCTCAAGGCGGGCGCCGCAGACCGGCGTACAGGGGAAAAGGCGGAGGTGGGCGTGTACTTCGACGAGGCGATGGACATCCGTCACATCGTTCCGCAGGCCTGGTGTCAGAAGGACGGTGATGAGCGCTCCGTCTGCAACTCCATTGTCAACAAGGCTCCGCTGCCAGCACGCACCGACCGCATCATCGGCGGTCACGCGCCGTCCGAGTATCTGCAGAGGCTCGCCAAGGCGGCCGAGACCAGCCCGGAGGGCGTCGAGCAGCGCGTCAGGACACACCTGGCAGATCCCCGGCTGATGCGAACCGACGACTTCGACGCCTTCTCCGCGGAACGGCGGAAGGTGCTGCGGGAACACAGTGCCAGGGCGAGGGGCAAGCCGGCGGTGGACGACCGCGTTCCGGGGCAGCGCCCTGCGGAGGCGATCCGGGCAGCGGAAAACGGTCTGCCAGCGGGCCCCCCGGTTCCCCCGGGGTCGCGACACCCGGTCCGTGGCCGAACACCAAGCACGTGCGTGGCCGTCCGTCATCAGCCGTTGTTGTCACCGCGGTCCGGTCGTCGCCGGCATGTCTGCCCCGGGAGCCGGACTCCAGCTCCCGGGGCAGAAGAAAGACCCCGCACTCAGCGTTTCCGCTGGTCACGGGGTCTTTTTCGGCACTTCCTGCGAAGTGCCCCCGGCAGGATTCGAACCTGCGCACCCGGCTCCGGAGGCCGATGCTCTATCCCCTGAGCTACGGGGGCGGTGTCGCTGCGCTCGGCGGCGACGAGTGAAACCCTACCAGCTCCGAGTGGGTGTCCGGGAACAGGTATTTCCGCGTCGTCGGCACCCGGGAGAGGCCGTCCCCGGGTGGGCGCCCGCCGTCCCTCCAGGGGCGGAAGTGGGCAAAACCCGGACGCAGCTCCTCCCCCGGACCTACCCTCGAAGGGTGCCAGGGGCGTACGGCCGCGTGCTTGTTGTCGACGACAACAAGGTCATCCGGCAGCTGATCAGGGTCAACCTCGAGCTGGAGGGCTTCGAGGTCGTGACCGCGGCCGACGGCGTCGAGTGTCTGGACCTGGTGCACGAGGTCCGCCCGGATGTGATCACTCTCGACGTCGTGATGCCCAGGCTCGACGGAATACAGACCGCGGCCCGGCTGCGCGCAGATCCCCGGACCGGGCATCTGCCGGTCGCCGTCATCAGCGCGTGCACGCCCCACGAGGTGGAGCCCGGGGTCGACGCGTTCCTGGCGAAGCCCTTCGAGCCGAGCGAGCTGGTGCGCATGGTGCGCAGGCTCGCACACCGGGACGGCTCCGCGCGGCCGGAGGGCCGGCACGGCGCCGGGACGGCCGGGAGCACCGCCGGCTGACCGCGTGGCCGAGGGGCCCGCCGGCGGGATCACTGCCCGCATGGCGAAACCGGTTGGCGAAGTGCCCCCCTTCCTCCCATACGCTTGTCCCGTGACCCCCGCAGATCTCTCCCGGACCGTGCTGCACGCTGTGCGCCGCGCGGTCGACGAGGACGCCCTGCGCGCGCCCGTGCCGGCGCGTGTGCGGGTGGAGCGGACACGCCCCGGCGGCAGCGGCGACTACGCCTGCGCCGTCGCCCTCCAGCTGGCCGGCCCCGCCGCGCTCCCGGCCCGGGAGGTCGCCGCGCTGCTGCGCGACCGGGTCGTCGGCGTGCCAGGGATCGGGCGGGTCGAGATCACCGGAGCGGGCTTCCTGAATTTCACGCTCGACGCCTCCGCCGGCGCCCAGACCCGCGCCGCCCGTGTGCGTGAGGTGCTCGCGCTGGGCCGCCGGTACGGGCGGGTGGCCACGGAGGCCGGGCGCCTCCACCGCCTCCACCACCCCCGCGAGGTCCGGGCGGCCGTCCTCGCCCGGAGCGTCGGGCGCCTGCTGCGCACCCAGGGCGGCCAGGTGCTCGTCTGCTGCACCGAGGAGCCCGACCCCGGCTGGCAGCGACTGCGCGTCGACGTCGGCCCGCGCTTCGCAACCGAGGGGAGCACCGAGATCCGTCCCGTCCCCGCGGGCACCACCGCAGAGGCGCTGGCGGACCGCCTCGGACGCGACGCCGCCCTCTGGGGGCTGCAGCGGCCCGCCGCCCACGATGGCGCGCCCCTGGGTGACGACCTCCTCGTACAAGGGGAGGGCAACCCCTTCTTCCTGGTCCGCTATGCCCACGCCCGTGCCCGTGCGCTCACCCGCGAGGCGGCGCGGCTCGGCTTCACCGCCGGATACGACGCCGACGTCGACGCCCCGGCGCTGCACGCCGCGCTCGCCGACTACCCCGGCGCACTCGCCTCGGCCGCGCGCCATCACGCGCCCGACCGGGTGGCCCGGTACCTCGAAGCCGTGGCGGACGCCTTCCTCGGCTTCCTCGCCACGACGCCGCCGCTCCCCGTCGGTGACGAGAAACCCTCGGCCGCCCACCGCTCCCGGCTGGCCCTTGCCGAGGCCGCCGGGAAGGTGCTGGCAGGCGGCCTGTTCGTGCTCGGCATCAGCGCGCCCGAACACCTCTGAGAACCGAGAGAGCAGAGCAGAACGATGAGCCGATCCGCACACCCCGCCGGACCCCGTCACGCAGACGTCCTCCCTGAGGGCCACTACACCGCCCCGGCCACCGATCTCAACGAGCTGGACGCGAAGGTCTGGTCCCGCACCGTCACCCGTGACGCGGACGGTGCGCTCACCGTCGGCGGGATCGAGGTCGCCCGTCTGGCCGAGGAGTTCGGCACGCCGGCGTACTTCCTGGACGAGTCCGACTTCCGGGCGCGCTGCCGCGCCTGGGCGGACGCCTTCGGGGCGGACGCGGATGTGTTCTACGCCGGGAAGGCCTTCCTCTCGCGCGCCGTGGTGCGCTGGCTCCAGGAGGAAGGGCTGAACCTGGACGTGTGCTCCGGTGGTGAGCTGGCCACCGCGCTGGACGCCGGGATGCCCGCCGAGCGCATCGCCTTCCACGGCAACAACAAGACGGTCGCCGAGATCGAGCGGGCCGTCGAAGCAGGTGTCGGGCGGATCGTGCTCGACTCCTTCCAGGAGATCGTCCGGGTCGCACACATCGCCCAGCGGCTCGGCACCCGCCAGCGCGTACAGATCCGCGTCACGGTCGGCGTCGAGGCCCACACCCACGAGTTCATCGCCACCGCGCACGAGGACCAGAAGTTCGGCATCGCGCTGGCGGACGGCCAGGCGGCCGAGGCGGTCCGCAGGGCGCTCGCCCTGGACGGCCTGGAACTCATCGGCATCCACTCGCACATCGGCTCGCA
Organism: Streptomyces sp. NPDC014623; assembly: GCF_043088245.1. Lineage (NCBI taxonomy): Bacteria > Bacillati > Actinomycetota > Actinomycetes > Kitasatosporales > Streptomycetaceae > Streptomyces > Streptomyces sp. NPDC014623. The sequence goes on along the minus strand of NZ_JBIBZU010000014.1, from coordinate 217,181 downwards.
GATCTTCGACATGGCCGGCTTCGAGGTCTCCGCCCGGCGCGTCGTGCAGCTGCTCGCCGAGGTCCGGGACGAGCACGGCGTCGAACTCCCCGAGATCGACCTCGGCGGCGGTCTCGGGATCGCGTACACCTCCGAGGACGACCCCCGTGAGCCGCACGAGATCGCCAAGGCGCTCTCCGGCATCGTGACCCGGGAGTGCGAGTCGGCGGGCCTGCGGACCCCGCGCATCTCCGTCGAGCCCGGCCGCGCGATCGTCGGCCCCACCGCCTTCACGCTGTACGAGGTCGGCACCATCAAGCCCCTCGAAGGCCTGCGGACGTACGTGAGCGTCGACGGCGGCATGTCGGACAACATCCGCACCGCGCTGTACGACGCCGAGTACAGCGTCGCGCTCGTCTCGCGCAGCTCCGAGGCCGAGCCCATGCTCGTACGCGTCGTCGGCAAGCACTGCGAGAGCGGTGACATCGTGGTCAAGGACGCCTTCCTGCCCGCCGACCTCGCCCCGGGCGACCTGATCGCCGTGCCCGCCACCGGCGCGTACTGCCGCTCCATGGCGAGCAACTACAACCACGCCCTGCGCCCGCCCGTCGTCGCCGTGCGCGACGGACAGGCGCGGGTCATCGTCCGGCGTGAGACGGAGGAGGACCTCCTGCGTCTCGATGTCGGATGATGAAATTCACATCTCAGAATCCGGACGGCCGACAGGATCCCCCGTCCGGTGAGTGAGACTGGTCCACACATCAGAAGTATGAGAAACGAGGTCGGATGATGCGTACGCGTCCGCTGAAGGTGGCGCTGCTGGGCTGTGGAGTGGTCGGCTCAGAGGTGGCGCGCATCATGACGACGCACGCCGACGACCTCGCCGCACGCATCGGCGCGCCGGTCGAGCTCGCCGGCGTCGCCGTCCGCCGGCCCTCCAAGGTGCGGGAGGGCGTCGACCCCGCCCTGGTCACCACCGACGCCACCGCCCTGGTCGAACGGGGCGACATCGACGTCGTCGTCGAGGTCATCGGGGGCATCGAGCCCGCCCGCACGCTCATCACGACCGCCTTCGAGCACGGGGCGGGCGTCGTCTCGGCCAACAAGGCGCTGCTCGCCGAGGACGGTTCGGCGCTCCACGCCGCCGCCGAGAAACACGGCAGGGACCTGTACTACGAGGCGGCCGTGGCCGGCGCCATCCCGCTCGTACGGCCGCTGCGTGAATCCCTCGCGGGGGACAAGGTCAACCGGGTGCTCGGCATCGTCAACGGCACGACCAACTTCATCCTCGACAGGATGGACACGAGCGGCGCCGGATACTCCGAGGCGCTCGACGAGGCCACCGCCCTCGGGTACGCCGAGGCCGACCCGACCGCCGACGTCGAGGGCTTCGACGCCGCCGCGAAGGCCGCCATCCTCGCCGGTATCGCCTTCCACACCCGGGTGAGGATCGGGGAGGTGCACCGCGAGGGCATCACGGAGGTCACCGCCGCCGACATCGCCTCCGCCCGGCGCATGGGCTGCACCGTGAAACTCCTCGCCATCTGCGAGCGTGCCGCCGACGGCAGGTCCGTCACCGCCCGTGTGCATCCCGCGATGATCCCGCTCAGTCACCCGCTGGCCTCCGTGCGTGAGGCGTACAACGCGGTCTTCGTCGAGGCGGAGGCGGCCGGGCAGCTGATGTTCTACGGCCCCGGTGCCGGCGGCGCCCCGACCGCGTCCGCGGTGCTCGGTGACCTGGTCGCCGTGTGCCGCAACATCGTCGGAGGGACCACCGGTCCCGGTGAGTCCGCGTACACGCGTCTGCCGGTCAGCCCCATGGGCGATGTCGTCACGCGCTACCACATCAGTCTCGACGTGGCCGACAAGCCTGGCGTACTCGCCCAGGTCGCGACGGTCTTCGCCGAACAGGGCGTATCCATCGATACGGTCCGACAGCAGAGCCGACAATCGGGCAGCGGCGACGGAGTTGCCATCGAGCAGGGTGGCGGCGGGCGACGGGCGGGCGGAGACGGCGAGGCATCCCTCGTCGTCGTCACCCACCGCGCGCACGACGCCGCCCTCTCCGGGACCGTCGAAGCGCTGCGCAAGCTGGACACCGTGCGCGGTGTCGCCAGCATCATGCGTGTTGAAGGGGAGTAAGGACCCATGACCAGCAAGGGCACCCACCAATGGCGCGGCATCATCGAGGAGTACCGGGACCGGCTTCCGGTCACGAGCTCGACGCCGGTCGTCACACTCCGTGAGGGCGGTACGCCGCTCGTCCCGGCACAGGTCCTCTCCGAACGCACGGGCTGCGAGGTGCACCTCAAGGTCGAGGGCGCCAACCCCACCGGGTCGTTCAAGGACCGCGGTATGACCATGGCGATCACCCGGGCCAAGGAGGAGGGGGCGCAGGCCGTCATCTGCGCCTCCACCGGCAACACCTCCGCCTCCGCCGCCGCCTACGCCGTGCGCGCGGGCATGGTCTGCGCCGTCCTCGTGCCGCAGGGCAAGATCGCGCTCGGCAAGATGGGGCAGGCTCTCGTCCACGGCGCGAAGATCCTCCAGGTCGACGGCAACTTCGACGACTGCCTGACCCTGGCCTGCGGCCTCTCGGACAACTACCCGGTGGCATTGGTGAATTCGGTCAACCCGGTCCGTATCGAGGGCCAGAAGACCGCCGCGTTCGAGATCGTCGACGCGCTCGGCGACGCCCCCGACATCCATGTCCTGCCGGTGGGCAACGCGGGCAACATCACCGCTTACTGGAAGGGTTACAAGGAGTACGCGGGCGACGGTGTCTCCACGCGCGCTCCGCGCATGTGGGGCTTCCAGGCGTCCGGTTCCGCGCCGATCGTGCGCGGCGAGATCGTCAAGGACCCGGCGACGATCGCCACCGCGATCCGCATCGGCAACCCGGCGTCCTGGCAGTTCGCCCTGGACGCGCGGGACGAATCGGGCGGCTTCATCGACGATGTGACGGACCGTCAGATTCTGTCGGCGTACCGTCTGCTGGCCTCCCAGGAGGGCGTCTTCGTCGAGCCCGCGTCGGCGGCGTCCGTGGCAGGCCTGCTCAAGGCCGCCGAGGAGGGCAAGGTCGACCCCGGCCAGAAGATCGTCTGCACCGTCACCGGCAACGGCCTCAAGGACCCCGACTGGGCCGTCGCGGGAGCCCCGCAGCCGGTCACCGTCCCGGTCGACGCGGTGGCCGCCGCCGAGAAGCTGGGTCTCGCGTAACCGGCCCTCGCCGCAGCCCGGCCGCTCTTCCGGGGCAAAGAGCGCATGGGAGGTGCGCGACACGCATCGTGCGCCTCCCGTGCGCCCTGTGTCGCCGCGGAACCTTCCTTCGATAAGCTGTGACCGACCCGCTCCGCCGCATCCGCCGCGGCGCAGCGGCTGTCGTGAATGCCGGGCCCCCGGTCCCCCCGCACAACGGCATCCCGCGCACGTCGAAGTATCCTGCACAACATCCCCGCCGCCGTACAGGAAGAGTCGTCCAACCGATGGCCGGTCCCGCGTTCCGAGCCGCCGCCGTCCGGGTGCGCGTCCCCGCAACCAGCGCCAACCTGGGCCCGGGTTTCGACGCCCTCGGCCTCTCGCTGGGGCTCTACGACGACGTCGTCGTCCGGGTCGCCGATTCCGGGCTGCACATCGACATCGCGGGCGAGGGTGCCGAGACGCTGCCCCGTGACGAGAACCACCTGCTCGTACGCTCCCTGCGCACGGCCTTCGACCTGCTCGGCGGGCAGCCCCGCGGTCTGGAGATCGTCTGCGCCAACCGCATCCCGCACGGCCGCGGCCTCGGTTCCTCGTCCGCCGCCATCTGCGCCGGCATCGTCGCCGCCCGCGCCGTGACGACGGGCGGCGAGGCCCGTCTCGACGACGCCGCGCTGCTGGAGCTCGCGACCGAGATCGAGGGACACCCCGACAACGTCGCCGCCTGCCTCCTCGGCGGATTCACCCTCGCCTGGACGGACGGCGGATCCGCCAGGGCGATCCGGATGGATCCCGCCGGATCCGTCGTGCCGGTGGTCTTCGTCCCGGCCACCCCGGTGCTCACCGAGACCGCCCGGGGCCTGTTGCCGCGCACCGTCCCCCATGTGGACGCCGCGGCCAACGCCGGCCGTGCGGCGCTGCTCGTCGAGGCCCTGACCAGGCGTCCCGAGCTGCTCCTCGCCGCCACGGAGGACCGGATCCACCAGGAATACCGGGGACCCGCGATGCCGCAGAGCGTGGAGCTGGTGAACCGGTTGCGCGCCGACGGTGTTCCCGCCGTCATCTCCGGCGCGGGACCCACGGTGCTCGCGCTGACGGAGGAGGGTGCGGCGGACAAGGTCGCCCGGCTGGCGGGTGAGGGCTGGGCCGCGAACAGGCTCGCTCTCGACGCCACGGGCGCGAGCGTGCTGCCGCTCGCCGCGTAGTCCCACGTGATTGCCGGTGCATGAGAGGGGGAATGTTTGTTGGAGCCGGTAGTGTTAACCTCAAGTCAGCAATCGACGTCTTCGTGGCGCGTTGCTTCGTGTCCCCCTCCGGGACCACCACTCTTCCGGGAGCCTCCCCGACTGCCTGAGCAGCCTGCCTGAGCTTTCGAGCACGCTCCGGAACCGGCACGACACCCTCTTGCTCGTCCAGGAGTGGGCCGAGCAGGGGATCTCGCGCCGGAACCCCGCACATTCGTCTCTCCGCCGTACCCGGCGGACCACCGCCCCGGCAAGGTCCGCGATCGACACGATCAACAGACCGCAGTCGGACAGCACAACCGGTCGCCGAGCCAGAAGGCCGACGTCCGCTCCAGGGAAGGACCCTTCGTGAGCGACACCACCGATCTGATGGGCGTGACTGCCGACAAGAGCGTCGACAGCTCCGTGCCCGCCGAAGGTGCTGCCACTGGCACCACCGCACGGCGCCGCCGCTCCGGCACCGGCCTCGAGGGCATGGTCCTGGCCGAGCTGCAGCAGGTCGCGTCCGGCCTCGGCATCAGGGGGACTGCGCGGATGCGCAAGAGCCAGCTGATCGAGGTCATCAAGGAGGCGCAGGCCGGGGCATCCTCCGCGCCCGCCCCCAAGGCTGCCGCCTCCGCCGGCACGGATGCCGGGAGCAAGCCGAAGCGGCGTGCCACGTCCAAGACACGCACCGGTGACGAGACCGCCGCCGCGCCGGCCGCCGACAAGGACGCCGCCCAGCAGCAGATCGACATCCCGGGGCAGCCGGCCAGCGACGACCAGCCCACGGGCGAGCGTCGCCGCCGCCGGGCGACCGCGCAGGCGGGCAGCCCCGACACCAAGGCCGAGCCCAAGGCCGGGTCCAAGGCGGAGGCCGAGCCGAAGGCCGAGGGCCGCCAGGACCGCGCCGACGAGCGCGGCGAGGCGAAGACCGACGCGAAGGCCGAGTCCGCCGCGGACACCGCCGAGGGCCGCCGGGGCGACCGTCAGGACGGCCGTCGCGGCGACCGCCAGGACCGCGACCGGGGCGACCGCCAGGACCGCGACCGCGGTGACCGCCGGGACCGCCAGCGCGACCGCCGCGGCAAGGGCGACGACCAGGGCCAGCAGGGCGGCGGGCGCCGTCAGGGCCAGCAGGGCGGCGGCCAGGGCCAGAGCCAGGGCCAGCAGGGCGGCGGCCAGCAGGACGACGGCTACGACGACGAGGGCGGCCGGCGTGGCCGTCGGGGCCGTTACCGCGACCGCCGTGGCCGCCGGGGCCGCGAGGACTTCGCGACCGACGTCCAGGTGGCCGACGACGACGTCCTGATCCCCGTCGCGGGCATCCTCGACATCCTCGACAACTACGCGTTCATCCGGACCTCCGGCTATCTGCCCGGCCCGAACGACGTGTACGTCTCGCTCGCCCAGGTCCGCAAGAACGGCCTGCGCAAGGGCGACCACGTCACCGGCGCGGTGCGCCAGCCCAAGGACGGCGAGCGCCGCGAGAAGTTCAACGCGCTGGTCCGTCTCGACTCCGTCAACGGCATGGCGCCGGAGAGCGGCCGCGGCCGTCCCGAGTTCCAGAAGCTGACCCCGCTGTACCCGCAGGACAGGCTCCGTCTGGAGACCGACTCCAACGTCCTGACCACCCGGATCATCGACCTGGTCGCACCGATCGGCAAGGGCCAGCGAGGCCTGATCGTGGCGCCGCCGAAGACCGGTAAGACCATGATCCTGCAGGCCATCGCCAACGCGATCACGGTCAACAGTCCCGAGTGCCACCTGATGGTCGTCCTCGTGGACGAGCGTCCGGAAGAGGTCACCGACATGCAGCGGTCGGTGAAGGGCGAGGTCATCTCCTCGACCTTCGACCGGCCCGCCGAGGACCACACCACGGTCGCCGAGCTCGCCATCGAGCGTGCCAAGCGTCTCGTGGAGCTGGGGCACGACGTGGTGGTCCTGCTGGACTCGATCACCCGTCTGGGCCGCGCCTACAACCTGGCGGCACCGGCCTCCGGCCGCATCCTGTCCGGTGGTGTCGACTCGACCGCGCTCTACCCGCCGAAGCGCTTCTTCGGCGCCGCGCGCAACATCGAGGACGGCGGCTCGCTGACCATCCTGGCCACCGCGCTCGTCGAGACCGGCTCGCGCATGGACGAGGTGATCTTCGAGGAGTTCAAGGGCACCGGCAACATGGAGCTCAAGCTCGACCGGAAGCTCTCGGACAAGCGCATCTTCCCGGCGGTGGACGTCGACGCGTCCAGCACCCGTAAGGAAGAGATCCTTCTCGGCACCGACGAACTGGCCGTCGTCTGGAAGCTGCGCCGGGTGCTGCACGCCCTCGACCAGCAGCAGGCCATCGAGCTTCTGCTGGACCGCATGAAGAAGACGCAGTCCAACGCGGAGTTCCTGCTCCAGATCCAGAAGACGACGCCGGGCAACGGTAACGGCAACGACTGACGTCGCATCAGGAGTCACACGAAACTGCCCTCGTCACACCGGTGACGAGGGCAGTTTCGCGTTGTAGTATCAGCAGGCTGTATGTGGGGGGGAACGTATTTTCTATACGCCCACTGTGTTGTGTTCCAGTGGGAGTTTCTCTCCCTTCGACACCAACTACCCGGCGCCGTAATCGTGTTGCGCCGTGTCGATCGAAGGGTTTTCTTGCGTGACATCTGGCAGACGGAAGGGCTCCATCGCCTTCTCCGCGGCAGTCACCGCGCTCGCTCTGGGTACCGCGGCCCTGGCCGCCGTACCCGCGCAGGCCGACACACCCCGGCCGTCAGGGAAGCAGAGCGTCCAGCAGCGCTCCACGGCCTCCCAGGCCGATCTCCTCGGTACCGTGGAGCGCTCCACCGCCGACCTGCTGAGCGGTGAGACCGCCGCACCCGCGGGGAAGCCGGACAGCGGTACGGACGCGGAAGCAAGTGGCGAGTCCGCACCGGACACCTCCAGGCCGTCCACCGATCCGAAGATCATCGGCGGCACCGCAGCCACGCTCGGCGAAGCCCCGTGGATGGTGCAGCTGCACTACTACGACGACAAGGGCACCGCCGACGACGCCGACGACGAGGGCTACTTCTGCGGTGGCACGCTCGTGGCTCCCGCGAAGGTCCTGACCGCCGCGCACTGCGTGGACGGGCTCGACTGGGAGACGAACGGAGCCGTCCTCGGCGGTACCACCCAGCTTCCGGAGGGCGATGACCTCCACGGGGGCACGGCGGCCGGCGTCTGGCGGCAGTGGATCCACCCCGACTACGACGACGCCGGATACGCCCACGACGTCGCCGTGCTGACGCTCGGCACCACCCTTCCGTACCAGACGCTGCAGCCCGCGGCGTCCGGCGACACCGCGCGCTACAGGACCGGAACCCCGGCGACCGTCTACGGCTGGGGCCGCACCAGCTCCACCAGTGACGACATCTCGCCGGTCCTGCTCAAGGCCTCCGTGCCGGTGCAGGCCGACTCCGCGTGCTCCGGATACTTCGGCAGCGACTACGTCCCGGGAGGGATGGTCTGCGCCGGCGAAGCGGCCAGCGGCCAGGACACCGGCACGGTCTCGCCCTGCAACGGCGACTCGGGCGGACCCCTCGTGGTCAACGGCCGGATCGCCGGTGTCGTCTCCTGGGGCGTCGCCGACTGTGTGGCGTCGGGGGCGTACAGCGTGTTCGCCAAGACCGCCACGTACGCGGGTCAGGTGAACCCGCGCATCGACGACGCCAACCTCAACTTCGACGACAAGGCGGACCTCTTCGCCCGCGCGTCGACGGGCGAGGGCTTCAACTACTACTCGCGGGGCACCTCGGTCGGTGACCGTGAGTCGGTGGGCGACTGGCAGGGCGTCGACCTGGTCCGTCAGGCCGACGTCAACCGCGACGACTACCAGGACTACGTCTACCGGAACTCGGCCGGCGAGCTGTACTGGTGGGGTTACGACAGTGCTGCCGAGGCGTACACGGACCACAGGATCGGGCCCGGCTGGGGCAGCCTGCGCAACATCACCCTCACGGGTGATGTGACGGGCGACGGCCTGGTGGATCTGACGGCGAACGACTCGGCGGGCACGCTGTGGATGTGGGCGGGCCGGGGCAACGGCACGTTCGCGGCCAAGGCGCAGATCGGCGTCGGCTGGAGCACCTACCAGGTGTACGGCAAGGGTGACTACAGCGGGGACGGCAAGCCGGACCTGATCGCCCGTGACGCGAGCGCGGTGCTCTGGATGTACAAGGGCACCGGCTCCGCCTCCGCGCCGTTCTCCGGACGGGTCAAGGTGGGCAGTGGCTGGAACTTCACCGCGTACGCCACCACCGGCGACGTGACGGGCGACGGCCGCGCCGACTTCATCGTCCGCGACACCGCGGGCGTGCTGTGGGCCTACAAGAGCACGGGCTCCGAGACGGTGCCCTTCGCCACCGCGGCGAGGATCAAGCTCGGTGTGGGCTGGGGGTCGTACAGCCTGCTCGGCTGATCCGGCTCGATGCCGCACCCGTGACCGGCCCCGGACCCTCGTGGTCCGGGGCCGGTCGCGGTCCCGGTGTCCCGTACGTCCCACGCGGCCGGCCGGCAACGGCCCCGGGGAGACCTTGCCCACAGTGGCAGGCCGGGACGAGCAGGAACACGCGACGTGACGGTGGCTCGCGAATCCGCAGGTGAGACGCATGATGTGCGCCTGGGCCCGGTGGGCTGCGCCCGCCCGCGCCCGCCGGGTGGCTCGTGTCGGGGGGTTTTCCGGTTGTGCCACTCTTTTCCCTGCTCCGGCTCCGGCGCAACGCCGGCCGGCCACGTACTGAATCTCCTGGCAGGGGACCGGGGAGCACCGCCGACCGAGGGAGCCGCATGAGCGAGCAGAGCAGGAGCACGGGCCGGATACGCGGCACCGGCACCCGCCGGAGGAAGCCGTCCCGCGCCCGCCGGGTGAAGAGGGCCGCCCTGTGGGGCGCCGCCGCCCTGGTGGCCGTCGGGGGATCCGGGCTCGGTTACGCCTACTTCACGCTCGACGGGAACCTGAAGGGCGTCGACATCGACGCCGCGCTGGGTGCCGGGCGCCCCGACGACGTGGACAACGGGTCGCAGGACATCCTGGTGCTGGGATCGGACTCCCGGTCCGGCGCCAACTCCGGATACGGGGCCGACGAGGGATCCGCGCGGGCGGACACCGCGATGGTCGTCCACGTCGACGAGGGGCACACCTCGGCGAGCGTGGTCTCGATCCCGCGCGACACCCTCGTGGACCGCCCCGCCTGCACGAGCGACACGACCGGGGAGCAGGTCGGCGGGGAACACGAGGCGATGTTCAACACCGCCTACGAGGTCGGTGGGCCGGCCTGCGCCGTGAAGACGGTCGAATCGATGTCGGGCATCCGCATGGACCATTACGTCGAGGTCGATTTCACCGGCTTCAAGAAGCTGATCGACGAGCTGGGCGGCGTCGGGATCACCACCTCGAAGACGATCGACGACCCCGACAGCCACCTCACGCTGAAGCCCGGCGCCCACACCCTGAGCGGTGAGCAGTCGCTCGGCCTCGTCCGCACGCGCCACAGCGTCGGTGACGGCAGCGACCTGGGCCGCATCCAGCTCCAGCAGGCGTTCGTGAAGGCGCTGATGGACCAGGCGAAGAACGCCGGGGTGTTCTCCGACCCGAAGACCCTCTTCGGCCTCGCCGACACCGCCACCAAGGCCGTCACCACCGACTCGCAGCTGGCCTCCGTCAAGGAACTCACCGGTTTCGCGAACGGGCTCAAGGGCCTCGACTCGAAGAACGTCGACATGGTCACCCTGCCCGTGGAGTACGACCCCGAGGACCCGAACCGGGTACTCCCCCAGGAGAAGGCCGGGCAGCGGGTGTGGGCGGCTCTCAAGCAGGACGAACCGATCCCGGCGTCCGCCACGGCGAAGTCGGCCGGTGACAAGGGAGCGGCGGGGGGCGTCGTGCGGTAGCGGCACCTTCCGTCACCGTCCGGTCGCGGAACGTTCCCCGTACGCACGGGAATACACACGGCCGGGTCCTCGTTTTGGGAGATACGGCCGGTCCTGGCAGACTGGTACGTCGGCCCCGGTTCACGGACGCGCAATCCGCGCGAACGACCCGGAGCCCTCCAGAACCTAGGAGACACCTTGAAGCGCGACATTCACCCCGAGTACGTCGAGACGCAGGTCAGCTGCACCTGCGGTGCCTCGTTCACCACCCGGAGCACCCTTGAGGGCGGCGCCATCCGCGCCGACGTCTGCTCCGAGTGCCACCCGTTCTACACGGGCAAGCAGAAGATCCTCGACACCGGCGGCCGTGTGGCCCGCTTCGAGGCCCGCTTCGGCAAGGCTGCCGCCGGCTCCGCCAGCAAGTAGCGAGCCACTGCGCCGGTTCCCGACGCCCTTCAGCGGGGCGCCGGGACCGGCGTTTTTCCGGCTGTGCGGCCGGTTCCGCACCGGGGGTGCGGCACCGGCGGCACACCGTCCAGCAGGCCCGCAGACGTATGACGCAGAAACCAGGAGCCCGAAGATGTTCGAGGCGGTCGAGGAACTGATCGGCGAACAGGCCGATCTCGAGAAGAAGCTCGCCGACCCGTCGGTCCACGCCGACCAGGCCAACGCGCGCAAGCTCAACAAGCGCTACGCGGAGCTGACCCCGATCGTCTCCACCTACCGGTCCTGGAAGCAGACCGGCGACGACATCGAGACCGCCCGCGAATTCGCCGCCGACGACCCGGACTTCGCCGCCGAGGTCAAGGTCCTGGAGAAGCAGCGCGAAGAGATCACCGAGAGGCTCCGCCTCCTCCTGGTCCCGCGCGACCCCAGTGACGACAAGGACGTGCTCCTGGAGATCAAGGCGGGTGCGGGCGGCGACGAGTCGGCCCTCTTCGCCGGTGACCTGCTCCGCATGTACCTGCGCTACGCCGAGCGCGTCGGCTGGAAGACCGAGATCATCGACTCCACGGAGTCCGAGCTCGGCGGCTACAAGGACGTCCAGGTCGCGGTGAAGACCAAGGGCGGCAACGGCGCGACCGAGCCCGGCCAGGGCGTCTGGGCGCGGATGAAGTACGAGGGCGGTGTGCACCGCGTGCAGCGCGTGCCCTCCACCGAGTCGCAGGGCCGCATCCACACCTCGGCCGCCGGTGTGCTCGTCACGCCCGAGGCGGAGGAGGTCGACGTCGAGATCCACGCCAACGACCTGCGCATCGACGTCTACCGCTCCTCGGGCCCCGGCGGCCAGTCCGTCAACACCACCGACTCCGCCGTGCGCATCACGCACCTGCCCACCGGCGTCGTCGCCTCCTGCCAGAACGAGAAGAGCCAGCTCCAGAACAAGGAGCAGGCCATGCGCATCCTGCGGTCCCGGCTGCTGGCCGCCGCCCAGGAAGCGGCCGAGCAGGAAGCCTCCGACGTACGCCGCAGCCAGGTGCGCACCGTGGACCGCTCCGAGAAGATCCGGACGTACAACTTCCCGGAGAACCGGATCTCGGACCACCGCGTCGGCTTCAAGGCGTACAACTTGGACCAGGTGCTCGACGGAGACCTCGACGCCGTGATCCAGGCCTGCGTGGACGCCGACTCCGCCGCCAAGCTCGCCGCCGCATAAGGCGTACGATCCGCCCCGTCCCGCTTGTGAACCCGTACGGAGAACCGCGATGAACCTGCTGCTCGCCGAGGTGGCCCAGGCCACCCAGCGGCTGGCCGACGCCGGTGTCCCCTCACCGCGATTCGACGCCGAGGAACTCGCCGCGTTCGTGCACGGAGTCAAGCGGGGCGAGCTGCACCATGTGGCGGACGCCGACTTCGACGCCCGTTACTGGGAGACGATCGCCCGCCGTGAGGCCCGTGAGCCGCTCCAGCACATCACCGGCCGCGCCTTCTTCCGCTACCTGGAGCTCCAGGTCGGCCCCGGTGTCTTCGTGCCCCGCCCGGAGACCGAGTCGGTCGTCGGCTGGGCGATAGACGCGGTCCGCGCGATGGACGTCGTCGAACCGCTGATCGTCGACCTCTGCACCGGATCGGGCGCGATCGCGCTCGCCATGGCGCAGGAGGTGCCGCGCTCGCGGGTGCACGCCGTGGAGCTGTCCGAGGACGCCCTGAGGTGGACCCGGAAGAACGCCGAGGGGTCCAGGGTCACGGTCCACCGGGGCGACGCCCTGAGCGCCCTCCCCGACCTCGACGGCCAGGTCGACCTGGTGATCTCCAACCCGCCCTACATCCCGCTCACCGAGTGGGAGTACGTGGCGCCGGAGGCCCGCGACCACGACCCGCAGATGGCGCTCTTCTCCGGCGAGGACGGGCTGGACACCATCCGCGGCATCGAACGCACCGCGCACCGTCTGCTCCGCCCCGGCGGGCTCGTCGTCATCGAGCACGCGGACACGCAGGGCGGCCAGGTGCCGTGGATCTTCACCGAGGAGCGGGGCTGGGCCGACGCGGCCGACCACCCCGACCTGAACAACCGGCCCCGGTTCGCGACGGCCCGCAAGGCCATGCCGTGAGCACCGGGACACCGGCGCCGCACGATCCCCGCCCGACAGACCCGTACATGCCCGAGGAGGCCGGCTGATGGCACGGCGATACGACTGCAACGACGCGACCGACCGTACGACCGGCCTGCGTGAGGCCGCGTCCGCCGTCCGCCGCGGCGAACTGGTCGTGCTGCCCACCGACACCGTGTACGGGATCGGTGCGGACGCCTTCAGCGCGGAGGGCGTCGCCGACCTGCTCGACGCCAAGGGCCGCGGCCGCAACATGCCGACCCCTGTCCTGATCGGCTCCCCGAACACCCTGCACGGCCTGGTCACCGACTTCTCCGAGCAGGCCTGGGAGCTCGTCGACGCGTTCTGGCCCGGCGCCCTCACACTCGTCGCCAGGCACCAGCCGTCGCTGCAGTGGGACCTCGGCGACACCCGCGGCACCGTCGCCGTCCGGATGCCCCTGCACCCGGTCGCCATCGAACTGCTCACGGAGGTCGGCCCGATGGCCGTCTCCAGCGCCAACCTCACCGGACACCCCTCGCCCGAGGACTGCGACGCGGCCCAGGGGATGCTCGGCGACAGCGTCTCCGTCTACCTCGACGGCGGTCCCACCCCGGGGATCGTCCCGTCCTCGATCGTCGACGTCACCGGCAAGGTCCCGGTGCTCCTGCGGGCAGGAGCGCTCTCGGTCGAGGAACTCCGCAAGGTGGTACCCGACCTCGAGGTGGCCAATTGACCGCCCCTGAGGGGCGTGGCATAGCGGGCCGGCACGACACCTTCCGCATCCTCCACGTCAGCACCGGCAACGTCTGCCGCTCGCCCATCACCGAGCGGCTGACCCGCCACGCCCTCGTGGACCGCCTCGGGGACCCGCTCAGCGGCGGCCTCATCGTGGAGAGTGCGGGCACCTGGGGGCATGAGGGCGCGCCCATGGAGGCCAACGCCGAGGTCGTCCTCGCCGACTTCGGCGCCGACGCCACCGGCTTCGTGGGCCGCGAGCTCCTCGACGAGCACGTGATCCGCGCCGACCTGGTGCTCACCGCCACCCGCGACCACCGCGCCCAGGTGATCTCCATGGGCCACTCGGCGGGCCTGCGGACCTTCACGCTCAAGGAGTTCACCCGGCTGGTGAGGGCCATAGACCCCGCCACCCTGCCCGACGCCCGGGAGGAAGGCGTCGTCGAGCGCGCCCGTGCCCTGGTGCGCGCGGCGGCGGCCCTGCGCGGCTGGCTGCTGGCCCCCACCGCCGAGGCGGACGAGGTCTACGACCCGTACGGCGCCCCGATCACGTTCTTCCGTTCGATCGGTGACGAGATCAGCCAGGCGCTCGATCCCGTCATGACGGCACTGACCGGAGTGCGCGCCCCGCACTGAGCCACTGACCGCTCACGCACCGGCGCCCGGGTGCGCCGACCGGCGTAGAGGCGCGCCCGGCAGCGGGCAGGCCGGCCGCGGCGGGCCTACATTGGATCTGTCGCCACCGCCTCCCTCCTCCAGGCCCGGAGCCCCCGATGCCGGTCACCACTCCAGCCGCCCGCGCGGCCGCGCCACCGCAGTCCCCGTCCACCGCCGCCGTGCCGCAGGACTTCGGTGCCCTGGCCCGCCAGGACCCGGAGATCGGCGGCATCCTGCTGGCCGAGGCCGGGCGGCAGTCGAGCACCCTCCAGCTCGTCGCCGCCGAGAACTTCACCTCACCCGCGGTCCTCGCCGCCCTCGGCTCGCCGCTCGCCAACAAGTACGCCGAGGGCTACCCCGGAGCCCGCCACCACGGCGGCTGCGAACAGGCCGACGCCGTGGAACGCGTCGCGGTCCGGCGGGCCATGTCGCTGTTCGGCGCCGAGCACGCCAACGTCCAGCCTCACTCCGGCTCGTCGGCCGTCCTCGCGGCCTACGCCGCACTGCTGCGGCCCGGCGACACGGTGCTGGCCATGGGGCTCCCGTACGGCGGACACCTCACCCACGGCGCCCCGGGGAACTTCTCCGGCCGCTGGTTCGAGTTCGTCGGTTACGGTGTCGACCCCGGCAGCGGGCTCGTCGACTACGCGCAGGTGCGTGCCCTGGCCAGGGCACGGCGCCCCAAGGCGATCGTCTGCGGGTCGATCTCGTACCCCCGGCATCTCGACTACGAGGAGTTCCGGGACATCGCCGACGAGGCCGGCGCCTATCTGATCGCGGACGCCGCCCACCCCATGGGGCTGATCGCCGGGGGAGCGGCACCCAGCCCGGTGCCGTACGCGGACGTGGTGTGCGCGACGACCCACAAGGTGCTGCGCGGGCCGCGCGGCGGCATGATCCTGTGCGGCGTCGAGCTGTCGGAGCGGATCGACCGCGCCGTGTTCCCCTTCACCCAGGGCGGCGCCCAGATGCACACCGTCGCGGCGAAGGCCGTCGCGTTCGGAGAGGCGGCGACCCCGGCCTACGCGGTCTACGCCCACCGGGTGGTCGCCCGTGCCCGCGCCCTCGCCACCGCCCTGGAGGACGAGGGCTTCGAGATCACCACGGGCGGTACGGACACCCACATCGTCGTCGCGGACCCCGGCCCGCTGGGTGTCGACGGCCGCACCGCCCGCGAGCGGCTCATGGCGGCCGGGATGGTCCTGGACACCTGTGCCCTGCCGTACGGGGACGCGCGTGGGATCAGGCTCGGCACCGCGGCGGTCACCACCCAGGGCATGGACGAGGACGACATGGCGCGGATCGCCGCCCTGTTCGGCGCGGCCGTGCGGGAGGAACGCGACCCGGCCGTGCTGCGCGCCGAGGTGCGCGGACTGGCGGAGCGCAATCCGCCGTATCCCGGGTAGGCGGTGTGGAGCAGGTATGTGGAACCGAACACCGGTGGCTCGGTGTCCTTGCCCAGGAGACTAGGGTGTGGGGCTGAGATGGCCGGCGAATTCTGTGGGGCAGCCCGTGCGTGATTACCTGCTGACGCTCTGTGTCACGGCAGCGGTTACCTATCTGCTGACCGGACCGGTGCGGAAGTTCGCCATCGCGATCGGGGCGATGCCCGCGATCCGTGCGCGTGACGTGCACCGGGAACCGACACCTCGGCTCGGTGGCATCGCCATGTTCGGCGGACTGTGCGCGGGGCTCATCGTCGCGGACCACCTGTTCAACCTGAACAGCGTCTTCGAACTCTCGAACGAGCCCAGGGCGCTGCTCTCCGGCGCCGCCCTGATCTGGCTGATCGGAGTCCTGGACGACAAGTTCGAGATCGACGCGCTGATCAAGCTCGGCGGCCAGATGATCGCCGCCGCGGTCATGGTCATCCAGGGGCTGACGATCCTGTGGCTCCCCATCCCCGGGGTGGGCACCGTCGCGCTCACCCAGTGGCAGGGCACGCTGCTCACGGTCGCGCTGGTCGTGATCACCATCAACGCGGTCAACTTCGTCGACGGCCTGGACGGCCTGGCGGCCGGCATGGTCTGCATCGCGTCCGCGGCGTTCTTCCTCTACACCTACCGGCTCTGGTACGGGTACGGGATCGAGGCGGCCGCGCCCGCGACCCTCTTCGCCGCGATCCTGATGGGCATGTGCCTGGGCTTCCTGCCGCACAACATGCACCCCGCCCGGATCTTCATGGGTGACTCGGGATCGATGCTGATCGGTCTGGTGCTGGCCGCCGGCGCGATCTCCGTCACCGGCCAGGTCGACCCGGACGCGATGAAGCTCTTCGAAGGCAGCGAGCGGCAGGCGACCCACGCGATGCTGCCGGTCTTCATCCCGCTGCTGCTGCCGCTGACGATCATCGCGATCCCGGCCGCCGACCTGGTGCTGGCCATCGTCCGCCGCACCTGGAACGGCCAGTCGCCGTTCGCCGCCGACCGCGGCCACCTGCACCACCGGCTGCTGGAGATCGGGCACTCGCACAGCAGGTCCGTGCTGATCATGTACTTCTGGTCCGCGTTGATCGCGTTCGGCGCCGTCGGCTACTCCGTGCACTCCGCGTCGCTCTGGATCGTGCTGGTGATCGTGGGACTCAGCGCCGTGGGTCTCGTCCTGCTGCTCATGCCGCGCTTCACCCCGCGCGCCCCGCGGTGGGCCGAGTCCTTCGTGCCGCCGCGCTACCGGCGGCGCCGGCACGTGGGCGACGAGGGGCACGCGGACGACGAGGAAGGGGCTCCAGGAGCCCCGTACGGCCAACACGGCCCCGAGGGCTCGCAGATGACCTCACCGGTGGCGGACCGGGCCCCTGTGTCCGTGGGTGTCTCCGGCGTCAACGGAGCGACGGCGATCGGCCCCCGTTCGCGCTTCACGGATCGGGACCACGCCGACTCACCGCGTTAGCGATGCAGGCGCAGAAACTCCTATACCAGACAATATGGCGTGAAGTTCTGCACACACGCGCGGGTTAACCCTCATGTGTGACAGCTGGCACACTTTCTGAGTAAAGACCTCATCAAATAGTTTGTGATACCGTTCACGAACCCGGTGACAGAGTCGAAGGACCTGAGTAGCACGGTCCCTCGGCCCGAGGCATCGACTCCGACCGGGCCTACGCTCGTCCCTGACGACCACTGACCACCCCCTGCAACGCGGAGTAACCGCCATGCCGTCCAACGACGCCCGGACTCTCCTCCACACCGCCGTGCCCACTGCTGCCGCCGGTGTCGTCACCGTGGCCGTCAGCGCTGTGCTCGCCGGCGGCAAGGGAGCGATCGGTGCAGCCGCCGGGACGCTGGTGGTGATCCTCTTCATGGGGATCGGACTCGGCGTTCTGCAGCGCACGGCCAAGTCCCTGCCGCACCTGTTCCAGGCCATGGGGCTGGTGCTCTACACGACCGAACTGCTGCTGCTCTTCGTCTTCGTGGCTGCGTTCAAGAACACGACGCTGTTCAATCCGAGGGCCTTCGCCGCCGCGGTGATGGTCGCGACGCTCGTGTGGGTCGCCGCGCAGATCCGTGTACACATGAAGACCAAGATCCTTTACGTCGAGCCGGACTCGTCCGCGGGTAAGAAGCCCGAGAACATGGGGTCTTCGACGTGAGGGGTAGGGCCGGGATAAGCGCGCGTTCGAGACCCTGCTATCGTCCGGTGCCAACTGCGGCACTGCGGGCGCGGGCATCAGATACGGCGCCTGCTTCATCGCGAGGCGTAATGCCTGAGCCGCCCCCCATCCGTAACACCAGTCCAGTGCCGACCAGCGGCTGCTTGCCGCGCCGACACAACGAGGTTGCCGTACCTATGCGCCACGCTGAAGGAGCCCGCGGTGAGTGCTGACCCGACGACGGTGCTCGCCTTCGAGACCGACTGCCACATCTTCGACGGATGCGGCTTCCCGGCTCCTGGCCTGCACTCCTTTGTTTTCGAGCCGATGTTCACCCTCGGCGGCATCGAGATCAACAAGCCGATGCTGCTGGCGGTCCTGAGCACCGTTGTCGTCGTCGGCTTCTTCTGGGCGGCTTTCAACAAGCCGAAGCTGGTGCCCGGAAAGCTCCAGATGGTCGCCGAGGCGGGTTACGACTTCATCCGCACCGGTGTGGTGTACGAGACGCTCGGCAAGCGCGAGGGCAAGAAGTACGTGCCCCTCATGGTCTCGCTGTTCTTCTTCATCTGGATCATGAACCTCTGGGCGATCATTCCCTTCGCCCAGTTCCCGGTGGTCTCGGTCATCGGGTTCCCGGTGGCGCTGGCCGCGATCGTGTACGTGCTCTGGGTCGGCGTGACCTTCAAGCGGCACGGGTTCGTCGGCGGCTGGAAGAACATCTCCGGCTACGACCCGTCGATCGGCCCGGCCCTCCCGTTCGTCATGGTCATCGAGATCATGTCGAACCTGCTGATCCGGCCCTTCACCCACGCCGTGCGACTCTTCGCCAACATGTTCGCCGGTCACGTGCTGCTGCTGATCTTCACGATCGCCAGCTGGTACCTGCTGAACGGCATCGGCATCGCCTACGCCGGTGTCTCCTTCGTGATGGTCATCCTGATGACCGCCTTCGAACTGTTCATCCAGGCGCTGCAGGCCTACGTGTTCGTCCTCCTGGCCTGCAACTACCTCCAGGGCGCTCTCGCCGAGCACCACTGAGCAGCCCAGCCCCACCCCGATAGTCGTCCGGTGGCCAACCCCCACCGGTTCTGAAAGAGAAGGAAGAAACGGCATGTCCGCTCTTGAGACCCTCGCCGCCGTCAACATCACGGGCAACCTCGGTTCCATCGGCTACGGCCTCGCCGCGATCGGCCCCGGCGTCGGCGTCGGCATCATCTTCGGTAACGGCACCCAGGCGCTGGCCCGTCAGCCCGAGGCTGCCGGCCTGATCCGCTCGAACCAGATCCTCGGCTTCGTGCTCTGTGAGGCGCTCGCCCTGATCGGTCTCGTCATGCCCTTCGTCTACCCGGTCGACTAAGTCGCGGCATTCCGACTGCCCGATGCGACGAAAGGCATTGATGTGAACGCCCTACAGCTGGCGGCCGAGGAAGAGATCCAGAACCCGCTGCTTCCGGCGATCCCCGAGATCGTCATCGGCCTTATCGCCTTCGCCATCGTCTTCGGCTTCCTCGCCAAGAAGCTCCTCCCGAACATCGAGAAGGTTCTGGAAGAGCGCCGCGAGGCGATCGAAGGCGGAATCGAGAAGGCCGACGCGGCCCAGACCGAGGCCCAGAGCGTTCTTGAGCAGTACAAGGCTCAGCTCGCCGAGGCCCGGCACGAGGCCGCCCGCCTGCGCCAGGAGGCGCAGGAGCAGGGTGCCGTCATCATCCAGGAGATGAGGGCGGAAGGTCAGCGGCAGCGCGAGGAGATCATCGCGGCCGGCCACGCCCAGATCGAGGCCGACCGCAAGGCCGCGGCGTCCGCGCTGCGTCAGGACGTGGGTACCCTCGCCACCGCCCTGGCCGGCAAGCTCGTCGGCGAGTCCCTCGAGGACCACGCCCGGCAGAGCGGCACCGTCGACCGATTCCTCGACCAGCTCGAGGCGAAGGCCGAGGCCGTCCGATGAATGGAGCGAGCCGCGAGGCGCTGGCCGCCGCACGCGAGCGCCTCGACGCACTGACCGACTCCACGTCGGTCGACGCGGCGAAGCTCGCCGAGGAGCTGGCAGCCGTCACCGCGCTGCTCCACCGCGAGGTGTCGCTGCGCCGGGTCCTCACCGACCCGTCGCAGGGAAGCGAGGCCAAGGCCGAGCTGGCCGGACGGCTGCTGCGCGGTCAGGTGGGCGGCGAAGCCGTGGACCTGGTCTCCGGCATGGTCCGCTCCCGCTGGTCGCAGTCGCGTGACCTGGTCGACTCGGTCGAGGAGCTGGCGAACACCGCGGACCTCACCGCGGCCCAGCGCTCCGGCGCGCTCGACGACGTCGAGGACGAGCTGTTCCGGTTCGGCCGGATCGTCGGCTCCGACGTCGCGCTGCGCTCCGCCCTGACCGACCGGAAGGCCACGGCCTCCGCCAAGGGCGAGCTGCTCCGCAGCCTGCTCGGCGGAAAGGCCCAGCCCGTCACCGAGCGCGTGGTCACGCGTCTCGTGACGCAGCCCCGGGGACGTAGCCTGGAAGCGGGACTCGACTCCCTGTCCAGGCTCGCCGCGGAGCGCCGGAACCGGATGGTCGCCGTCGTCACCTCGGCGGTGCCGCTGTCCGATCGCCAGAAGCAGCGCCTCGGTGCAGCCCTGGCGAAGATCTACGGCCGGCAGATGCACCTGAACCTGGATGTGGACCCCGAGGTCCTCGGCGGGATCTCGGTGCGCGTCGGTGACGAGGTCATCAACGGCACGATCGCGGAGCGCCTCGAAGAGGTCACCCGCAGGATGGCCGGCTGACAGCGCGCAGCGCCACACCGCACCAACTGAACGAGCAAGAACAGCGGCCCGGTTGGGCCGTGCAGAAATTGCAGAAGATTCCTGGGGGTCGCCCCCAGACCCCTTTGAGAAACTTCGGGCCCAACAAGGAGAGCAGGGAACCCCAGATGGCGGAGCTTACGATCCGGCCGGAGGAGATCCGGGACGCACTGGATAGCTTTGTCCAGTCGTACCAGCCGGACGCGGCCTCGCGCGAGGAGGTCGGGACGGTCAGCGTTGCCGGCGACGGCATCGCGAAGGTGGAGGGTCTGCCCTCCGCCATGGCGAACGAGCTGCTGAAGTTCGAGGACGGCACCCTCGGTCTCGCCCTCAACCTCGAGGAGCGCGAGATCGGTGCGATCGTCCTCGGCGAGTTCAGCGGAATCGAGGAGGGCCAGCCGGTGCAGCGCACCGGTGAGGTGCTCTCCGTCGGCGTCGGCGAGGGTTACCTCGGCCGCGTCGTCGACCCGCTCGGCAACCCGATCGACGGTCTCGGCGAGATCGCGACCGAAGGCCGTCGCGCCCTCGAGCTGCAGGCCCCTGGCGTCATGGTCCGCAAGTCGGTGCACGAGCCGATGCAGACCGGCTACAAGGCCGTCGACGCCATGGTGCCGATCGGCCGCGGCCAGCGTCAGCTGATCATCGGCGACCGTCAGACGGGTAAGACCGCTCTGGCCGTCGACACGATCATCAACCAGCGCGACAACTGGCGCTCGGGCGACGTGAACAAGCAGGTGCGCTGCATCTACGTCGCCATCGGTCAGAAGGGCTCCACCATCGCCTCCGTGCGCGGTGCCCTCGAAGAGGCCGGCGCGCTCGAGTACACGACCATCGTCGCCGCCCCGGCGTCCGACCCGGCCGGCTTCAAGTACCTGGCGCCGTACACCGGCTCGGCCATCGGCCAGCACTGGATGTACGACGGCAAGCACGTCCTCATCATCTTCGACGACCTCTCGAAGCAGGCCGACGCCTACCGCGCCGTGTCGCTTCTGCTGCGCCGTCCGCCGGGCCGCGAGGCCTACCCGGGCGACGTCTTCTACCTGCACTCGCGTCTGCTGGAGCGCTGCGCCAAGCTCTCCGACGACCTGGGCGCCGGTTCGATGACGGGTCTTCCGATCGTCGAGACCAAGGCGAACGACGTGTCGGCGTTCATCCCGACCAACGTCATCTCCATCACCGACGGTCAGTGCTTCCTGGAGTCCGACCTGTTCAACGCGGGTCAGCGTCCGGCGCTCAACGTCGGTATCTCGGTCTCCCGAGTCGGTGGCTCCGCCCAGCACAAGGCCATGAAGCAGGTCTCCGGCCGTCTGCGCGTGGACCTCGCCCAGTACCGCGAGCTGGAGGCGTTCGCCGCCTTCGGTTCCGACCTGGACGCGGCCTCCAAGGCGTCGCTGGAGCGCGGTAAGCGCATGGTCGAGCTGCTGAAGCAGCCGCAGTACGCGCCGTTCCCGATGGAGGAGCAGGTCGTCTCCGTCTGGGCCGGCACCACGGGCAAGATGGACGACGTCCCGGTCGAGGACATCCGTCGCTTCGAGAGCGAGCTGCTGGAGTTCCTGCGCCGTGAGCGCAAGGACCTCCTGACCAGCATCGCCGAGGGCGGCAAGATGTCCGACGACACGCTGCAGTCGATCGCCGACGCGATCGCCTCCTTCAAGCAGCAGTTCGAGACCTCGGACGGCAAGCTCCTGGGCGAGGGCTGATCGATGGGCGCTCAGCTTCGCGTTTACAAGCGCCGCATCCAAGCCGTCACCGCGACCAAGAAGATCACCAAGGCGATGGAGATGATCGCCGCCTCGCGCATCGTCAAGGCGCAGCGTAAGGTGGCGGCGTCGATGCCGTACGCGACCGAGCTCACCCGTGCGGTGACCGCGGTGGCGACCGGCTCGAACACCAACCATCCGCTCACCACCGAGGCCGAGTCCCCGGCCCGGGCGGCGGTCCTGCTCCTCACGAGCGACCGCGGTCTGGCCGGCGGCTACTCCTCCAACGCCATCAAGGCGGCGGAGAAGCTGAGGGAGCGGCTGGCAGCCGAGGGCAAGGAGGTCGACACGTACATCGTCGGCCGCAAGGGTGTCGCGTACTACGGCTTCCGTGAGCGCAAGGTCTCGGAGTCGTGGACCGGCTTCACCGACAGCCCTGAGTACTCGGACGCCAAGAAGATCGCCGAGCCCCTCATCGCGTCCATCCAGAAGGACACGGCCGAGGGCGGCGTCGACGAGCTGCACATCGTCTTCACGGAGTTCGTGTCGATGATGACGCAGAACGCGGTCGACGGCCGGATGCTGCCGCTGTCGCTCGACCAGGTCGCGGAGGAGGACACGAAGAAGGACGAGATCCTTCCGCTGTTCGACTTCGAGCCGTCGGCGGAGGACGTCCTCGACGCCCTGCTGCCGCGCTACGTCGAGAGCCGTATCTACAACGCACTGCTGCAGGCCGCCGCTTCCGAGCACGCCGCCCGCCGTCGTGCGATGAAGTCGGCGACCGACAACGCCGGGGATCTGATCAAGAGCCTCTCCCGGCTTGCCAACGCGGCCCGCCAGGCCGAAATCACCCAGGAAATCAGCGAGATCGTCGGCGGTGCAGGTGCGCTGGCCGACGCGTCCGCGGGGAGTGACAAGTAATGACGACGACAGTTGAGACGGCCGCTGCCACGGGCCGCGTCGCCCGGGTCATCGGCCCGGTCGTCGACGTGGAGTTCCCCGTCGACGCGATGCCGGAGATCTACAACGCCCTGCACATCGAGGTCGACGACCCGGCCGAGGCCGGCGCTCGTAAGACGCTGACCCTGGAAGTCGCCCAGCACCTGGGTGACGGCATGGTCCGCGCGATCTCGATGCAGCCCACCGACGGTGTGGTCCGCCAGGCCCCGGTGATCAACACGGGTGAGGGCATCACCGTCCCGGTCGGTGACATCACCAAGGGCAAGGTGTTCAACACCCTCGGTCAGATCCTGAACGAGCCGGAGGCCGAGGCGCAGATCACCGAGCGCTGGCCCATCCACCGCAAGGCCCCGGCCTTCGACCAGCTCGAGTCCAAGACCGAGATGTTCGAGACCGGCCTGAAGGTCGTCGACCTGCTGACCCCGTACGTCAAGGGCGGCAAGATCGGTCTGTTCGGTGGTGCGGGCGTCGGCAAGACGGTCCTCATCCAGGAAATGATCATGCGTGTGGCGAAGCTGCACGACGGTGTGTCGGTGTTCGCCGGTGTCGGCGAGCGCACCCGTGAGGGCAACGACCTCATCGACGAGATGACCGACTCGGGCGTCCTGGAGAAGACCGCGCTGGTCTTCGGCCAGATGGACGAGCCGCCGGGCACCCGTCTGCGGGTCGCGCTGTCCGCCCTGACCATGGCGGAGTACTTCCGCGATGTGCAGAAGCAGGACGTGCTGCTCTTCATCGACAACATCTTCCGCTTCACGCAGGCCGGCTCCGAGGTCTCCACGCTGCTCGGCCGCATGCCGTCCGCAGTGGGTTACCAGCCGACCCTGGCCGACGAGATGGGTGTGCTCCAGGAGCGCATCACCTCGACGCGTGGTCACTCGATCACCTCGATGCAGGCGATCTACGTCCCCGCGGACGACCTGACCGACCCGGCCCCGGCCACCACGTTCGCCCACCTCGACGCGACGACGGTTCTCTCCCGTCCGATCTCCGAGAAGGGCATCTACCCGGCCGTGGACCCGCTGGACTCCACGTCCCGCATCCTGGACCCGCGCTACATCACGCAGGAGCACTACGACGCGGCCAGCCGTGTCAAGGGGATCCTGCAGAAGTACAAGGACCTCCAGGACATCATCGCGATCCTCGGTATCGACGAGCTGGGCGAGGAGGACAAGCTCGTCGTCCACCGTGCCCGTCGCGTCGAGCGCTTCCTGTCGCAGAACACCCACGCCGCCAAGCAGTTCACCGGCCTGGACGGTTCGGACGTCCCGCTCGACGAGTCGATCGCCGCGTTCAACGCGATCTGTGACGGTGAGTACGACCACTTCCCCGAGCAGGCGTTCTTCATGTGCGGTGGCATCGAGGACCTCAAGGCCAACGCCAAGGAGCTCGGCGTCTCCTGAGCCTCCGGCTCACCGAGGGGGGCGGGTGTGTCCCGCCCCCCTCACCACGCCCCGTAGAATTGAACCGACACCCGGCACGACCGCCGGGTGGTGACCCGAGGAGCCACCCTTGGCTGCTGAGCTGCATGTCGAGCTGGTCGCCGCGGACCGCAGTGTCTGGTCCGGCGAGGCCACCCTCGTTGTCGCACGTACCACGTCCGGCGACATCGGCGTCATGCCCGGTCACCAGCCGCTCCTGGGTGTGCTGGAATCGGGCCCCGTGACGATCCGTACGAGCGACGGCGGGACTGTTGTCGCCGCTGTGCACGGCGGTTTCATCTCGTTCGCGGACAACAAGCTCTCGCTGCTGGCGGAGATCGCCGAGCTTGCTGACGAGATCGACGTCCAGCGCGCCGAGCGTGCGCTGGAGCGCGCGAAGTCGGAGACGGATGCGGGCGCCGAGCGCCGTGCGGACGTACGACTGCGTGCGGTGGCGGCGCACTGAGCGTCCCCACGAGGAGTTTTTGACTCAGCCGCGGCCCGAGCTGGAGAGATCCAGACCGTGTCGCGGCTGAGGCGATGCAGGTGCAGTCCGGTTCGGCTCGGTGCGGTATCCGTTACTCGACGATGCGAGGAGGTCGGTGGAGATGGTCCTCGCGTTGTGGGTGGGCGGCCTGGTCGTCGTACTGGTCGCGGTGGGTCTGTTCGTCTTCGGCCTCCGCCGGCGGCTGATCCAGCGCTCCGGTGGAACCTTCGACTGCAGCCTGCGCTGGGACGTGTCCGAGGAGCCGGATCCGTCCGGCAAGGGCTGGGTGTACGGGGTCGCCCGCTACAGCGGTGACCGTGTCGACTGGTTCCGGGTCTTCTCCTACTCGCCCCGTCCGCGCCGCGGTCTGGAGCGCTCCGCCATCGAGGTGGTCGCGCGCCGGCTGCCCGAGGGCGAGGAGGAGCTCGCGCTCCTGTCCGATTCCGTCGTGCTCGGCTGTCTCCACCGGGAGACGCGCCTGGAGCTGGCGATGAGCGAGGACGCCCTGACCGGCTTCCTCGCCTGGCTGGAGGCAGCACCGCCCGGCCAGCGGGTCAACGTGGCTTGAGGCCTCTCCCCCGGACTCCGTCCGGGGGAGAGGCGATGGGGCCTGATGCCGTGCGGGCGTGCGAAGACCGGGGAGACAGGGGGCGGACCTGTCTCCCCGGCGTTTTTCCGGAGTGCGACTGCCTCGCAGGGGTTAGTTGAGGCCGCTGTCCATCGCACTCACGAGCTCACCGTTCGCGGTGTCGCCGCTGAACTCCCAGAAGAACGCCCCGCCCAGACCCTGGCTGTTCGCCCAGGCCATCTTGGACTTGATCGTCGCCGGGGTGTCGTAGCTCCACCAGTTGGTGCCGCAGTGCGCGTAGGCCGTGCCCGCGACGGTGCCGGTGGCGGGGCACGTGTTCTTGAGGACCTTGTAGTCCTCGTTGCCCGGCTCGTAGGTGCCCGGAGCCGCGCCGGTCGCCGTTCCGCCCGGGGCGGACTGGGTGACACCGGTCCAGCCGCGGCCGTAGAAGCCGATGCCGAGGAGCAGCTTCGAGGCCGGGACGCCCTGGGCCTTCAGCTTGGCGATGGCCGCGGCGGAGTTGAAGCCTTCCTGCGGGATGCCGGGGTACGAGGTCAGCGGCGAGTGAGGGGCCGTCGGGCCCTTCGGGGCGAAGGCGCCGAAGAAGTCGTACGTCATCACGTTGTACCAGTCCATGGACCGGGCGGCGCCCGCGTAGTCGGCGGCGTCGATCTTGCCGCCCGCCGAGGCGTCCGCGGTGATCGCCGCGGTGACCAGGTTGCCGGTGCCGAACTTCGTCCGCAGGGCGGAGGCGACGTTCTTCAGTGCCGCCGGGCCGCTGGTGTCACAGGTGAGACCGCAGGCGTTGGGGTACTCCCAGTCGATGTCGATGCCGTCGAAGACGTCGGCCCAGCGGGGGTCCTCGACCAGGTCGTAGCAGGACTGGGCGAATGCGGCCGGGTTCTGGGCGGCCTGCGGGAAGCCACCGGACCAGGTCCAGCCGCCGAAGGACCAGAGGACCTTGATGTGGGGGTACTTGGCCTTCAGCTTGCGGAGCTGGTTGAAGTTGCCGCGCAGCGGCTGGTCCCAGGTGTCGGCGACGCCGTCGACCGACTGGTCGGCGGTGTAGGCCTTGTCGTAGTCGGCGTAGCTGTCACCGATGGTGCACTTGCCGTTCTGGACGTTGCCGAAGGCGTAGTTGATGTGCGTGATCTTCTCGGCGGACCCGGAGGTCACGAGGTTCTTCACGTGGTAGTTGCGCCCGTAGACGCCCCACTCGGTGAAGTAGCCCAGGTTGATCTTGTCGCCGGTGCCGGGGTTGCCCGGGTCGGTGGTGCCGGTGGTGCGGACGGCGACCGGGGCGCTGACCGGACCGGTCTGGTCAGCGGTGTCGCGGGCCTGCACCGTGTAGGAGTAGTCCGTGCCCTTGGTGAGGGCGGTGTCGGTGTACGTCGTCGTGGTGACCGTCGCGACCTTGGCGCCGTCGCGCAGGACGTCGTAGTTCTTGACGCCCTTGTCGTCGGTGGCGGCGCTCCAGCTGAGCTTCGCCGAGGTGTCCGTCACGTTGCTCGCGGTCGGCGTGCCGGGCTTGGACGGCGGGTTGTCGCCGGGGACGCTGCCGCCGTCGCAGGAGGCGCCGTTCAGCTTGCAGCCGGTGGGGGAGCCGGAACCGGTGCCGTTGAAGCCGAAGCTGATGCTGGCACCAGGGGCGACCGTGCCGTTCCAGCCGAGGTTCTTGGCGGTCCAGTGGGTTCCGGAGTTCGTGACGGTGGCGTCCCAGGCGGAGCCGACCGTGGTGCCGGAGGGGAAGTCCCACTCGATCGTCCAGGAGGAGAGGGCGGTCGTGCCGGTGTTCTTGACCGTCCATCCGCCCTCGAACCCGGTGCCCCAGTCGGACTTCTTGACGTAGGTGGCGGTCGCGGAGGTGGCGGCCTCGGCGGGGGAGGCCAGGCCGACCATCGCGGCGAGGGGGAGCAGCAGCGCGGTGAGGCCCGCGACCGCTTTGGACCTGGTGGATGTGCCGGCTGCGCGTCTCCATCTGAGTCGGGAGAGGCGTACGGGGTTGTCAGTGCTCAACGGTGCTCCTCGGGTGAGGTCCGGCAGACGGGGATGATCCGTAACCTGCAAACCCTGCGTCGCCCTGAGCCCGCTTCTTCCTCGCGTACTCACCGCAGCGTGTCCGGTGAGATTAGGAAGGTCTGGACCAATCGTCAAGAGGTCCAGACCAAAGATCCATGTCTCAGATCAAAGGCCCAACTCCTGTGCGAGTACGGCAGCTTGCACCCTGCTCCGCAGCTCCAGCTTGCCGAGCAGCCTGCTGACGTGCGTCTTCACCGTCGCCTCCGCCATCGAGAGCCGTCCCGCGATCTCCGCGTTGGACAGCCCCTCGCCGAGACAGCCCAGCACCTCCCGCTCACGGCGCGTCAGGGTGTCGAGGGACTCCGGGACCGGGCCGCCCGGCCGGCGCGCGGAGGAGACCCCGGCGAACTCCTCGATCAGCCGCCGCGTCACGGCCGGGGCGATCATGCCCTCACCGCGGGCCACCGTGCGCACGGCGTCGAGCAGGTCGTGCGCGTCGGTGTTCTTCAGCAGGAAGCCCGACGCCCCCGCGCGCAGCGCGCCGAAGACGTATTCGTCCAGGTCGAACGTCGTCAGCACCAGCACGTCCGCCAGCCGCTCCGCCACGACCTGCCGCGTCGCGGACACCCCGTCGAGCCTGGGCATCTGTATGTCCATCAGCACCAGATCCGGACGGAGCTCGCGGGCCAGGCGCACGGCGGCCTCGCCGTCGGCCGCCTCGCCCACGACCTCGATGTCCGGCGCGCTGCCCAGGATCAGCACCAGTCCCGCGCGCACGGCCGACTGGTCCTCAGCGACCAGTACCCGGATCGTCATCTCCACTGCGTCCTCTCCTCGACGGGCAGTTCGGCCCGCACCAGCCAGATCCCGGCGCCGTCGCCCCGGGTCTCCGGCCCCACCTCGATCGTCCCGCCCAGCAGCGCCACCCGTTCCCGCACCCCCACCAGGCCGGCCCCCGAACCAGGTGCACGCGGCCCCGCCCGGTCGCCGAGCACGCTGCTCACCTCGACGGTGAGGACCCCGCGCGTCCGTCCCAGCCGGACCGACACCGGGCCGGGCGCCGCGTGCTTGAGCGCGTTCGTCAGTGATTCCTGGATGATCCGGTACGCCGCGAGCTCCACCGGCGCGGGCAGCGGGCCGGACTCCTCCCGGCCGTCGTCCAGGGTGACGGTGAGTCCGCTGGACGCGGAGTTCGCGCCGGCCTGTTCCACGAGAGCGTCCAGGGAGGCGAGGGTCGGAGCCGCACTCGGCGGGCCGGCGGCGCCGTTCTCCCGCAGCAGCCCGATCAGCCGCCGCATCTCGGCCAGCCCGTCGACGCTGTTCCGCCGGATCACCCCGAGGGCCTCCCGGGAGGTGCCCGGATCGTCGAGGGAGAGCGCGGCGGTGGAGTGGACGGCGATCGCGGAGAGATGGTTGGCGATCACGTCGTGCAGTTCGCGGGCCATCCGGGAACGCTCGGCGGTCACCGCCTGCACGCGGTCCGTCTCCGCCAGCAGCGCGGTCTGGTCCGCCCGGAGGCGCGCCGCCTCGGCGGCCTCCCGGTGATTGCGCACGCTGACACCGGTGAGGGACGGGGCGAACAGGACCAGCCCGGTCGCCACGGCGATCAGCAGGGCCTCGGGAACACGGACCCAGGCGAAGAACCCGATGGTGACGGCGACGGTGACCAGGAACGTGGCCACCGGGATCCGCCGGGCGGTGGCCGGAGACCCGTAGACCACCGCCGCGTACATGAGGTCGGTGTACATCAGGATCGTCACCAGGCTGCCCGTCGTGAACTGGTCGGCGAGCAGCGCGAGTGTTCCGAGGGCGACCGCGGTCCGCGGCAGGCTCCGGCGCAGCAGCTCCAGGCAGGCCGTCACCGTGAGCGGTACGAGCGCCACCCAGTGGGCGTCGAAGAGGCGCCCGGCCTGGGGGTGCAGCCCGGTGGCCCAGAGGGCCAGTCCGCCCGCCAGTCCGGTCACCGCGATCAGCAGGTCGTGGCGGTGCGGTCGCAGAGTGGTGGACACAGGTCCATCCAACACGCCGTGGACCCGCCCCACGTCCGTACGCGGGGTGAGGTGCGGCTACATCGAAGGATGCAGTCACCTCTCGTCACTGCCGACGACGATCCGGCTCCGCCCGGAGGGGATTCTTGAGGGGGACGGAAGGAGAAGCGCCGTGATCGTCACACTGATCGTGCTCTGCGAGGTCGGCTTCTGGGTCCTGCTGGCCGCCGGACTCGCGCTGCGGTACGTCGCGAGGAAACCCCGGCTGGGCGCGGCCGTGCTGCTGTGCGAGCCCCTGCTGGAGGTCGTCCTGCTGGTGGTGACGGCCATGGACCTGAAGAACGGCGCCGAGCCGGGCCTGAGGCACGGCATCGCCGCCGTCTACATCGGCTTCACGGTGGGACTCGGCCACTCCACCATCAAGTGGGTCGACGCCAGGGTCGCCCACCGCTTCGCGGGCGGTCCGCCGCCGGTGAAGCCCCCGAGGTACGGGATGGCGCGGGCCGCCCACGAGTGGCGCACCGCCGCCCGCTGGATCGTGGCCGCGGTGACGGCCACGGCCCTGCTCCAGGCGGCGATCTGGTACATCGGCGAGAGCGGTGACACCGGCTCGCTGCAGACGTGGCAGCAGAAGATGCTCTGGGTGATCGGGATCAACCTGGCCATCGCCGGCGGTTACACGGTGTTCCCCAAGCAGGAGCCCGGGGACCGGGCCGGGGCGGGCCGCTGATCAGCGGTCGCCGCCCGGTACCCACAGCACGTCGCCGACCTCCTTGTTCGCCGTCCTGGCCAGGATGAACAGGAGGTCGGAGAGGCGGTTGAGGTAGGTGGCCGCCAGTGCGTTCATCACGTCCCCGTGCACCTCCAGCGCCGCCCAGGTGGACCGCTCCGCCCGCCGGACGACCGTGCAGGCCTGGTGCAGCAGCGCCGCCCCCGGAGTGCCGCCCGGAAGGATGAAACTGCGGAGCTTCTCCAGCTCCTCCAGGAAGGTGTCGCAGTCCGCCTCCAGCTTGTCGACGTACGACTGCTCCACCCGCAGCGGCGGGTACTCCGGGTTCTCCACCACCGGCGTGGACAGGTCCGCGCCCACGTCGAACAGGTCGTTCTGCACGCGGACGAGTACTTTCACCACGTCCTCGGAGAGGTTGCCGAGCGCGATGGCCGTACCGATGACGGCATTGGCCTCGTTGGCGTCGGCGTAGGCCGCGATCCGCAGATCGGTTTTGGCGGTCCGGCTCATGTCGCCGAGGGCGGTGGTGCCCTTGTCGCCGGTACGGGTGTAGATGCGCGTCAGATTGACCATGGGCCCAGCGTAGTTACGCCCCGGCCCTGCGGAAGACGCGCGTGCCCACCGTCACAGCCAGAAGGGCGAACGTGAGCGCCACCAGGACTCCGTACAGCATGTGCGCCGTGGCGTACGAGCCGACGTACGCGTCCCGCACCGCGTCCACGAGGTAGCGGAACGGCGTGAAGTGCGACAGGACGTCCAGCCACGCGGGGCCGAGCGTCATCGGGAGCATCAGGCCGGAGAGCAGCACGGCCGGCGTGGTGAGCGAATTGATCACCGGCCCGAACTCCTGGGGCGTACGCACCTTCATCGCCAGCGCGTAGGACAGCGAGGCCAGCGACACGGTGAGCAGGCCGACGAACGCGAAGCCGATGAGGACCCCGGCCAGGGGCGCGCGCAGTCCCATGACCAGTGCGGCGAGGACCAGCAGGACGGCCTGGAACACGAACAGCAGGGCGTCACGCAGGACCCGCCCCAGCAGGAGGGCCAGGCGGCTGACGGGGGTCA
Source organism: Streptomyces sp. NPDC014623 (assembly GCF_043088245.1). Taxonomy (NCBI): domain Bacteria; kingdom Bacillati; phylum Actinomycetota; class Actinomycetes; order Kitasatosporales; family Streptomycetaceae; genus Streptomyces; species Streptomyces sp. NPDC014623. Next base: position 185,649 of record NZ_JBIBZU010000014.1, on the reverse strand, counting down.
CCCGCATGCGCTCGATCACCCCCGTCGACTTCTCGATGATGATCGAGAAACCGGCGAACGAGGCTCCCAGAAGGCCCAGTTGGAGGAGCAGGCCGGGTACCAGGACCTGCCAGGAGTCACCGGAGGAGCCGAGCGGGAGGCTCGTGAGCAGCGGGCCGAAGAAGAGCAGGTGGAGCAGCGGCATCAGGATCCCGAAGAAGATCTGGAACCGGGAGCGCAGGGTCTGCCGGACGTACCGGCCGAAGATCAGCGAGGTGTCGTGGAGAAGCATGGCGGTCCTATACGGCGACGGGGGCGGCCTCGGCGGCGGCCGGGACCCGCCCGGTGATCGCGAGGAAGGTGTCGTGGAGCGAGGCGTCGGGCGACCCGGCGTGCTCGGTCTTGAGCGCGGCCGGCGCGCCCTCGGCGACGACCAGGCCGCCGTCGATGACGACCAGCCGGTCCGCGAGGGCGTCGGCCTCGTCGAGGTAGTGGGTGGTGAGCACCACCGTCGTGCCGGAGTCGTCCCGCAACCCCCGGACGAGGTCCCACAGGTCCTCCCGGCTGCCGGGGTCGAGTCCGGTGGTCGGCTCGTCGAGGAAGAGCACGGGCGGACGGTGGGTGAGGCCCATCGCGATGTCGAGACGACGGCGCTGGCCGCCGGAGAGCGCGGCCGTCTTCCGGTCGAGCAGGTCACCGAGGCCGAGTCGTCCGGCCAGCTCCGCCGCACGCGCGAGCGCGTCGGTCCTGCTCAGCCGGTACAGGCGCCCCTGGGTGACGAGCTCCTCCCGCACGGTGACGTGCGGGTCCACCCCGCCGGACTGGGCGACGTAACCGCACTTCTCGCGGACTCCCGCCGGATTCCCGGCGAGGTCGCAGCCCGCGACGGTGGCCGCACCGCCCGTGGGGGCGAGCAGCGTGGTGAGCATGCGCAGCGTGGTGGTCTTGCCCGCGCCGTTGGGGCCGAGGAGACCGACGATCTCGCCCGGCATGACGGTCAGGTCGACCGAACGCACGGCGTGTACCGGCCCCGCCTTGGCCGTGAAGGTCCGGGCCAGCCCGGAGGTGCTGATGATCGGCATGGGGAACAGGAAAACAGAATGACTTAAAAAATGCAATGTCCCCAAAATTTAAACGGCACCATGGGATCCGTAGGATGGGGCCATGGCTGAGGGACTGAGGGAGCGGAAGAAGCGCCGGACGAGACAGCACCTCTCGGACGTGGCCACCGGGCTCTTCGTGGAGCGGGGGTTCGACGCGGTCACGATCGCCGAGATCGCCCAGGCCGCCGACGTCTCGGTGAACACGGTGTACAACTACTTCCCGGCCAAGGAGGACCTCTTCCTGGACCGCAGCCGTGGCATCGTCGACCGGCTCTCGCGCTATGTCCGTGGCCGGGGCGAGGGGGAGTCCGCCGCCGAGGCCGTTCTGGGTGAGCTGCGGATCCAGGTGGAGGGCGTCTCGCCGACGGTCGGCCTCATGGACGGGTACGCGAGCTTCATGCGGGTCATCGAGGGCGCCGACAGCCTCAAGGCCCGCCTCTGGCACATCGGTCAGGAGGCGCAGCTGCACCTGGAGGAGACCCTGCGGGAGGAGTCCGGGGCGGACCGGGGTGACCGGACCCCGGTCCTGGTGGCCGGTCAGCTCTCCTGGGTCCACAGCACGCTCATGGCGTACATCGGCGGCGAGATGGTCGCGGGGCGCGGAACCGGCGAGGTCTCACGCGACGCGCTCGTCCTGCTCGACGACATGGAGGACCTCCTCGGTGAGAAGGTGCTCAACTACGCACGACGCGCCGTCGCGTGACACCGGCCGGTGTGATGTCCGTCATGTGAGACGTGACGCGCATCTCTTCGCGGCCTCCTGGCCCCTCACGGGTACTAATCTCCGCCGGAGAGCATGCGGACAACCGACAGGTATTGGGGTGCGAAACGTGGCCAGGAAGCTCGCCGTCATCGGCGCCGGACTCATGGGGTCCGGTATCGCGCAGGTCTCCGCCCAGGCGGGCTGGGACGTCGTGCTGCGTGATGTCACCGACGAGGCCCTGGCCCGTGGGCGCGGCGGCATCGAGGCCAGTTACGGCAAGTTCGTCGCCAAGGGCAAGCTGGAGGCGGCCGACGCCGAGGCCGCGCTCGCCCGGATCACCACGACCACCGACCTCGACGCGGTGGCCGACGCGGACGTCGTCGTCGAGGCCGTCTTCGAGAAGCTCGAGGTCAAGCACGAGATCTTCCGTACGCTCGACAAGCTCGTACGGCAGGACGCCGTCCTCGCCTCCAACACCTCCGCCATCCCGATCACCAAGATCGCGGCCGTGACGGAGCACCCGGAGCGGGTCGTCGGTGTGCACTTCTTCTCGCCGGTCCCGATGATGCAGCTCTGCGAGCTGGTGCGCGGATACAAGACCAGCGACGAAACCCTCGCCGCCGCACGGGAGTTCGCCGAGTCCGTGGGCAAGACCTGCATCGTCGTCAACCGCGACGTCGCGGGCTTCGTCACCACCCGGCTGATCTCGGCGCTGGTCGTCGAGGCGGCCAAGCTGTACGAGTCGGGCGTCGCCTCGGCCGAGGACATCGACACCGCCTGCAAGCTGGGCTTCGGCCACGCGATGGGTCCGCTCGCCACGGCCGACATGACCGGCGTGGACATCCTCCTGCACGCCACGGGCAACATCTACACCGAGTCCCAGGACGAGAAGTTCGCCGCTCCCGAACTGATGCGCCGGATGGTCGACGCGGGTGACATCGGGCGCAAGAGCGGGCAAGGCTTCTACACCTACTGATCACGACCGGGGCCCCGGGCCGTCTGATGTGCCGTCAATCAGGCCCGGGGAGCCGGGATCCGGTGCCGCCCGGCGCCCGGATCCAGTGGGGGGCCACCGGACCTGCTTCACTCCTCGGGGTGAATTCGGTATCGGTTCGCTCACAGACGGCAACTTCCCTGTCGCTGCGGCCGTCAGTTGTGGCAGAGACAGAGGGAAAACGAGACAGACCGACCACGCGGAGTACTTCCGGGGAGCGCATATGCACATCAGGGGCGACCACGCCGAGCTGGTCGTCGGGGGCCGCCTCGACGTCCGAAGCGCGGCGGACGCCCGTACGGTTCTGCACTCGGCCGTCGACGACGGGGCCGGCGACCTCGTGCTGAACCTGACCGAGCTGGACTCGTGGGACGCCACCGGACTCGGCGTCATCATGGGCGCGCACCGCAGAGCCGGCCGGGCCGGCCGGCGGCTGGTGCTGCGCGGTGTCCCGCCGCAGATGCAGCGTCTGCTGGTGGCGACGAGGCTGCACAGGATCCTGGCCATCGAGGGCGGGCTCGCCGCGGACTCCCTGCCGCGCGTCTGAACGCGGTGGCGGCCTACGCACAATCCTCACGAGAACGTGACGTGAGGGACGGCGCGGCCCCCCGCCGGTTCGTGGATACTGTGCGAAGGTTTAGGGTTCGGCCGTCCGCCGACCGACGAGGACCCGCTGGCGGACACCGGACCGGGAGCGGCATCGGGCGTGCGAGGCCGGAGGGACTACCGCGCGCTGCGCGTCTGGGGGACTTTGACGATGGACCCGACCAATCGGGGACCGGAAGAGCACGGTCACGGCAACGGTCCTTCCGGTGAGGACGGCGGGCGGCGACGGCAGTCCCGCGATCCGCTGACGCCCGACTTCGGGCACCAGACACCCCAGCAGTCCCGCACGGTACAGCTGACGACGGGCGACTTCCTGCTCACCGTCAATCCGGTCGACGGCAGCGAGATCGAGCCCTGCCGGCCGGGGGAGCGGCCCGGCACGCCCGTACGCCACACCGCCGCCCAGCGTGCGGAGCGTGAGCGCGCCGCCGCGCCGCCCGTGCCTCCCGGGCCGCCCGCACCGCAGATGCCCCTCCTCGAACGCCAGGAGGAGCGCGAGCGGTTGGTACGCCTGCTCGCCCGGGGGCGCTCGGTGTGCCTCACCGGCCAGGCCGGGTCCGGCCGCACGGCCCTCCTGGACGCCGTGGCCGCCGACTGCGCGGACCTGGCACCTGACGGGGTCGTGCGGCTCTCCGGGTACAAGCGGAGCGCTCCCGAACTGCTCCACGCGCTGTTCGAGGCCGTCTACCGGGCTCCGCTGCACCGGCCCGACCGCGAAGGGCTCCTCGCGCTCGTCAGCGCCATCGGTGCCGTCGTCGTCGTCGACGACCTGGAGCTCGGTGGTGCCGCGCTCCAGGAGCTGCTCGACGCCACCCCGGAGTGCGCCTTCCTCTTCGCCACCGCCCCCGACGCGTCCGCGCCCGCGGCCGACGCGAACCTCGAGGAGGTCCTCCTCGCCGGCCTCGGCCGCAGTGCCTCGATCGAGCTGATGGAACACGTCGTGGAGCGCCCCCTCACCGAGGAGGAGGCGAACTGGGCGGGAGACCTCTGGTTCGAGTCCGAGGGGCTGCCGCTGCGCTTCGTCCAGGCCGGTGCCCTGCTGCGCCAGCGCGACGACCTGCGCCCCGGCCAGGAGGCGTTCGAGGGTTACGGCGACGACCCGGCCGACGCGCCCTTCGGCCGGGTCGAGCCGGCTCGCCTCCCGCTGCCCAGCCTCGGCGAGGGCGCGGCGCCCGCCGCCCTGCTCGCCTCCCGGCTGAGCGAGGCCGCCCGTGAGACCCTGCGCTTCGCCGTCGCGCTCGGTGGCGAGGTGCCCCACCAGGCGCATCTGCCCGCCCTCGTGGGGGACACCCACGCGGATGCCGCACTGGGCGAGCTGGCTCTCGTCGGTCTCCTCTCCCCGGCGGGCCCCCGTTACCGGCTGGCCGCCGGCGTCCTGGCCCAGCTGGAGGCGAGCGGATACGGCGAGAGCGCGGACGCACACGCCCGCAGCGCCGCCCAGCACTACACCTGGTGGGCAGGACACCCCTCCGTCACCCCGGAACGCGCGGTCGCCGAGGCGGATGCCCTCCTCGCCTCGATGACCCGCCTCGTCCCCGGCGAGGCGCCGGGACAGGCGAGTGTGGCCGTCCTGCTCGCCCGCAGCGCCGCTCCCGCCTTCGCGGCCGGGATGCAGTGGGGCGCCTGGGAGAAGGCGCTCCGGGCCGGCCAGGAGGCCGCACGGCTCGCCGGTGAGGTGGCCGAAGAGGCGTATTTCCACCATGAGCTGGGTGTCCTCGCGCTCTGCACCGGTCATCTGGACCGGGCCAGAGCCGAGCTCGAGGCGTCCATCGGCATGCGCGGGGCGCTCGCCGACAAGGCGGGCGCGGTGGCGGGACGCCGGGCGCTCGCGCTCGTCGCGGACCGCTCGGGCGAACCGCTGCACAGCACCCCGGCGGGCGAGGAGACGACGGCCCCGCGTCACGCCGCGCCGGTGGCCTCACCCCCCGCCGGCGTCCCGGCGGCCACGCCCCTCTTCCCCCGGCAGACCGAGACGGCCGCGACCCTGGTCGCCCGCCGGAGCCCGCCGCCCGCCGGCGCGGCCGACGGGCGCACGGGGGTGCTCAGGGGCGCCCGGCGCAACCTCGTCGCGGTGGGCGCGGGCGCGCTGCTGGCGGCCGTGCTCGGCACGGTGGTGACACTGGGCGCCACCTCGGGAGGCGAGGAACCGGAGGGGCAGAACGTCACGACGGAGCAGTCGGCGAGCGAGGACGACGGCGGGAACGGCTTCTCCGCGGACGAGCCGGCCGACGACCCGGCCACGGGCGAGGGCACGGCCGGTGGCGGCTCCGAGTCCCCCGCCGCCCCGTCCGGCACCGCCGCCCCCTCCGCGAGCGCCACCCCGTCCCCGGGTACCTCGGGGCCCGTGACGAGCCCGGGCACGGGCACCCCGTCGAGCGGCAGCCCCAGCGGCTCGCCGTCACAGGGCAGTCCTTCGCCGACGAGGACGAAGCCGACGCCCCCGACTCCCAGCGAGTCCGAGTCCGGGACCCCGACCGGGACCCCGACCGACACGCCCACCGAGGAGCCGACCCCGACGGACACTCCGACGGAGCCGGAGACCTCCGGCTCGGCGAGCGGACCGGTCGAGACCGTCACGGCTTCGGCGACGGAGAGCGGTACCGCCTCACCGGCCATGGCCTGAAAAAGAAATCGCCGTACGGGTCCGGAGAACGGGCCCGTACGGCGTCACAAGGGGGCGACAGCCCCGGGTCAGAACAGCCGCAGCTTGTCGTCCTCGATGCCGCGCATCGCGTCGTAGTCGAGGACCAGGCACCCGATCCCACGGTCCGTCGCCAGCACCCGCGCCTGCGGCTTGATCTCCTGTGCCGCGAACACGCCCCGCACCGGCGCCAGATGCGGATCGCGGTTCAGCAGTTCCAGATAGCGCGTCAGCTGCTCCACGCCGTCGATGTCGCCCCGCCGCTTCAGCTCCACGGCCACCGTCGCGCCGTCCGCGTCCCGGCACAGGATGTCGACCGGGCCGATCGCGGTCGGGTACTCGCGGCGGATCAGGGTGTAGCCCTCGCCGATCGTCTCGATGCGGTCGGCGAGCAGCTCCTGGAGGTGCGCCTCCACACCGTCCTTGATGAGCCCCGGGTCGACACCCAGCTCATGGGACGAGTCGTGAAGGATCTCCTCCATCGTGATGATCAGTTTCTCGCCCGCTTTGTTCACCACGGTCCAGACGCCCTCGCTGTCGTCGGCGCCCTCCTTCAGGGTGCACGGCGGGGACATCCAGTTGAGAGGTTTGTATGCCCGGTCGTCGGCGTGGATCGAGACGCTGCCGTCCGCCTTCACCAGGATCAGACGGGGGGCGGAGGGCAGGTGGGCGGTGAGCCGGCCCGCGTAGTCGACGGAGCAACGGGCGATGACGAGACGCATGGTCGGCAACGCTACTCGACCACCCGGGCTCCACGCGATTCCCGCACGTCCCCCGTGCACCACTTCACGGGTGCCGATCTGGCTTGCCCCTCTTTGCGACCGTTCGATACTGGCCGGTTGTGTTCCCAATCTCCTGGTGCGGCCCGGACTGCGCCCTTACCGTGGAAGCAGGAGGTCGCCGTCTGTGTACGCAGCGTCGCCATCCTGTCTTGCCCGTAAGGCCCCGGCCACCTGTCGGGGTCGCGAGAGGAGAACCCATGTCGCTCGACGTCTCACCGGCGCTGTTGGAACAGGCCGAGCGAGGCGAGGTCGACGAAGCCGACTTCGTCGACTGCGTCCGGACCTCCCTGCCCTACGCGTGGGAGATGATCAGCTCCCTGGTGGCCCAGCTGAAGGTCGACGGCGGAGAGTTCGCCGACAACCAGACGCCCCCGCCGGACGAGCAGGCACGCGGTCAGCTGCTGCGTGCGCTCGCGAGTGATGCGATACGCGGCGCGCTGCAGCGCCACTTCGGAGTGCGCCTGGCATTCCAGAACTGCCACCGCGTGGCGGTGTTCCCACTGGACACCTCGGTCGACGAGAGGCTGGCCCGGTTCACATCGGTGAGAGGCCAGCTGCTCAACCAGTCGCCCGAACTACGGGACTGCTGAACGCTTCTGCTGCCGCTTCGGGCCGCAGGAGGTGCAACTGGCTCCGGGGCGGCAGCTCCCGCACCACCGCACCACCGGCGTGAACGGGTCACTCCAGCAACGGCAGCACTTCCGTGCCCAGCCGCTGCACATTCGTCTCCGTCGCCGCGAGATCGCCCGACCCCTCGGCCATGAGGGCGAAGCGGGTGATGCCCGTACGCTCCGCCGTGGCCGCCAGCCGGTCCGCGGCGAGACGGGGCGGGCCGATCGGATGCAGGCCGCAGAGGAACTCCGTGTACGCCACGGGGTCGCGCATCACCCGGTGACGGCCGTCGACCGTCACATGGGCGTCGAGTCCCTGCCGCAGCCAGCCGGGCATCGCCTTCACGAGCGTCTCCACGGCGTCCGCGGGGCGGTCGGCGATCTGCGCCACCCCTGCGGACACATGTGCTACTCGCTCCACGACCTCCGCCGGCTGACCGGCCTCCCGGGCGGCCGAGCGCCACAGAGCGACCATGCCGGCCTTCTCCTCGTCACCGCAATGCATCCCGAGGAGCATCGGCAAACCCTTTTCGGCGGCGAGTTCCACGCTTTTCGGCGACGTGCACGCGACGATCACCTCGGGCCCCGGCGGCCCGTCCCCGAGGAGCTCGTCGGCCCGGGGCACGACGGCCACCTCACGGAAGCCGAAACGCTCCCCGCGGCCCGCCACCCGGGGCTTGCCGAGCCAGTCGAGCAACAGCTCCAGTGCCTCGGGGAAGCCCGTCTCGTACGCTTCGAGACCTCCGCCGAACACCTCCAGGTCGACCCACGGGCCACCACGCCCCACCCCGAGGGAGAAGCGCCCCTCACTCGTCAGATGCAGCAGCGCGGCCTGTTCGCCGAGCATGACCGGATGCTGGTTCGGCAGTACGCTCACCGCTGTGCCCACGCGGATCCTGCGGGTGCGGCCGAGCAGCAGGGCAGCCAGTGTCGTGGCGGACGGACACACCCCGTACGGCACGAAGTGGTGTTCTGCCAGCCAGACGGAATCGAGACCCGACTCCTCCGCGACCTCTGCGGATCTGACGGCCCGGTGCAGGGCCTCACCCTGTCCCTGGCCCGGGAACTGGGCTGCCAGTACGAACGTTCCTACGCGCATCGCCTACTGCCTCCTTACGGCCACGCGGCTGTCCCCCTCCACCGGCAACAACGTCCGACACGTGCCAAAGGCACGGTCCACGGCGAAGCTGTTGCGATTTTCCGGTAACCCACTCACTCCTCCCCGCTCACGCGTCACACCCGGCGCCTGCCCCCGGACGATGCCTCTAGGCTGGACGGAACGATCTGCCCGTACCGCCACCCCGTGAGGTGTCCCGTGTCCCCGCGCCGCAACCGCCCCCGAGGCGGAGAGAGCCCCTTCGGCAACGCACGAGAGCAGACCGGGCGGTACGGCGGGGGAGGCGCCACCGAGAGCTGGCAGGGCGAGGAGTGGTCGGTGCGCCCGGTGAGCGGCGCGAGCGCGGCGGGCAAGCGCTACCGCTGCCCCGGCTGCGACCAGGAGATCCCGTCCGGGGTCCCGCACCTCGTCACCTGGCCCGAGTTCGGGGGGATCGACGACCGCAGGCACTGGCACAAGGCCTGCTGGAACGCGAAGGACCGCCGCACCACACGGGTGCAGCGGTCCAGGAACGCTCCGCGCTACTGAGTGTCAGACGTCCCGCCGGTCCAGCGACACGAAGGCCCCGGCCATGGCCACCGCGGTCACGCCGAGGAGGATCCACAGCGGCTCCCAGCCCGACGACCCCGAGATGGTCACCGAGGCGTCGTACATCGCTCCGAGCTGGGCGGGGATCGAGTACTGGAAGAACGCCTCCTGCACACCGGACAGCGACGGCGAGAACATGAACATCGCCAGCACGAGCGGGAGCAGCACCACCGCGATCATGATCGTGATCGCCCCCGCCGAATGCCGGACGATCGCACCGAGCGCCAGCGAGAGCAGCCCGAGCGTGGCCACGTAGAGGCCCACCCCGACCGTGGAGCGCACCCAGAAGCCGGTGTCGGGAGTGGCACCGTCCAGCATGGCCGTCTGCAGGACACCGACGATCCCGGTGGTCACCGTGGTGATCGTGAAGGCGAGCAGGAAGAAGACCACCGACTTCGCGATCAGCATCCGGGCCCGGCTCGGGCACGCGGTCAGCGTCGTACGGATCATCCCGGTGCTGTACTCGGACGCGATGGTCAGCACGCCGAGAGTGATCACGCAGATCGACCCGAGCAGCACCCCGAAGAACCCGAGGCTGAGTACGGGGGTCCTGCCCATGGAGGCGTCCGACAGGCTCACGACGAAGGCGGTGAGCAGTCCGATACCGATCAGCAGCACGATCATCACCCCGAGGGTCCACACCGTGGAGCGCACGGAGCGGATCTTCGTCCACTCGGAGGCGATCGCGTCACCGAGGCCGGGGGTGCGTACGGGGATCGGTGAGGCGTACAGGCCGGACGGGCCGGACGGCCCCTGCTGCGGGTGCCGGGGGGCCTGGTGCGCCTGCGGGGGAGTCGCCGGCATCGTCATCGGGGGTCCTCGCTGGTCTTGCGTTCGGTCGTGCCCGCGGTGGCTGCGGATGCCGGGGCCGGGGCGCCGGCGTACGGGTTCTGTCCCGGGGGCGGCGGGGCGTACCAGCCCTGCTGCGGGACCTCCGGCGGGGGCTGGGGCGTCCAGCCGGGCTGTGCGTACCCCCCCTGCCCGGGCTGTCCGTAGCCGGGCGGCGGCTGGAGCCCTTCCTTGGCGTCCACCGTCGAGCGGTAGTCCACGGCGCCCTGTGTCATCCGCATGTACGCCTCCTCGAGCGACGCCCGGTGCGGGGAGAGTTCCCACAGCCGGACGTCCGACGCATGCGCCAGATCGCTGATCCGGGGCAGTTCGAGCCCGGTGATCCGCAGGGCACCGTCCGGCTCGGGCATGACCTGGCCGCCCGCCTCCGTGAGCGAGGCGGTCAGCTTCTCCCGGTACTCGGGCCGGTCCGCCGGGAGGCGTACCCGGGCGAAGTCCGCGGAGTTGGCCGAGATGAAGTCGGTGACGCTCATGTCGGAAAGGAGCTGTCCGCGGCCGATGACGATCAGATGATCGGCGGTGAGGGCCATCTCGCTCATCAGGTGGCTGGAGACGAAGACCGTACGGCCCTCGGCCGCCAGCTGCTTCATCAGGTTGCGCACCCAGAGGATGCCCTCGGGGTCCAGTCCGTTGACCGGCTCGTCGAAGAGCAGCACCTGCGGGTCGCCGAGCAGCGCCGCCGCGATCCCGAGCCGCTGGCCCATGCCGAGGGAGAAGCCCTTGGACCGCTTCTTCGCGACGTCCTGCAGCCCGACGACACCGAGGACCTCGTCCACCCGGGCCGCCGGGATACCCGCCAGCTGGGCCAGGCACAGCAGGTGGTTACGGGCGCTGCGCCCGCCGTGCACGGCCTTGGCGTCGAGCAGCGCCCCGACCTGGCGCGGCGCGTTGGGAAGGCTGCGGAAGGCGTGGCCGCCGATCGTCACATGTCCGGACGTCGGCCGGTCCAGGCCGAGCATCATGCGCATGGTGGTGGACTTGCCCGACCCGTTGGGACCGAGGAACCCCGTGACGGCCCCTGGCCGCACCTGGAAGGAAAGGTTGTGCACGGCCGTCTTCGCGCCGTAGCGCTTCGTCAGGCCGACTGCCTCGATCATTCTCCAGCCCCATCGACTTATCTGTCGTCGGGGCCCAGGCTCGCGGCCGCACGCCCCCGTAAGAGTTAGGAGGATAACCAGCCGCGGGCGGTTCCGGCCAAGCCGTTCCGTGGAGCGCCGGCGTTCCGTACGCCGCTCAGGCGTCCCGCTTCTTCAGCACCAGGTAGCCGCCGGCCAGCGCCGCCACCACCCACAGCGCCATGATCCCGAGCCCGGCCCACGGCCCGTACGGCGCCGGGTCGCTGTTCATGGCGTCCGGGACCACCTGCATGATCTTGGAGCCGGCCTGGTCGGGGAAGTAGCGGGCCACGCTCCTGGCACCGGGGACCGCCGAGAGGATCTGCGAGACGAGGAAGAAGAACGGCATCAGGATGCCCAGCGACAGCATGGAACTGCGCAGCATCGCGGCCACGCCCATCGAGAAGACCGCGATCAGGCCCATGTAGAGGCCGCCGCCGAAGACCGCGCGCAGTACGTTCTCCGCGCCGATGCCGGTGCCGCGGTCGCCGAGCACGGCCTGGCTGAGGAAGAAGGTCGCGAAGCTGGTGGCGAGGCCGACCAGCAGGGCCAGGAGACCCGCCACCGTGATCTTGCTGAAGAGGAACGGGCCGCGCTGAGGCACGGCCGCGAGCGAGGTGCGGATCATGCCCGAGCTGTACTCCGTACCCACTACCAGGACACCGAAGACGACCATGGCCAGCTGCCCCAGGACCATGCCGGAGAAGCTCACGAAGGTCGGGTCGAAGGTGGCCTGTTCGGCAGCCGGGAGATCATCGAACTGGCTGTTCAGCAGGGCGCTCAAGGCCGCGCCCACGGCGACGGTGACGACGAACGCGGAGATCAGCGTCCAGGTGGTCGACGAGACCGTACGGATCTTGGTCCACTCGGAATTCAGGACCGCGGGTACCGATGCCATCGCCGTCACAGTCCCTTCGTGCCGTCGCCGGCGACGCCACCGGTCTGCTGCTGGTTCCACTGATCGCCCCAGTGGGGGCCCACCTGCGGTGGGTGGTCACCGTCGCGTTCGGAGTGGGCGTGGTATTCCACGGAGCCCGCGGTCATCTGCATGAACGCCTCCTCCAAGGAGGCCCGCTGGGCACTGAGCTCGTGCAGTACGATGCCGTGCCGGCCGGCCAGCTCACCGAGCCGTTCCGGGGTCTCGTCGTCGATCTCCAGCGCGCCGTCGCCCGGCTCGACGGCGACGACGCCCTCCGCGTGCAGCAGATCGCGCAGGCGCTCCTGCTCAGGGGAGCGCATCCGCACGAAACTGCGGGAGTTCTCCCGGATGAAGTCGGCCATCGAGGTGTCCGCGAGCAGCTTTCCCTGCCCGATGACGATCAGATGATCGGCCGTCAGGGCCATCTCGCTCATCAGGTGTGAGGAGACGAAGATCGTCCGGCCCTCCGCCGCGAGGGCCTTCATCAGATTCCTGATCCAGTGGATCCCCTCCGGGTCCAGACCGTTGACGGGCTCGTCGAACATCAGGATCTCGGGGTCGCCGAGCAGGGCCGCCGCGATGCCCAGCCGCTGGCCCATGCCGAGGGAGAAGCCCTTGGACTTCTTCTTCGCCACCGCGCTCAGACCGACCGTGTCCAGCACGTGCGAGACCCGGCTCGCCGGGATGCGGTTGCTCTGGGCGAGACACAGGAGGTTGTTGTACGCGCTGCGCCCGCCGTGCATCGACTTGGCGTCCAGAAGCGCCCCGATGTGCTTGAGCGGCTCCTGGAGGTCGCGGTAGTGACGGCCGTCGATCCGCACCGTGCCGCTGGTCGGGTTGTCGAGGTCGAGCATCATCCGCATGGTCGTGGACTTGCCCGCCCCGTTCGGTCCGAGGAAGCCCGTCACCATGCCCGGTCTGACCCGGCATGACAGGTGGTCGACGGCAACCTTGCTGCCGAAGCGTTTGGTGAGGCCGTCGAGCTCGATCATGCGGCCACGCTAGAACGGCCGCGCGCCCGGCGCCACCACAAGGGCGGAACCGGGCACGCGAAAGGGTACAGCTGATGTACGCGCCTCGGATCAGCGGGTCTGCTGGGCGGGGACCCCGCGGGTGGCGGAGTCGTCCTCCGAGGGGGAGCCGGCGGCGGCGACCGCGGCACCCGTCAGCGTCGCCAGCATCTCGCGGACGTTGGTCAGCTGGGCGTTGATCGAGTCGCGGCGGTTGGTGAGCGCCGCCAGCTCGCGCTCCGATTCGCTGCGGATCCGGTCGGCCTTGGCGTTCGCGTCCGCCACGATGTCCTCGGCCTGGCGCTGCGCCGTCTCCACCGTCTGGCGGGCCCGGCGCTCGGCGTCCGTACGCAGCTTCTCCGCCTCCAGGCGGAGCTGCTCGGCGCGGTGCTCGATCTCGGCGAGGCGCTTCTCGGCCTTCGCCTGACGGGACGCGAGGTCGCGCTCCGACTGATCACGGCGCTTGGCGAGGTTCGTCTCGAAGTCCGCGGCGGCCTGGGCGGCCTTGGCGCGGGTCTCCTCGAAGAGGGCGTCGGCCTCCTCACGCTTCTGCTGGGCGTCCTTCTGGGCGTCGGTGCGCAGCGTGCTCGCCTCGCCCTTGGCCTTCTCGACGATACGAACGCCTTCGTCCTCGGCCTTCGCCTTGCGCTCCGCGGCGAACGTCTCGGCGTCGTTGCGCACCTGCTGGGCGGCCGACTCGGCCAGCTCACGGTGCTGCTCGGCCGCGCGGCGGGCCTCCTCACGCAGGTCCTTCGCCTCCTCCTCGGCGAGGCGGAGGATCTTCTCCACGCGGGCACCGAGGCCGGCGTACGACGGCTCGGCTTCGTTGACCTGGGCCTGGGCGTTCTGCGTTTCGAGGTGGAGCTCCTCGATGCGCTTTTCCAGAGAGGTGATGCGGGTGAGGGCACTGTCACGGTCGGCGACGAGCTTGGTAATGCGGTCGTCCACCTGACCGCGGTCGTATCCACGTCGCACGAGCTCGAAGCCGAAGGGGGAGGAAGGGTCGCTCATGGGGTTCCTGTCGAATGAGACCGGTGAGGTGTTAGAGGGAATCCTAGGGGCCGGAGCGGCGTGTCAACGTGAAGATGCCGCTTTGATATGGAGAATGACACCCCTTTTGAGTGGCTGACCCCCGGAGGGCTTGTGACCCGAAGGGCCGAACGTTCATGGTGAATTCCGTGAGCGGCTACCCGTCCGAGGCCTTGTTCCCGGCCCGGTTGCCCGCCGCGGCCCCGGCCTTGACGCCCCCCGCGCCGCCCGCCGCCTTGCCCGCGCCGCCCGGAGCCTCGAAGGACTCCAACGCCTCCAGGACATCCTGGACCCGGGAGATCTCGGTGTTGATGTCCTCGCGCCTGCGGACCAGCAGGTCCAGCTCCCGACGGCCTTCGTCGACCATCTGCTTCGCCTCGGCCTCTGCGTCGGCGCGCAGCTTCTCGGCCACCCGGGTCAGCTCGGCCTTCTTGGTCTCGGCCTCCTTGAGGAGCGACTCGGCGCGCTTCACGGCAGCGATACGGACCTTGCTCGCCTCCGAATTCGCCTCCGAGAGGAGCTCCTTGGCCTTGGCCTCGGCCTCCGCCCGCTGTTCCGTCGCCGCCTTCATCAGCTTGTCGACACGCTCGCCCGCCGTCTTCATCTGCTCGGAGGTCTCACGCCGGGCGCGCTCGTGCAGTTCCTCGACCTCGCTCTCGACCCGGGCCCTGAGTTCCTCCGCCCGCTCCCGGGTGGCGGTGGCGTCCCTGCGGGCGCCGACGAGCAGTTCGTCCGCGTCCGTACGGGCCCGCTCCACCAGGGTGTTGCCCTCGACCGTCGCCTCCGAGGTGATCCGGACGGCCTCGTTACGAGCGGCCCCGACCATCCTGTCGGCCTGCTCCTCGGCCTCGGTGGCGGCCCGCAGCGCCTCCTCCTGAGCCTTGTTGACGAGCTGGTCGGCCTGCTCGGCGGCATCGGTACGGCGCTTCGCCGCGGCTTCGCGTGCCTCGTCCAGCAGCCGGTCCGCCTTCTGACGGGCCTCCGCCCGCAGCTGTTCCGCGGCGGACTCGGCGTCGGCGCGCAACCGCTTCGCGGCGGACTCGGCGTCGGCGCGCAGCCGCTCCGACTCCTCGCGGGCGCGGGCCGCGTGTTCCTGGGCCGAACCGACGGTCTGCGCCGCCTCCGCGCGCAGCCGTTCCGCCTCGTCGGTCGCCTCCCGTACGAAGCGTTCCGACTGCTCGGTGGCCTCGGTGCGGATCCGCTCGCTCTCGGTCGTCGCCTCGGCCATGAGCCGGTCGGCCTGCGCCGCCGCCTCGGACCGGATCCGGTTGGCGTCCTCGCGGGCCTCGGCACGGGCGCGCGAGGCGTCCTGCTCCGCCGACGCGAGGGCGTCGGACGCCTCGGTACGGACCCGCTGGCTGTACTCCGAGGTGTCCGAACGCAGCTTCTCCGACTCGGCGATGGCCTCGGAGACGGTCCGCTCGGCCAAAGCCTTAGCGGCCTCCGCCTCCTCGTGCGCGACCTGACGGACGCGGCCGGCGTCCTCGGTGGCCCGCTCACGCTCGGCGTAGGCGTCGAACCTGACCCGGTCGGCCTCCTCCTGCGCCTCGGTCCTCGTCCGCTCCGCCGCGTGCTCGGCGGCTGAGCGGAGCCCGGTGATCTCCTCCTCGGCCTGCTCCTGCAGTCCGGCGACGGAGTCCCGCACCTGCTGGGCGGTCCGCTCGGCGGCGGAGACGAGCTCGGCGGCCCGGCTCTCCGCCTCCTCGACCAGCCGCTGGGCCTCGGCCTGCGCCTCCTCGACCCTCTTACGGGCGGAGGCCAGGAGCTCCTCGCTCTGCTCGCGGGCACGCTCGCGCTCCTGCTCCGCCTCGGCGCGCGCGGAGCCGAGCGCCTCCTCGGCGGCCCGGCGGCGGCGGTCGGCCTCCTCCTGAGCGGCGGCCAGGGCCTCGGCGGCCTCCGCGCCGACCCGCTCGGCGGCGGCGGCAGCCTCGGAACGCACCCGGTCGGCGCTCTCCTGCGCCTCGGTCTTCAGCCGCTCCGCCTCGGCCGCGGCCTCGCTGCGCAGCCGTACGGCGACGGACTCACCCTCGGCGCGGGACTGCGCGGCGTCGGCGGCGGCCTCGTTGCGCAGGCCCTCGGCCTCCGTGGCGGCCTGCTCCTGCAGCGTCCGGATCCGCTCGGCCGCCTCCGTGCGCAGCCGCTCGGACTCCTCGCTCGTCTCGCGGCGGATCCGCTCCGCCTCCGCGCGAGCCTCGCCGAGCGCCTCCTCCGCCGCCGCCATCCGGGATCCGGCCTCGGTGTGCAGCCGGGCCAGCTCCTCGGCCGCCTCGGTCCTGCGGGCCTCGATCCCCCGCTCGGTCTCCTCGCGCAGCTCCTCGGCCGCCTTCTCCGCCGCGGCGGTCAGGGCGGCGGCCTGCTCCTCGGCCTCGGCGCGCAGCTTCTCCGCCTCGGCGCGGCTGCGTTCCAGCGCTTCCTCGGCCTGCTTGCGCAGGGTGGCCGCGCGCTCGGCCGCCTCGGTCCTGACGCGCTCGCTCTCGGCGCTCGCGGAGGTCCGCAGCTCCTCGGCGTCGGCCTTGGCCTTGGTGAGCAGCTCCTCGGCGGTGCGGGCCCCCTCCTCGAGCTGCTGGACCGCCTCCCGGCGGGCCTCGCCACGGATCCGCTCACCCTCGGCCACGGCCTCGGAGCGCAGCTGCTCGGCCTCGCCACGGAGCCGGCGCGCCTCCTCCTGCAGCTCGACGGTCTTGGCCCGGTACTCCTTGGTGTCGTCCTTGGCCGCGCCCTTGAGCTGGTCGGCCTGCTCGGCGGCCTCGCCGCGCAGGCGGTCCGCCTCGGCCTCGGCCTCACGGCGGATCCGGTCGGCCTCCTCGCCGGCCGCCCTGGTGGTGGACCTGGCGTCCTCGGAGGCCTTGGTCAGGACCTCCTCGGCGCTCCGGGCCGCCTTCGCGAGCTGGGCCGCGGATTCCTCGGCGGCCAGGGTGCGGGCCTTCTCCGCGGCCTCGGCGACCACCCGCTCGGCCTCCGCCCGGGCGTCGACGAGCGCCTGCCCGGCCTCTTCCTTGAGCGCCTCGGCCTGTTTCGTGGCCTCGCCGACCAGCCGGGCGATCTCGGACCTGGCCGTACGGGTGCGCTGTTCGTTCTGCGACTCGGCGCCGGCCAGCCGCTTGGCCGCGGCCTCCTTCGCCTCGGCGAGGACCTTCTCGGCCTCCAGCCGGGCCTCGCGCAGGCGGGTCTCCGCCTCCTGCACGCGCTGCTCCGCGGCACGGTTCAGCTCCGCGGTCTGCTGCCGGGTCTGCTCGGTCTCGGCGGTGGCCGTCGAGCGCAGCCGCTCGGCGTGGCTGGTGGCCTCCTGCGCCTGCGTGGAGGCGGCGTCGAGCAGCCGCTCGGCGTCCCTGCGGGCCCGCAGCAGCGTGGCCTCGGCCTCGGCACGAGCCGCCTCCGCCTCGGAGTTGAGGCGCCGGCGGGTCTCGTCGGCGAGCCGGGCCGCCTCGGCGCGCGCGGCGGCCAGCGACTGCTCGGCCTCCGTGCGCGACTCGTCCAGGAGACGGCGGGCCTGGGACTCGGTCCTGGCCCGCAACTGCTCGGCCCAGGCGACGTTCTCGTTGACGTGGGACTCGACGGTCTGCCGGCGTTCCGCCAGCTCCTGGTCGAGCCGCTGACGCCGCTGCACCGCCTCGGCGTGCAACTCGGCCTGGAGCCGGGCCTGGTGCTCCGCGTGCTCCTGCAGGATGCGCTGCGTCTGCGCCCTGGCCTCACGCAGCTCGCGCTCGGCGTCGGTGCGCATCTGTTCGGCCTGGATCTGGGCGTTGCGGAGCATCTGTTCGGCCTGGTAGCCGATGTCCGCGCTGTCGTGTGCGGGACGGTTCGCCAGATTGCGCCGTGCCTCGTGCAGCTTGGCGC
The DNA here is from genome assembly GCF_043088245.1 of Streptomyces sp. NPDC014623. Taxonomy (NCBI): domain Bacteria; kingdom Bacillati; phylum Actinomycetota; class Actinomycetes; order Kitasatosporales; family Streptomycetaceae; genus Streptomyces; species Streptomyces sp. NPDC014623. The sequence continues at coordinate 167,766 of NZ_JBIBZU010000014.1, read as the reverse complement.
GCAAGACCTCGACCTGGTAACCGAGGTCCTCGGCGTGCTGGACGGCCTTCTCCCGGTCGGTCTTCAGCCGGTCCATCTCGGCTTCGAACCGCGAAAGGTGGTCGTCGTCAGCTCGGTGGCTCTGCTGGCTCTCGTAGCCCCGCACTGCGCGGTCCCATCCGTCCCCTGGTCGCAACTCTCCATACGAGTACCGCTCGCCGGCGAGCGGTCCCCCGGGGAATGGTGACAGATCAACGGCGAGGACGCGGCACGGCCCCGACCCGGCCCCGGCCCGGAACCGCCCACTCTACCGGCCCTGTCGGCGGCCGGGTCAGTGCTCCGTCGCCGAGGTGACCAGTTCGGTCAGCACACCGTGGCAGTCCTTGGGGTGGAGGAAGGTGATCCGGGAACCCATCGACCCGGTCCTGGGCTCGTCGTAGAGCACCCGGACACCCTTCCCGCCGATGTCCGCCGCGTCCCCGTCGACGTCCGCGGTCCCGAAGGCGATGTGGTGCACGCCCTCACCGTTCTTCGCCAGCCACTTGCCGACGGCGGAGTCCTCACGGGTCGGTTCGAGCAGCTGGAGGTAGGAGGACCCGCCGTCCGAGGTGTCGTTGATCTTCAGCATGGCCTCCCGCACTCCCTGCTCCTCGTTGATCTCGGTGTGGTGCACCTCGAAGCCGTAGGTCGCGCGGTAGAACTCCACCGTCTCGTCGAGGTCGAAACAGGCGATTCCGATGTGGTCGATTCGCGTCAGCATGGAACCAGTGCAGCGCCCCGGGGATGGTTACGCAACGTGCGCGCGATCACACCCACTGCCGGATGACGGGCGCGGTACCGCTCAGTACATTCAGGTAAACCCTCGTTCACAACCGATCCCAAGGGGCTGCGCCTCATGTCTGGAACGACCGGAACCACCTCAGTGATCGTCGCGGGCGCGCGGACGCCCATGGGCCGTCTGCTCGGCTCGCTGAAGAGCTTCTCCGGAGCCGACCTCGGAGGCTTCGCCATCAAGGCGGCGCTGGACCGGGCCGGGATCGGCGGGGAGCAGGTCGAGTATGTGATCATGGGCCAGGTGCTCCAGGCGGGGGCAGGGCAGATCCCCGCGCGCCAGGCGGCGGTCAAGGCCGGGATCCCGCTGGACGTCCCCGCGCTCACCGTCAACAAGGTGTGTCTGTCGGGGCTCGACGCGATCGCTCTCGCGGACCAGCTGATCCGCGCCGGCGAGTTCGACGTCGTGGTGGCCGGTGGCCAGGAGTCCATGACCAACGCCCCGCACCTGCTCCCGAAGTCCCGTGAGGGACACAAGTACGGTGCGATCGAGATGCTCGACTCGATGGCCTACGACGGCCTGACGGACGCCTACGAGAACATCCCGATGGGCGAGTCCACCGAGAAGCACAACACCCGCCTGGGCCTGGCCCGCGCCGAGCAGGACGAGATCGGCGCGCTGTCCCACCAGCGCGCCGCCGCCGCCCGGAGGAACGGCATCTTCGAGGCCGAGATCACCCCGGTCGAGATCCCGCAGCGCAAGGGCGACCCGGTCCTCTTCGCCGAGGACGAGGGCATCCGCCCCGAGACGACCGCCGAGTCGCTCGGGAAGCTGCGCCCCGCCTTCGCCAAGGACGGCACGATCACGGCGGGAACCTCCTCGCAGATCTCCGACGGCGCCGCCGCCGTCGTCGTCATGAGCAAGGCCAAGGCCGAGGAGCTGGGCCTGGACTGGATCGCCGAGATCGGTGCCCACGGCAACGTGGCGGGCCCGGACAACTCGCTCCAGTCGCAGCCGTCCAACGCGATCCGGCACGCCCTGAAGAAGGAGGGCATCGGTGTCGAGGACCTCGACCTCATCGAGATCAACGAGGCCTTCGCGGCCGTCGCGGTCCAGTCGATGAAGGACCTCGGCGTCACCTCCGACAAGGTCAACGTCAACGGCGGCGCGATCGCGCTCGGCCACCCCATCGGCATGTCCGGCGCCCGTGTGGTGCTGCACCTGGCGCTGGAGCTGAAGCGGCGCGGCGGCGGCACCGGGGCGGCGGCGCTGTGCGGCGGCGGCGGTCAGGGCGACGCGTTGATCATCCGCGTACCGGGCAAGTAGCCGGTACGGGCGAGCGAGGAGGCCGAGCGTGAAGGTGGACGTCCCCACCCTGGTCGAGCAGGCACGGGAGGGCAGGCCGCGTGCGGTGGCCCGGCTCATCTCCCTGGTGGAGGGTGCCTCGCCGCAGCTGCGTGAGGTGATGGCGGCCCTGGCACCGCTCGCGGGCCACGCCTACGTCGTCGGCCTGACCGGGGCGCCCGGCGTCGGCAAGTCCACGTCGACCTCGGCGCTGGTCTCCGCCTACCGCAAGGCGGGCAAGCGCGTCGCGGTTCTGGCCGTCGACCCGTCGTCGCCGTTCTCCGGGGGCGCGCTCCTCGGAGACCGGGTCCGGATGTCGGAGCACGCCTCCGACCCGGGCGTCTACATCCGCTCGATGGCCACCCGGGGACACCTGGGCGGTCTCGCCTGGTCGGCACCGCAGGCGATCCGGGTGCTGGACGCGGCGGGCTGCGACGTGATCCTCGTGGAGACGGTGGGCGTCGGGCAGTCGGAGGTGGAGATCGCCTCCCAGGCCGACACCTCCGTCGTCCTGCTCGCCCCGGGCATGGGCGACGGCATCCAGGCGGCCAAGGCCGGAATCCTGGAGATCGGCGACGTGTACGTCGTCAACAAGGCCGACCGTGACGGGGCGGACGCCACCGCCCGCGAGCTCAACCACATGCTGGGCCTGGGGGAGTCCCGGGGCCCCGGCGACTGGCGGCCGCCCATCGTGAAGACGGTCGCCGCCCGGGGCCAGGGCCTCGACGAGGTGGTCGAGGCCCTGGAGAAGCACCGGGCGTGGATGGAGGAGCACGGCGTCCTGGCCGAGCGGCGCACGGCGCGTGCGGCCCGCGAGGTCGAGACGATCGCCGTCACCGCGCTCCGCGAGCGGATCGCCGATCTGCACGGCGACCGCCGGCTGGGCGCCCTCGCGGAGCGGATCGTGGCCGGAGGCCTCGACCCCTACGCGGCGGCGGACGAGCTGGTCGCGGGACTCACCGGCGGGAACTGACGGTTCCCGGGCGGCGTGCGGGCCGCCCGGAGACCGCGCGCCGCGCCGGGCCACGGCGTGGGGATCAGTCGTCGTCGCCGGCACCGTCGTTGTCGTCGTCCTGGTCCGCGGTGACCTTGCCGCTCTTCGCGTCGACGTGCAGTTCGTGGTCCTTGCCGTCCTTGCCCGTGACATCGACGTCCCAGCGCGGCGCACCGCCCTTGTCGCCGCCGTCGTCCCCGTCGTCGTCCAGGTCCACGGCCGTCACCGAGCCGGGCTGTGCGCCCAGCGCCGCCTTCACCGCCGCGTCCAGGGACACGGACGCCGAACGGGGCGCGTGGCGGTCGCGGTCGTCGTTGCCGTCGTCCTCGTGGTCGGACAGCACCTTGCCGCTGCGCGCGTCCACGTCCACGTCGTGCCAGACCTTGTCGGAGCCGTGGACGTCGAGTTCCCAGACGGTACGCGCACTGTCGTCGTCATCATCCAGTTCGGCCCCGGTGACCGTGCCGGGGACCGCCTTCAGTGCGGCGCCGACGGCCTCGTCGACGGTGATCCGCGGGCTCGTCCCCGTCTTCCCCGCGGTGACCGCGTCCCCGGCGCTCGAGGCGGCCCCGTCCGCCCGCTCGGAGGCGGCCGTCCGGCCGTCCTTCCCGCTGCCGTCGGAGTCCGCGAAGGCGGCGGTCGTGACGAGCCCGCCGCCGACGAGCACGGCCGCGGTGACGGCGGCGATGGCGATGTTGCGCTTCATGGTGTGTTCCTCCCGGATGGCATGTGCCGTGCGACGGGAACCACACTGGCCCGGCGATGCTGAACGCAGCCTGAAGCCGCCTGAAGGCTTCTTCAGGTTCGGTTTGCGAAGCTGTCCTCATGCGCCTGTTGATCGTGGAGGACGAGAAGCGTCTCGCGACGTCCCTCGCGAGGGGACTCACCGCCGAGGGCTTCGCCGTCGATGTCGTGCACGACGGCCTCGAGGGCCTGCACCTGGCCGGCCAGGGCGTGCACGACCTCGTGGTCCTCGACATCATGCTGCCCGGGATGAACGGCTACCGGATCTGCGCCGCCCTGCGCGCCGCGGGGCACGAGATGCCGATCCTGATGCTCACCGCCAAGGACGGGGAGTACGACGAGGCGGAGGGCCTCGACACGGGCGCCGACGACTATCTGACCAAGCCGTTCTCGTACGTCGTGCTCGTCGCCCGGGTCCGGGCGCTGCTGCGCCGCCGCGGCGGGTCCGCCTCCCCGGTCCTCGCCGCCGGCACGCTGCGGATGGACACCGCCGCCCGCCGGGTCCACCGCGGTGAGGACGAAGTCACCCTCACCGCCAAGGAGTTCTCCGTACTGGAACAGCTCGTGCGGCGGGCGGGCGAGGTGGTCAGCAAGGCGGACATCCTGGAACACGTCTGGGACTTCGCCTACGACGGGGACCCGAACATCGTCGAGGTCTACATCAGCACCCTGCGCCGCAAACTCGGCGCCGCCTCGATCCGTACGGTACGGGGCGCGGGTTACCGGCTGGAGACGCTGTGAGGTCCGTACGGGCCAGGGCCGCCCTGGGAGCCACCCTGGTGGTCGCCGTCGCCCTGACCGTCGCGGGGCTGGCCGTCCTGACGGTGCTGCGCGGCAACCTGACGGACCGCGCGGGCCTGGAGGCCGAGGTGGCCGCACGGGAGGTGGCCGGGCAGCTGGCCCTGGGCGTGACGTACGCGGAGCTGGAGCTGGGTGACGAGGGCACCCATCCCGTCCAGGTGACCGACGAGGCGGGACGGGTGGTGGCCGTCTCCGAGGACCTCGACGCGATCTCGGGGACGGGCACGGCCGAGGTCACCCCGGCCCCCTCGGCGCCGGCTCCGAGTCCGGGCGGCGGCGGGGAGGAGGGCGACGGGGACGACGAAGGGAACGACCCCGCCCGCGGTGAGGTCTCCTCCGAGGCGCCGGACTTCGCGAACGGTACCGCCACCGTCGACGGCGAGACGGCGGACTACCGCTTCGCCACCGTCGAGGCGACCACGAGGCAGGACGTCACCCTGGCCGTCCACGCCGGCTCCCCGCTCGCGGCCGAACAGGAGGCCGTGGACACCGTACGCACCTCCATGCTGGCCGGGCTGCCCCTCGTGCTGCTCGTCGTGGCCGGGGTGACCTGGCTGGTCACACGGCGCGCGCTGCGCCCGGTCGAGGGCATCAGGCGGGAACTGGCCGCGATCACCGCGTCGGAGGACCTGGGCCGCCGGGTGCCCGAGCCGGACTCGCGGGACGAGATCGCGCGGCTGGCCCGCACGACCAACGAGACCCTGACCGTGCTGGAGGCCTCGGTCGACCGGCAGCGGCGCTTCGTCGCCGACGCCTCGCACGAGCTGCGCAGCCCGATCGCCTCGCTCCGCACCCAGCTGGAGGTGGGGGAGGCCCACCCGGAACTGCTGGACGTCCCCGGTGCGGTCGCCGACACCGTACGGCTCCAGGCGCTGGCGGCCGACCTGCTGCTGCTGGCCCGGCTGGACGCGGGGGAGCGGCCCGGGCGCGCACCCGTCGACCTGGGCGCGCTGGTCCGCGAGGAGGTCTCCCAGCGCGCGGCGGACCGGATCCCGCCAGAGGTCTCCGTGGCGCACGGAGCGTCGCTCGAAGTCAGCGGCTCACGCGGGCAGCTGGCCCGGGTGGTCGGCAATCTCCTGGACAACGCCGAGCGTCACGCGGAGCGTTCCGTCGCCGTCTCGGTGAGGACGGACCGGGGCGGAGTGCTCGTGGAGGTCACCGACGACGGAGCGGGTGTGCCCGAGGCCGAACGGGACCGCGTCTTCGAGCGCTTCGTACGTCTCGACGACGCCCGCAGCCGTGACGACGGCGGGGCCGGGCTCGGCCTGGCCATCGCCCGTGATGTGGCCTCCAGGCACGGAGGCACCCTCACGGTGGGCACGGCACCGGACGGCGGCGCGCTCTTCACCCTGCGGCTGCCCCGTCAGGCCGGGACCGGCGGGGAGCCGGCGGCCGGCGACGGCTGAACGCGGTTCCCTACGGCTTGCCGCGCCTGCCGCGCAGGTGCTCCGCGATCGGGGTCAGCGCCGCGTGCAGTGCGGTGAGCTCCTCGGGGGAGAGCAGATCCATGAAGTGCCTGCGCACCGAATCGACATGGTGCGGCGCGACCTTCCGCATCGTCTCGCCGCCCAGCTCCGTGAGAACCGCGAACAGCCCGCGCCGGTCCGACTCGCAGTGCTCACGCCGGACCAGGCCGGCGTTCTCCATGCGGGTGATCTGGTGCGAGAGCCTGCTCTTGGACTGCAGCGTCGCGGAGGCGAGGTCGCTCATCCGCATGCGCTGGTCCTCCGACTCCGAGAGGTTGACCAGGATCTCGTAGTCGTTCATGGTCAGGCCGAACGGCTGGAGGTCCTTCTCCAGCTGATGGGTCAGCAGCCTGCTGACGTCCAGGTGGGTGCGCCAGGCGCACTGCTCCGCATCGGTCAGCCAGCGGGTGGCCGTCTCGGTCTCCATGTATGGATTCTACCTAAGATGTTGAAAGCCGGACGAAGTCTGGAAGTGTGACCCCGCGCACGCGCCTGCCCGGCGTCACACTCCGCAGACTACCGCTCACAGTCCGAAGCGGCGCTGGAGGTCCCCCAGCTGACCGGGCATGCGGGGTGTGGAGCCGTGTTGACCGCCGCCGCCGGGCCCGCCCCCCGGCACACCCGGCTCGTGCGGGACGGCTCCCGTCGCCTGCTCGGGCATCAGCGACTCGGTCGACTGGAGCAGGACGGTACCCGCCCCGACGAACTCGAACTGATGCTCCTCGCCCGAGGTCCCGCCGATCCCGGTCAGCGAGCGCAGCCCGCCCATCACGCCCGTCATGTAGCCGTGGTCGTAATGGTGGCACGGCGAGGGGCAGTCGGCCCACCCGACCAGCGCCTGCGGGTCCACCCGCAGCGGCGGCTCCATGAAGACCACCGGGCCGTTGGACGCGGCGACGAACTTCCCCGTCCCGATCAGGGTCAGGAAGCCCGGCACGATCGACTGCTTCAGGGCCAGCGTCGGCTGGTAGGCCAGCAGATTGCCGGACCTGATCGTCAGGTTGCCGTCCTCCAGGTCGAAGGAGTTCACATCGAAGGCCCGGTCCGCGAGCAGCATCTTGCCACTGCCCTCGGCCACCACCCAGTCGCTCGCGTGCAGCGGGGAGTGGAAGCTCGTACGGATCAGCCGCTCGAAGCGGCCGTGCCCGATGCCGTTGAAGTCGATCTGCCCGTAGTAGGCGATCATCTTGCCCTTCTGCAGGAACCACTGGCTCCCCTTGAGTTCCACGCAGAAGGTGTACGCGTTGACGTTGTCGTCCGACGGCAGCGTCATCGGGTCAAAAGTCCCCTCGGGCCTGGCGGCCCCGGGGAGGCCCCGCTCCGGCGTGCTCACAGCTTCTCCTCCGACGCCTGGACGTACACCGCTCCGTTGCCGCTGAGCTCCAGCTGGAACGCCTCACCGGAGCCGCGTCCCACCATGTCGCGCCAGCCGAGCGCGGTGGACAGTTTGTTGGTCACGTCCCCGTGGTGGGCGACGTACGCCTGCGGGTCCACATGGACCGGCCTCCCCGGGGTGATCGGCAGCTCGATCACCCCGCCGTGCGCCATCACGGCGACCGCGCCGTGGCCCTTGAGCGTCGTCGTGAACAGGCCCTGTCCGGTCACCTGGCCGCGCACCATACCCATCACCCCGCCCTGGGAGCCCAGGAACAAGGTGCCCTGCTGGAGCGTCCCGTCGAAGGCGAGCAGCCGGTCGGCCTCCACGCAGAGGGTGTCGCCGGCCAGGTCGACCACCTGGATGTGGTGGCCGCCGTGGCCGAACATCACCGTGCCACTGCCTTCGACCGTCATCAGCGGTGTCGCCTCGCCGGCCACCCGCCGGCCGATCATCGACCCCAGGCCGCCCTGTCCGCCCTGGATGTTCGGGGTGAACGAGACGTCGCCCCGGTACGCGAGCATCGCGCCGCGCTGGCTGTACATCTTCTGGCCGGGCCCCACGACGGCCTCGACCATCTTCGAGTTGATCTCACGGAACGGCATCAGACATCGCCCCCGACGGTGTTCCGCTCGCTCGGCTGTACGTAGACGAGGCCGTCGCCCTCGAAGCGGATCTGGAAGGACTCGCCGGAGCCCTCGCCCATGACGGTCCGGAAGTTCACCCCGGACTGGAAGTGCTGCTGGAGCCTGCCCTGGTGGGCGATGTAGGCGCCGGGGTCGACGTTCAGCGGGTACCGGGGTGTCACCCGCAGCACCACGGCCGAGCCGTCCGACAGGATCGCCGCCTGACCGGTGCCCTCGACGGTCGTGGTGAACAGCCCGTTGCCGCTCGCACCGCCGCGCAGGCCCGTGAAGGAGGTGCCGGTGCGCAGTCCGGCGTCGGTGGCCAGCAGATTGCTCGCCTCGACGTACAACGTGTCGCTGTGCAGCGAGACGAGGTTGATCTCACTCGCCCGGTCCGCGAAATAGCAGGTGCCCTGCCCCTTCACCTCCATCATCACCATCTGCTCGCCGGTCAGCCGGCGGGTCACCATGCCACGGAGACCCTCACCGCCGCCCGACATCTTCTTGAAAGCCATCCGGCCGTCGTACGCGACCATCGAGCCGTTCTTCGCCTTGACCGCATCGCCCGTCAGGTCGACGGCGAGCGTCTTGCTGCCTTGGAGTCGGAACATCGCCACGGTGCGACGTTAGCCGCAGTGCGCTCTGCCGGACAGGGACCGGGGGCCGGTGCCGGCCCCGGCCCGACCCTGATATGCACTGACACGCGCAGCGGCGGCCGGACGGCGACCCCCCGCCCGGAGGGCCCGGGAACGATGCCACAATGGCTCTGCTTGTGCCTGCGTTCACAAGCCGACACGCCCCTCCCACCGAAGGTGCCCTCGTGGACATCAAGACCGCTTCCGCCCTGCACCGGCTGCGCCTCATCTCGCTTCCCGAGGCGCTGTCCTTCCCGGCGCTGCTCATCTTCGGCTCGCTGCTCATGCGGGTCTCGGACATCGACTTCCTGATGCCGCCCCTCGGCGCGCTGCACGGCCTCCTCTTCACGATCTACGTGGTGTTCCTGCTGGACGTGTGGGTCAAGGCCAAGTGGCCCCTCAAGCGCGTCGCCCTGTTCTTCCTCCTCGCGGTGGTGCCCTTCGGCGGCCTCTACGGCGAGAAGCTGCTCAAGAAGTACGAGGCCGACGGCGTGATCGCCGCCCGTGCCCGCGCCGAGGGGACGGTCAGCGCATGATCGTCGCCTTCTCCGTCAGTCCCCTGGGCGTCGGCGAGGACGTCGGCGAGTACGTCGCCGACGCCGTCCGGGTCGTCCGTGAGTCCGGGCTGCCCAACCGCACGGACGCGATGTTCACCTCGATCGAGGGCGAGTGGGACGAGGTCATGGACGTCGTCAAGCGCGCGGTCGCCGCCGTCGAGGCTCGTGCGGGCCGTGTCTCCCTGGTGCTGAAGGCCGACATCCGGCCGGGCGTCACCGACGGCCTGACCTCCAAGGTCGAGACGGTGGAGCGGCACCTGGCGGGCTGACACCCCCCGCCCGCGCGCCTCCTCCGCGCGCACGACGAGCCCTCACGCCGTCCGGCGCCGGGGGCTCGTCCCGTTCGGGCGAAGGAATCCGCTCGGTCGGACCTGCCGGGTCGCCACCTCGCCGGATCTCCCCTTCTGTGGGGACACCGGCATACCCGACCGTTGGAGGAGCGATGCCGTCGGAAAGACAGGACCACGACTGCCGCGGCCGGCTCACCGGCCCCACCGGACGGCGCCGAATACGAGCGGTCCGCCCGCTGACGCTCGCCCCGGTCGTCGCCGGACTGCTGCTGCTCCTCCTGGTCCTGCCCGCACACCGGGCCGGACGCGGGAACGGCCGGGCGTGGTCCGCCCCCGCCGACTCCGTGGTGCTGGTGTCCCTCGGCCTGCTCGCCGTGTGCGCCGCGGCCGGCCTCGCCCTGGCCGTGCACGCCGGGACGGTGGCCCGGGACCCGGCCCCGCTGCCGCCCCGACCCGGCACCCGGGTCGCCTTCCTCGCGACGTACGCGCCCGGCCGGAAGCCGCTCTCCTCGGTACGGGCCGTCCTGGAGGGCGCCGTACGGATGCGGCACCCCGGACCGCTGGACGTCTGGTTGCTCGACGAGGGCGACGACCCGGAGGCCAGGATGCTCTGCGCCGAGCTGGGCGTGCACCACTTCACCCGCCTCGGAGTGCCCGAGTGGAACCAGGCGGAGGGGCCGCACCAGGCCGGGACGAGGCACGGCAACAGCAACGCCTGGCTGGCCAAGCACGGTGACGCCTACGACCTCCTCGCCTCCGTGGACACCGATCACGTCCCGCTGCCGGGCTTCCTGGAGCGGATGACGGGTTACTTCCGCGATCCGGACACGGCGTTCGTCGTCGGCCCGGGGCCCTCCGGCGGTCCTGACGTCCACGCGCGGGCGCGGCGGGTGGGCAACCGCTACGGAGCGGCCGTGTTCGCCGGTCCCGCCGGCGTCGTACGCGTCGAGGCGCTGCGCCAGGCCGGCGGCTTCCACACCACGGTCGCCGGGGACGACACGGTCACCGGGCTCGAGATCCACCGTCGCCGCAACCCGCGGACCGGACGGTACTGGCGCTCGGCCCGCACCTCGGACGTGACGGTCTCCTGCCAAGGGCACGCGGCCTCGGCGGGGCTGCCCCGGGCGGCGCTGCTGAGGCAGTACGGGAAGGTGCTGCTCCGGATGCCGCCCGGCCGGCTCCTCGGCTGCACGCTGCCGCTCGTCCACCACCCCATGGCCGTCCTCACCTCGCTGTTCGGTGTGCTGAGCTGTCTGGCGTCCCTCGCCCACCCGGCGGCGCGTGGCTGGGCGGTACTCGCTCTGGTGGTCGCTCTCGCACCGGCGGTGGCGTGGTTCTTCACGCTCCTGCGCGAGCGCGCGAGCGGGCCGGCCCTGTTCAGGGCTCCTGCGCCGCCAGAGCGATGCCCAGCGGTGTGCGCTCGTACAGCACCTGATGCCCGTAGCGCCGCGAGGTGAGCAGCCCTGCCGCGCGCAGCACCGACAGATGCGCGGACACGGAGGACGGGGCGAGCGCGAGCCGGTGGGCCAGCGCGCTCGTCCCGGCCGGTTCGCCGAGGGCGCACAGCACGTCGGCGCGGGCCCTCCCCAGCAGCCGGGCGAGCGCGTCCGGCGTCCGGTCGGCGGACTCCGTCCACAGCCCGCCGACGCCCCGCGCGGGGTAGATCACGGCGGGCTGCCAGGGCGGTTCGTGGCCGCCGACGACATCCGGCCACACGAAGACGCTGGGCATCAGGACGAGGCCCCGGCCGCCCAGGACCCGGCTGTGGTCCCCGTTGGTGCCGACCACCGTCAGGGTCGAGTCCGTCCAGCGCAGCTGCGGGCTGATCTCGCCGAGCAGCCGCTCGAAACCGACCTCGGCGAGGCGGCGCGAGTGGTAGGAGACGTCCGCCTCCAGCAGGGCGCGCAGGCGGGGCCAGTGCGGCTCGACCATCACCTGCCAGGCCCGCTCCAGGAGGTCGGCCAGCTCCTGGACCGCGCGTGCGGGGTCGGCCAGCATTCGCTGCCCGGCGGGGGAGCGCAGGCCGCCCGGGGTGTCGGCGAGCGCGAGCGCCATGTCCTCGCGGGCGGTGGCCGGATCCGTCGCGCGCACGGCCGCCACCTCCTCGGCGAAGGTGGCGAGCGGCCCGAGCGGCGGCGGGCAGATGAAGTCCGGATTGTGGCCACGCCGTGGCATCAGCAGCCACAGCGGCGTGAGGTCCAGCCCGGCGGCGGCCTCCTCGACCCGCCGGAGCCAGGGCAGGTGGTAGCCGTGCCGGCCGGGCCGGGAGAGGGTCCGGACGGCCTCCTGAGTCTCCCAGAGAGGTGACAGCGCGAAGCGGCAGCGCAGCAGGTCGCTCTCGTCGAAGTACAGATGGAAAGGCATGGGGCCCCGTTCAGGTTTCGGCCTGAGCCGAAAGTCTACGGAGAGGCCGGGGCGGTCCTCCACGCTGCCTCCATGCCGACCGACACCACCACCCCGGCGGGCACACCCCCCGAAGAGCCCGCCGGGGAGGGGCCGGTTCCGGCCCTGCCCCCGGAGCACACCTCCTCGCCCGGCCCGGGTTCCGCTCCGGGGGCAGCCTCCACACCAGGGGGGTACGGCGCCGTCTTCGCCGTGCGGGAGTTCCGGGCGGTCTTCGCCGCCCACCTGCTCTCGCTCCTCGGCGTCGTGGTCAGCGAGCTGGCGCTCACGGTGCTCGTCTACGACCTCACCGGCTCACCCCTGCTCTCCGCCCTCACCCTCGCCCTCGGCTTCCTCCCGTACGTCGTCGGCGGCACGCTCTTCGCCGGGGTCGCCGACCGCTACCCCGCCCGCCGGGTCCTCGTCGTCTGCGACCTGATCTGCGCCGGCTGCGTCGCCGTGATGGTGCTCCCCGGTACCCCCGTCGGCGGACTCCTCGCGCTGCGCTGCCTGGTGGCCGCCGTGGCCCCCGTCTTCACCGGGACGCGGACCGCGGCCCTCGCCGACATCCTCGGCGAGGGCGATCTCTACGTCCTCGGGCGCTCACTGCTGCGCCTCGTCTCGCAGAGCGCCCTGCTCGCCGGCTTCGGGGCAGGCGGGGCGCTGCTCACGGCGGTGTCCCCGCGCGGGGCGATCACGATCACCCTCTGCACGTTCCTCTGCTCGGCCGTCCTGCTCCGTCTGGGCACCCGGGACCGGCCCGCCCGCACGGGCGGGGGCGCCGGGGGCGCGCTGCTGGAGGAGTCACTTGCCGGGGCCCGTGCCGTTCTCGGTGACCGGCGGGTGGGCGGGCTGCTGCTCCTCTTCTGGGTGCCGGCCTTCTTCGTGGTGGCCCCGGAGGCCCTCGCGGCTCCGTACGCGGACGCGATCGGTGCCGGCCCCGCCGCCCTCGGGCTGCTGATGTGCGCCATGGCCGTGGGCCACATCGGGGCCGAGCTGTACGTGGGCACCGTCCTCGGCCCACGGGCCCGCTCCCGGATCGTGCTGCCGGTCGCCGCGCTCGGTCTGCTGCCCCTGGTGCTCTACGCGTTCCGCCCGGGCGCGGCCCTGGCCGTGGGCGCTCTCGTGCTGGCCGGGGCCGGGGCGGCGTACGTGATCGGGCTCGACCAGTGGTTCGTCGAGGCGGTACCCGAGCACCTGCGGGGCCGGGCCATGACGCTTCTCACCGCCGGTCTGATGACGGCCCAGGGGCTCGGAATGGCGTTCGCGGGGCTGGCCGCGGAGTTCTTCCCGGTGCACCAGGTGGTCGCCGGCTCGGGTGTGGCGGGTACCGCCTGCACACTTCTGCTGGCCGCAGAGGTCCGTGGAACGCGTGCCCGGTACCGAAGTGCGAGACAGGGCTGACCGCCATATGACCAGTGGGTAAGGTCGTGCCGTGCCGAAGCCGCTCAGCCTCCCCTTCGATCCCATCGCCCGCGCCGAGGAACTCTGGCACCGGCGCTGGGGCCCGGTGCCCTCCATGGGGGCGATCACCTCGATCATGCGCGCGCAGCAGATCCTGCTGGCCGAGGTGGACGCGGTGGTCAAACCGTACGGGCTGACCTTCGCCCGGTACGAGGCGCTGGTCCTGCTCACCTTCTCCCAGGCCGGTGAGCTGCCGATGTCCAAGATCGGTGAGCGCCTGATGGTGCACCCGACCTCCGTGACGAACACCGTCGACCGCCTGGTGCGCTCGGGGCTGGTCGACAAGCGCCCCAACCCCAACGACGGGCGCGGCACCCTGGCCTCCATCACGGACAAGGGCCGTGAGGTCGTCGAGGCGGCCAGCCAGGACCTGATGGCGATGGACTTCGGGCTCGGCGTGTACGACGAGGAGGAGTGCGCCGAGATCTTCGCGATGCTCCGGCCGCTGCGGGTGGCTGCGCGGGACTTCGAGGACGAGTGACCTCCGGGGCGGGGTGCTGCAAGATCGCCCCGGCCGTCCGGATACGCTCGATGGCATGAAACGCAGCGTGCTGACCCGCTATCGGGTGATGGCCTACGTCACCGCCGTCATGTTGATGATCCTGTGCGTGTGCATGGTCTTCAAGTACGGATTCGACACCGGTGAGAGCCTGACCTTCGCGGTCTCGCAGCTCCACGGCGTCCTGTTCATCATCTATCTGATCTTCGCCTTCGACCTCGGTTCCAAGGCGAAGTGGCCGATCGGCAAGCTGCTCTGGGTGCTGGTCTCCGGCACGATCCCGACGGCCGCGTTCTTCGTCGAGCGCAAGGTCGTCCGCGAGGTCGAGCCGCTGATCACCGACGGCTCCGCGCGGGCCGTCGGGGTCTGACCGCACGCACCCGAACCGCCCCGCGCGAAGCGCCGGGCGGTTTGCCGTCGACATTTACTAGGACGTCCTAGTAAATTTGAATGATGGACGCACATGCGATCGAGGAAGGCCGCCGCCGCTGGCAGGCCCGTTACGACAAGGCCCGCAAGCGCGACGCGGACTTCACCACCCTCTCCGGGGACCCGGTGGAGCCCGTCTACGGCCCCCGCCCCGGCGACACGTACGAGGGGTTCGAACGGATCGGCTGGCCCGGGGAGTACCCCTTCACCCGGGGACTCCACCCCACCGGCTACCGGGGCCGCACCTGGACCATCCGCCAGTTCGCCGGCTTCGGCAACGCCGAGCAGACCAACGAGCGGTACAAGACCATCCTGGCCAACGGCGGCGGCGGGCTCAGTGTCGCCTTCGACATGCCGACCCTGATGGGCCGCGACTCCGACGACCCCCGCTCGCTCGGTGAGGTCGGCCACTGCGGTGTCGCCATCGACTCCGCCGCCGACATGGAGGTCCTGTTCCGGGACATCCCGCTCGGCGACGTCACCACCTCGATGACCATCAGCGGTCCCGCCGTCCCCGTCTTCTGCATGTACCTCGTCGCCGCGGAGCGCCAGGGCGTCGATCCGGCGGTGCTCAACGGCACGCTGCAGACCGACATCTTCAAGGAGTACATCGCGCAGAAGGAGTGGCTCTTCCAGCCCGAGCCCCACCTGCGCCTCATCGGTGACCTGATGGAGCACTGCGCCCGCGACATCCCCGCCTACAAGCCGCTCTCGGTCTCCGGCTACCACATCCGTGAGGCCGGGGCCACGGCCGCGCAGGAGCTCGCCTACACCCTGGCCGACGGCTTCGGATACGTGGAGCTCGGTCTCTCCCGCGGTCTGGACGTCGACACCTTCGCGCCCGGACTGTCCTTCTTCTTCGACGCGCACCTCGACTTCTTCGAGGAGATCGCCAAATTCCGCGCCGCCCGACGGATCTGGGCCCGCTGGATGAAGGAGACCTACGGCGCGAGGACCGACAAGGCGCAGTGGCTCCGCTTCCACACCCAGACCGCCGGAGTCTCGCTCACCGCCCAGCAGCCGTACAACAACGTGGTGCGCACCGCCGTGGAGGCACTGTCCGCCGTCCTCGGCGGCACCAACTCCCTGCACACCAACGCCCTGGACGAGACGCTCGCCCTCCCCTCCGAGCAGGCCGCCGAGATCGCGCTGCGCACCCAGCAGGTGCTCATGGAGGAGACCGGCGTCGCCAACGTCGCCGACCCGCTGGGCGGTTCGTGGTACGTCGAGCAGCTCACCGACCGCATCGAGGCCGACGCCGAGAAGATCTTCGAACAGATCAAGGAGCGCGGCACCCGGGCGCACCCGGACGGCAAGCACCCCATCGGGCCGATGACCTCCGGCATCCTGCGCGGCATCGAGGACGGCTGGTTCACCGGCGAGACCGCCGAATCCGCCTTCCGGTACCAGCAGTCCCTGGAGAAGGGCGAGAAGAAGGTCGTCGGTGTCAACGTCCACCACGGGTCCGTCACCGGCGACCTGGAGATCCTGCGCGTCAGCCACGAGGTCGAGCGCGAGCAGGTGCGCGAACTCGCGGGGCGCAGGGAAGGCCGCGAGGAGGGGGCGGTCCGGGGCGCGCTGGACGCGATGCTGGCCGCCGCCCGCGACGGCTCGAACATGATCGGGCCGATGCTGGAGGCCGTACGGGCGGAAGCGACCCTCGGCGAGATCTGCGGGGTGCTGCGCGACGAGTGGGGCGTCTACACGGAGCCGCCGGGCTTCTGAGGGGCGCCCGGCCACGCCGCCGGACCGGGGCCGGCGGGGCTTCCGCCCCGGGTCCCTCAGGCCCCGCTCCGCCGCTCCGCCGCGGCGCCCAGCCCGCAGAGCAGCAGCACCGTGAAGCGCCGGGCCCAGTCGGTGTCGACGGGCTCGGCGCTCACCAGCGTCCGGTGCACCACGGCCCCCGCGATCACGTCGAAGATCAGGTCGGCGGTGCGGGCCGCCCTCACCGCGTCCGGTTCGGTGGGCAGTTCACCACGGCGCTGCGCGCGCTCGCGCCCCTGCAGGACGAGGTGTTTCTGCCGGGCCACGATCGAATCGCGTATGCGGTCCCGCAGCGCCTCGTCCCGTGTCGCCTCGGCGACCACGGCCATCAGCGCCGTCTTGGTCTCCGGCCGTTCCAGCAGGTCCGCGAACTGGAGGACCACGGCCTCCACGTCGGCCGCGAGACTGCCCAGGTCGGGAAGCTCCAGCTCGTCGAAGAGGACGGCGACCGCATCGACCACCAGTTCGTTCTTGCCTGCCCAGCGGCGGTAGAGGGTCGTCTTGGCGACCCCCGCCCGCGTCGCCACATCACCCATCGTCAGCTTCGACCAGCCGAGGTCGACGAGCGACGCGCGGGTCGCCTCCAGGATCGCGGCATCGGCCTCGGCACTGCGGGGACGCCCGGGTCGGGCGGGTTCGATGGGGCTGCGGCTCAGCATGCGGCGACCATACCGGCCGGTAAGTAGTGCTGACCGGGACGGGAGCCCGTGAGACAGATCACCGCGGGCCCTTGCCCGGCAGGGGGGTCGGGCAGTTACGCTACGGGGCGTAGCGTAAGGAGCGACGGTTCGTCCGTCGTGGCGCGACGACCGATCGACAGCCACAGGCGCCGGGTGGGGACCCGGCTCCGAGCACGGGGTTTTCAGGGCCTCGCAACCGTTTCCGTCCGCGCGCCGCGCACACCGGCGTGGCCGTGGACGGAGGCGGTTCGCGGATCGCTTTCCGGATCAGTGCGCACAGGGGGGAGGATGTACGTATGCAGCCTAGGAACATGTCCATGAGCGGTGTCGTCGACCTCGCCGCTGTGAAGGCGGCCGGCGACGCGAAGGCGAAGGCGGAGCAGGCCCGCGCGGAGTCTGCCCGGCAGGGGGGATCCGGTGCCGTGGCGCCCGCCTCCCTGGTGATCGACGTCGATGAGGCCGGCTTCGAGACCGACGTCCTCCAGCGCTCCACCGAAGTCCCCGTCGTCATCGATTTCTGGGCCGAGTGGTGTGAGCCGTGCAAGCAGCTCGGCCCGCTCCTGGAGCGTCTCGCCACCGAGTACAACGGCCGCTTCGTACTGGCCAAGGTCGATGTCGACGCCAACCAGATGCTGATGCAGCAGTTCGGGATCCAGGGCATCCCCGCGGTCTTCGCGGTGGTGGCCGGACAGGCCCTCCCGCTCTTCCAGGGAGCGGCCCCCGAGAGCCAGATCCGTCAGACACTGGACCAGCTGATCCAGGTCGGTGAGGAGCGTTTCGGCCTCACCGGGATCACCGTCGCCCCGGACGCCGGAGCCGGAGACGGGGAGAGCGCCCCCGCCGAGGTGCCCGCCGGGCCGTACGACGCGCAGCTGGAAGCAGCCGCGCAGGCGCTGGACGCCAACGATTTCGCCGGCGCGGTCGCGGCGTACCGGAGCGTCCTGTCCGACGACCCGGTCAACACCGAGGCGAAGCTGGGCCTGGCCCAGGCCGAACTGCTGGGCCGTGTCGCGGGGATGGACCCGCAGCAGGTACGCAAGGAGGCCGCGGAGAATCCGGCCCAGCCGGCGGCGCAGATGGCGGCCGCCGACCTGGACCTCGTGGGCGGTCACGTGGAGGACGCCTTCGGGCGGCTCGTCGAGACGGTCCGCCGCAATTTCGGTGACGACCGCGACGCCGTGCGGGTGCGGCTCCTCGAACTCTTCGAGGTGATCGGCCCCGACGACCCCCGGGTCACCGCCGCCCGTACGGCGCTGGCGCGCGTCTTGTTCTGATGTGACAACACGGCCGTGGGGCCCTTCCGGCACCACGGCCGTTTTCGCGGGCGTGGAACAAGGAATGCGTCCGCTTTACCAAAACTTGATAAAAGTGCGTAGTGTTACTCGCAGTAAATCCTCTCCACGGGTCTGTCCGTTTTCGGGCTGTAATCCCGCCATTCGCACGCCCTGGGGGCGCCACCCTGTGTGGCCGGTCGGTGCCACCCTGTCGTGTGCCGGTTATCGGGTCGTTACTAGTCGGTAACGACCCCCCTTGTGTCCCGGCCGTGAATGCACCACGATCGGCCACGCTCGGTCCAATACCCGCCGGTCCGACGGCCAGTCGGCACAGGCGGGACCGTTGGGTCCCCACCGGGTGGTCGGCGGCAGTGGCGCCGATCGCGGACAGGGGGGTTCCTGCTCCTGGGCAGGGCCTGTCCGAACCGGCTGCGCAGACGCGCGGTCAGTGGTTGTCGCTCGGGGGTGATCGCCGGTGATTCGGATGCGGTACGCGCCTCCGGTCGGGGCGCTCTCCTTCCCGAGGACGTAGCACTTCTCCCCTCCCAGGGCGGGCATGACGCCCGTACCGGAGATGTACGTCCGAGAAGGAGGAAATGTATGAGTTCGCAGGTTCGCGGTGGTACCAGATGGAAGCGTTTCGCTCTGGTCATGGTGCCGAGCGTCGCGGCGACTGCCGCAGTGGGCATCGGCCTGGCACAGGGCGCCCTCGCGGCGTCATTCAGCGTGTCCGGACAGGAGTTCAAGGTCAAGGCCACCGAACTCGAGGGCTGGGACTTCGTCCAGTACGGCAGTGTGGCCTCGGGCAAGACGCTCGACGGTAAGGCCATGCACGCCCCGGTGGCGGTGTCAGGTTTCAGCAAGGCCTACATCACCAACATGTGCCAGTCGGTCGTCACGCCCAAGGTGCCGGGCATCGGTAACGTGACGCTGAGGCTGGAGGCGGGCGGAGGCGGCAAGCCCGTCTTCGCCAAGAGCCTCTACCTCGACGTGTCGGAGCTCGACACCGATGCCGAGTTCAAGAACATCGACATCGGCGTGGCCGCGGGTTCCCTGCCGAAGTCGGAGAACAAGCCGGGTATTCAGCCGAACACCCAGGCCAATCCCAACGGCTTCGCCCAGCGCGCCGAGAAGGCCAAGCTGAAGAACGTCAGGCAGAAGGCGTGGGCCACGACGGCCGGCACCTTCAACCTCAGCGGCCTGAAGCTGCGGCTTTCCACGGATCCCGACCAGGAGTGCTACTAAGCACCCGTCCGGGTGGCCGGAGCGCACACCGTGGGTCCCGGCCACCCACCCTTTCTCTTCTCACAGCAGTACCGGTTCCAGGGAGCTGTTTTCCATGAGCCCCGAGTCCACAGGGCAGAACGAGCACCACCTCACCGTCTACCGGCGGGGATTCCGCACCTGGCGGGGTAACCGGCCGTTCTGGGCGGGTCTGTTCACCATGGTGGGTGGTCTTCCCATCGCCTACTTCCCGTACGCCAACATGCACCTCGGCAACGTCACACTGGCGATGTCCACGACGGCCGGTGCGGGTTCACTGATCATCGGGGTCCTGCTGGTCACCCTGGGCCTCACCATGTGGTTCCACAGCATCGTCCGGGTGTTCGCCGGTGTCGCCGCGATCCTGCTCGCCCTCATCTCCATCCCCATCGCCAACATAGGCGGCTTCATCATCGGCTTCCTGTTCGCGCTCCTCGGCGGAGCCCTCTCCATCGCCTGGGCTCCGGGTGAGGTGAAGGACGCTCCGGCGCACGAGGGCGCACACGCGCCCCGGGCCGACGCCCGGGAGGCCTACGACACGACTGAGGCCCCACGGAAGCCGAAGCTCTTCGAGGTGGCGACGGAGGCCGACGGCGGGAGGCATCGTGCGGGGTGACGACAGCAGGACCGGCGACTTCGGGCCGGAGGGCCTTCCGGGCCTTCCGGAGCGAAGAGGTCCCCGCCACGCGGCACCCAGGAGGTCACTCCTGACGAAGCTGCACATTCCGACGGGCAAGAAGGCCTTCGCGCTCGCCGCGATGCCGACGGCCGTCTTCGTGGGCATGGGGCTCACCCCCAGGCTCGCCATGGCCGACGACAGCACGGACATCCCCTTCGCGCCGGGCCCCTGCGTGACCCGTTCCGACGAGCCGTCCGAGTCGAAGGAACCAGAGGCGGAGCCCACCCCGAGTGCCACGCCGTCCGACGCGGGCAAGGACGACGCGGGTAAGGACGACGCGGGCAAGGACGACGCCGGCAAGGACGACGCGGGGGAGGGTGGCGGGGCCGCGGCACCGAAACCGTCCGCGAGTGCGAGTGCGAGTACCTCCGAGGAGGCCACGTCCACGGAAGCCTCCGGGGGCAAGGCCGCCGCGTCGCCCGCTCCCTCGCCCACCGAGTCGAAGAACCCCCTCGACCCGCTGGGTGTCGGTGACGCCCTCAGGGACCTCTTCGACGGACCGGACAAGGAGACGGCCGAGCCGTCCCCCGGCCCCACTGCCGGGAGCCCGGAGCCGCCCCCCAGTGCCACCGCCACCGAGCCGGTGGAGAAGGCGACGGAGGCGGCGAAGGACACGGTCGACGAGACCGCCGACGCCATCCGTGAGGCGGCCGGGAAGGCGGGCAAGGACGTCGAGGAGCTCGAGGACGACGTCAAGGGCCTCGACCCCGTGAAGGACGAGGACATCCCGGACGGCGCCAAGGAACGCTTCCCCTGCCCGACCGCCGACCCCGAGGCACTCGCCGCGGCCGAACTGGAGCCGGGCGTCCCACTGCTCCCGGACGACCCGTGGACGCTGGAGAGCTCGAAGCTCACGCTCAACGACCTCGACTACGCGGGCATCGTCGAGGTGAAGACGTACGGCGGCGACGTCAAGAAGGTCCTGAAGTTCACGGCCGGCTCCATCGACATCAGGGACCTGCACCAGCTGACGAAGGGCCCGGCCGGAACGACCGGCCACGTCAAGGCGAGCGCCGGCTCCACGTCGACGATCCGCGACGGCGAAGTGACGATGTACACGGAGAAGCTCGAGGGCAACCTCTTCGGGCTCATCCCGATCACCTTCAGCCCGGAGACCCCGCCGCCGCTGAACGTCCCCTTCGCCTTCTTCACCGACGTGACGGTGACCCAGGCCGGCCAGTTCGGCGGCACGCTCACGGTCCCCGGCCTGTCGAACTACTTCACCGGCGGTAACGGCTGACCGGTGGTCCGGGCCCGTCCGGCAGCCGTACGAAGACCGTGGCCCGCACCCCCGTACGAGCGGGGATGCGGGCCACAGCCGTGCGGGCGGGGGAGCGTCAGGCGCGCTCGCCGCTCAGGTGGTGCACCCGGACCATGTTGGTGGTGCCGGGGACTCCGGGGGGCGAACCGGCCGTGATGACCATCGTGTCGCCGTCGCTGTAGCGGTTCAGCTTCAGCAGCTCCGCGTCCACCAGGTCCACCATGGCGTCCGTGTTGTCCACGTGCGGCACGACGTAGGACTCCACGCCCCAGCTCAGCGCGAGCTGGTTGCGGGTGGCCTCCTCGGTGGTGAAGGCCAGGATCGGCTGCGCGGCGCGGTAGCGGGAGAGGCGGCGGGCCGTGTCGCCGGACTTGGTGAACGCGACCAGTGCCTTGCCGTCCAGGAAGTCCGCGATCTCGGCGGCGGCGCGGGCGACCGAACCGCCCTGCGTGCGGGGCTTCTTGCCCGGCACCAGCGGCTGGAGGCCCTTGGACAGGAGCTCCTCCTCGGCGGCGACGACGATCTTGGACATCGTCTTGACCGTCTCGACCGGGTACGCGCCGACGGAGGACTCCGCCGACAGCATGACCGCGTCCGCGCCGTCCAGGATCGCGTTGGCGACGTCGGACGCCTCGGCGCGGGTCGGCCGCGAGTTGGTGATCATCGACTCCATCATCTGGGTCGCCACGATCACCGGCTTGGCGTTGCGGCGGCACAGCTCGATGAGGCGCTTCTGCACCATCGGGACCTTCTCGAGCGGATACTCGACGGCGAGGTCACCGCGGGCGACCATCACACCGTCGAAGGCGGCGACGACGCCCTCCATGTGCTCGACGGCCTGCGGCTTCTCCACCTTGGCGATGACGGGGACCCGGCGGCCCTCCTCGTCCATCACCTTGTGCACGTCCTTGACGTCCTCGGCGTCGCGCACGAAGGACAGCGCGACCAGGTCGCAGCCCATCCGCAGGGCGAACCTGAGGTCCTCGACGTCCTTCTCGGACAGCGCGGGGACGTTGACCGCCGCACCGGGGAGGTTGATCCCCTTGTGGTCGGAGATGACACCGCCCTCGATGACGATGCTGGTGACGCGCGGGCCGTCGACCGAGACGACCTTCAGCTCGACGTTGCCGTCGTTGATGAGGATCGGGTCGCCCTTGGTGACGTCACCGGGCAGCCCCTTGTAGGTGGTGCCGCAGATCGACTTGTCGCCGGGAACGTCCTCGGAGGTGATGACGAACTCGTCCCCGCGGACCAGCTCGACAGGACCCTCGGAGAACTTCCCGAGACGGATCTTCGGGCCCTGGAGGTCCGCGAGCACGCCGACCGCGCGGCCGGTCTCGGCAGCGGCCTTGCGGACCCGGTCGTAACGGCCTTGGTGCTCCTCGTGGGTACCGTGGCTGAAGTTGAAACGGGCCACGCTCATGCCGGCCTCGATCAGAGCGACGAGCTGCTCATGGGAGTCGACGGCGGGACCGAGGGTGCAGACGATTTTGGAACGGCGCATGAGGCGGATCCTATCGGTTTGTTTCACTGCGGAATATTCCGTCTGGTGGAAGATACAAAGGGGCGGGGGGCCGCTCAGTTGTTGACCAGATCGAAGGTCTGGCCGGCGATCTCCAGCTCTTCGTCCGTGGGTACGACGGCGACCGCCACCCGTGTGCCGTCGGGCGAGATCAGCCGCGGTTCGCCGGACCGTACGGCGTTGCGGCCCGGATCCACGGCCAGGCCGAAACCCTCCAGCCCCGCGAGCGCAGCCTCCCGTACCGGGGCCGAGTTCTCCCCGACCCCCGCCGTGAACACCACGGCGTCCACCCGGCCGAGGACCGCCGAATAGGCGCCGACGTATTTCTTCAGCCGGTGGATGTAGATGTCGAACGCGAGCGCGGCCCGCTCGTCGCCCCCGTCCACCCTGCGCCGGATCTCCCGCATGTCGTTGTCGCCGCAGAGGCCGACCAGGCCGCTCCTCTTGTTCAGCAGGACGTCGATCTCGTCCGTCGACATCCCCGCCACCCGCTTCAGGTGGAAGGTGACGGCCGGATCGATGTCTCCCGAACGCGTACCCATGACCAGCCCCTCCAAGGGGGTCAGCCCCATGGAGGTCTCGACGCACCGGCCACCCGCCACCGCGGAGGCCGAGGCGCCGTTGCCCAGGTGCAGAACGATCACGTTCACGTCGGCCACCGGCCGGCCCAGCAGCTCGGCCGTCCTGCGCGACACGTACGCGTGCGAGGTGCCGTGGAAGCCGTAACGGCGGATGCGGTGCGCGTCGGCGGTCTCGACGTCGATCGCGTACCGCGCCGCGTACTCCGGCATCGTCGTGTGGAACGCGGTGTCGAAGACCGCGACCTGCGGCAGGTCCGGCCGCAGCGTCTGCGCCGTGCGGATCCCGGTGATGTTCGCCGGGTTGTGCAGCGGGGCCACCGGGACCAGCCGCTCGATCTCCTTCAGTACCTCGTCGGTGACCACGGTGGGCTCGCTGAACTTCAGCCCGCCGTGCACCACCCGGTGCCCGATCGCCGCCAGCTCGGGGGAGTCCAGCCCGAGCCCGTCGGCCGCCAGCTCGTCGGCCGCGGCCTTCAGTGCCTGCCCGTGGTCGGTGATCCTGCCCGTGCGCTCACGGGGCTCCCCGCCCTTCAGGGGGGTGTGCACCAGCCGGGAGGAGGACTCGCCGATCCGCTCGACCAGACCGGTCGCCAGCCTCGAGCGGTCGCGCATGTCCAGCAGCTGGTACTTCACCGACGAGGAGCCGGAATTGAGCACGAGTACGCGGTGGGCGTCATTCATGGAGCGGAAACCTTCACTGGTCGGGCCGGTGGTCATCGCGGTCATCCCTCGCCCTGTGCCTGGATCGCCGTGATGGCCACCGTGTTGACGATGTCCTGGACCAGCGCGCCGCGGGACAGGTCGTTGACCGGTTTCCTCAGCCCCTGCAGGACCGGGCCGACCGCGACCGCGCCCGCCGAACGCTGGACCGCCTTGTAGGTGTTGTTGCCGGTGTTGAGGTCCGGGAAGACCAGCACCGTCGCCCGGCCCGCCACCTCCGACGTCGGCAGCTTGGTCGCGGCGACGGACGGCTCCACCGCCGCGTCGTACTGGATCGGTCCCTCGATCCTCAGGTCCGGCCGTGAGGCGCGTACCCGCTCCGTGGCCTCCCGCACCTTGTCGACGTCGGCGCCGCTGCCGGAGGTGCCCGTCGAGTACGAGAGCATCGCGATCCGGGGGTCCACACCGAAGCGGGACGCGGTGACCGCCGACTGCACCGCGATGTCCGCGAGCTGCTCCGCGTCCGGATCGGGGTTCACCGCGCAGTCGCCGTAGACCAGGACCTTGTCGGCGAGGCACATGAAGAACACCGAGGAGACGATCGAGGCGTCCGGTTTCGTCTTGATGATCTCGAACGCCGGGCGGATCGTGGCCGCCGTGGAGTGCACCGAGCCGGAGACCATGCCGTCGGCCAGACCCTCCTGGACCATCAGGGTGCCGAAGTAGTTCACGTCCGAGACGACGTCGTACGCCAGCTCCACCGTCACTCCGCGGTGCGCGCGCAACGCGGCGTACCGCTCGGCGAAGCCCTGGCGCAGCTCCGAGGTCTGCGGGTCGACGATCTGGGTCTCGGCGAGGTCGATACCCAGGTCGGCGGCCTTCTTGCGGATGACGTCACTGTCCCCGAGGAGGGTCAGGTCGCAGACGTCGCGGCGCAGCAGCACATCGGCGGCGCGCAGGACCCGCTCCTCGGTGCCCTCGGGCAGGACGACCCGGCGCCGGTCGGAACGGGCCTGTTCCAGCAGCTCGTGTTCGAACATCATCGGGGTGACCCGGCCGCTGCGGGCCACCGAGATCCGCTCCAGCAGGGCGCCGGTGTCCACGTGGCGCTCGAAGAGGCCGAGTGCGGTCTCCGCCTTGCGCGGTGTCGCCGCGTTCAACTTCCCTTCCAGCGCGAAGAGTTCTCCTGCGGTGGGGAAGGATCCGCCGGCCACCGCGATGACCGGGGTGCCCGGCGCGAGACGGGCCGCCAGCCGGAGTATCTCCTCGCCGGGGCGCTCGTCGAGGGTCAGCAGGACGCCCGCGATGGGCGGTGTGCCGGCGCTGTGCGCGGCGAGCGAACCGACGACGAGGTCCGCGCGGTCGCCGGGGGTGACGACCATGCAGCCCGGCGTCAGGGCCTTCAGGAGGTTCGGCAGCATGGCGCCGCCGAACACGAAGCCCAGGGCGTCCCTGGCCAGGCCCGAGTCGTCGCCGAGCAGAACCGTTCCGCCCAGGGCGGTGGTGATCTGGGCGACGGTGGGCGCGGAGAGCGCGGGGTCGTCCGGCAGGACGGAACAGGGGACCGGGAGCTGCGCCCTCAGCCGGTCGGCGATGTCCGCGCGGTCCCCGGACGCCACCCGGTTCACGATCATCGCCAGGACGTCGCACCCGAGACCGGCGTACGCCCGGTAGGCGTTGCGGGTCTCGGCCCGTACGGACCCGGCGTCCTGGTCCTTGCCCCCGACCACCGCGATCACGGAGGCCCCGAACTCGTTGGCGAGCCTCGCGTTCAGGGCCAGCTCGTCGGGGAGCTGGGTGGCGGCGAAGTCGCTGCCGAGGACCAGCACCACCTCGTAGTCACGGGCCACCCGGTGGAAACGCTCGACCAGCAGGGAGACCAGTTCGTCGGTCCCCTTCTCCGCCTGGACCGCGGCGGCCTCCTGGTAGCCGAGGCCGAAGACCGTCTCCGGGTTCTGCGAGAGCCGGTAGCGGGCCCGCAGCAGCTCGAACAGCCGGTCGGGCCCGTCGTGGAGCAGTGGCCGGAAGACGCCGACCCGGTCCACCTGACGCGTCAGTAGCTCCATGACTCCCAGATCGACGACCTGGCGGCCGTCTCCCCGGTCGATCCCGGTCACGTACACGCTGCGCGCCACGCGTGGTCTCCCGTCCTGTTTGGCTGGCATTGCCCCTTTGACGATACCTACCGGGGCAGGTGAGCCGCCCGCCGGGCACCGTGTCCGGGGGCGGGTCCTCCCGGCTCCCGCCGGCCCCGCCGGTGCGGCCGAAAGCGCGGGGGCCCGGCTCGACGTGGGACAATCGTCGTGGCTCACGGTACGGGGACCTGTCGACGGGGCCCCCGGAACGCATGGCACTAGCGAGCAGGAGACAGAGCAGGATGCGCATCGGAATTCTCACCGCAGGCGGCGACTGTCCAGGCCTGAACGCTGTGATCCGTTCGGTCGTGCACCGCGCCGTGGTGGGGCACGGAGATGAGGTCATCGGCTTCGAGGACGGTTTCAAGGGGCTGCTCGACGGCCACTTCCGGCCTCTCGACCTGAACGCCGTCAGCGGCATCCTGGCCCGCGGCGGCACGATCCTCGGCTCGGCGCGGCTCGAGCGCGACCGGCTCCGCGAGGCCGCCGAGAACTGCGCGGAACTCTCCCTCCGTTACGGCATCGACGCGCTGATCCCGATCGGCGGCGAGGGCACGCTCACCGCGGCCCGCATGCTGTCCGACGCCGGGATGCCCGTCGTCGGCGTCCCGAAGACCATCGACAACGACATCTCCGCCACCGACCGGACCTTCGGCTTCGACACCGCCGTGGGTGTCGCGACCGAGGCCATAGACCGTCTCAAGACCACCGCCGAATCCCACCAGCGGGTCATGGTCGTCGAGGTCATGGGCCGCCACGCGGGCTGGATCGCGCTGGAGTCCGGCATGGCCGGCGGGGCCCACGGCATCTGCCTGCCGGAGCGGCCCTTCCAGGTCGACGACCTGGTCAAGATGGTCGAGGAACGCTTCGCGCGCGGCAAGAAGTTCGCCGTCATCTGCGTCGCCGAGGGAGCGCACCCGGCCGAGGGCTCGATGACGTACGCCAAGGGTGAGATCGACCAGTTCGGCCACGAGCGCTTCCAGGGCATCGGCAACCGGCTGGCGGCCGAGCTGGAACGGCGGCTCGGCAAGGAGGCGCGGCCGGTCATCCTCGGACACGTGCAGCGCGGCGGCACGCCGACCGCGTACGACCGGGTGCTCGCGACCCGCTTCGGGTGGAACGCCGTCGAGGCCGTGCACCGCGGTGACTTCGGGAGGATGACGGCGCTGCGCGGGACCGAGATAGTGATGGCCCCGATCGCGGACGCCGTGGCCCGGCTCAAGACGGTGCCCGGTGACCGGATGTACGAGGCGGAGTCGGTCTTCTAGCCCCGGCCGCCCCCGAGGGCGGCCGGACCCGCCGGTGGTCCCCGTGTCCGTGCCTCGGTCCGCTCCTGAGCAGGCGGCCCTGGCCGGGGCCCGGCGGCCGTCGTTCCGGGGCCCGGGCGGACCGGCCGGCCCCGCGGGGCGCAGCCGCACGGCGGGTGCCCCGGCCGGGAGCCGAGGACCGCTCCAGGCGCCGTGCCGGCTCAGATCCCCGCCGTCCGCCAGAACTCCTCCACCACGCGGTCCAGGAATTCCCGCCCGGCGTCCCCCGCCGTCCCGGCCCGGTCCCGGACCGCGGTGTCCCAGCCCGAGGACGACACCATCAGCCCCTGGTAGTCGGTGTGCAACTGCTCCAGTACGTCCTGGACCAGGACGCGGTCCAGCGGTACGAGCTTGCCGACCGGCCGTACGTATGCCTGCCAACGGGTCGTGACCGCCCTGGTCAGCAGGTCGGCCAGCTCGTCGTTCCGGCCGGTCGCCGTCAGGAACTGCGCCGCCGACATGTCCAGTGCGTCGCAGAGTGCCACGGCCTGACGCTCGCTGCCGCGCCAGCGGCCCGAGTCCTCGGTCCGCCGGTACGCGGCGGCCGTCATCCCGAGCGTCCGCGCCAGGTCCTCCACCGCCACGTCCCGCGCCAGCCGGTGCTCACGCAAGGTGCCCGCGGCGGCCAGCAGTTCACCCGGGGCGCACCACAGGACCCCGGCCAGTGCCATCAGTTCGCGCTCACCGGGCCGTGCGGTACCGCGCTCCCAGGCCATCACGGTCTCGGCCGTGATCCGCAGTCCGTACTGGGCGCCGAGCCCGTACGCAACGTGTCCGGGAGCCATTCCCAGTGCCTCGCGGAGGCGGCGCGCGGCGGGGGCGTCGAAGGACGGGGCGGGGTGCACGGCCCCACCGTAGAAGCCCGGGAACAGCCTGGCTACAAGGCTGTCCCCATCAGTTCATCGTTCATATGATCCTCCTAGGCGGCCGTGGGGGGGCTCCGGATCATCAGCGGGTTTCAGCCACCCAGTGATAGTGCAGCTCCGGCCGGCCGACCTGACCGTAGCTCGGCCGCCGTACGGCCCGGCCCGCCGTCACCAGATGCTCCAGATAGCGGCGGGCGGTGATCCGGGAGATCCCCAGCCCCTCCCCGGCGCCCGCCGCGGTCACCCCGTCCGGGGCCGCCCGCAGGGCCCGGGTCACGGCCTCCAGCGTCGGGCCGCTCAGGCCCTTGGGCAGTGCGGCCGGGTCGGCGACCCGCAGCGCGCCCAGGGCCCGGTCCACCTCCTCTTGGCCGCTCGCCTCACCGGCCGCCGCCCGGAACTCGGCGTAGCGCACGAGCCGGTCCCGGAGCGTGGGGTACGTGAACGGCTTCAGCACGTACTGCACGACGCCGAGCGACACGCCCTCCCGCACCACCGTCAGGTCGCGCGCCGACGTCACCGCGATGACGTCCGCGCCGTGCCCCGCCGCCCGCAGCGAGCGCAGCAGCTGCAGTCCGTGCCCGTCGGGCAGATAGAGGTCGAGCAGCAGCAGGTCCACCTCCGTGCGGTCCAGCGCCCGCACGGCCTCGGCCCGGGAGTGCGCGACGGCCGCGACCTCGAAACCCGGCACCCGGCCCACGTAGAGCTGATGGGCGTCCGCGGCCACCGGATCGTCCTCCACCACCAGCACGCGGATCACGGCGCGGCCACCTCCGTCCCGGCCGTACGGCCGGCGAGCGGCAGCCGCACGGTGAACTCCGCGCCGCCGCCCGCCGCCCGGTCCAGCGTCACGGTCCCGCCGTTGCGGTGGGCCGCCTGCCGTACGAGAGCCAGGCCCAGACCACGGCCCGTGCCGCGGGTCGTCCAGCCACGCCGGAACACCTCGTCCGCGTCGTCCGGGCCGATCCCGGCGCCGGTGTCCGCCACCCGCAGCAGGAGCTCGCCCGGCTCGGTACGCGCGGTCACGGTGACCAGAGCGCGCGTCGCGGTGCGCCGGGCGGGGGCCGGCACACCGCCCGTGGCCGTCTCCGACGCGGCGTCCACCGCGTTGTCGATCAGATTTCCGAGGACCGTCACCAGGTCCCGCGGCGCGAGTGAACACGGCAGAGCCCCGTCGTCGATCAGGCTGTCCTCGGTGAGCACCAGCTCCACACCCCGCTCGTTGGCCTGCGCCGCCTTGCCGAGCAGCAGAGCGGCGAGCACCGGCTCGGCGACCGCGCCCACGACCCGGTCGGTGAGGACCTGGGCCAGCTCCAGCTCCGCCGTCGCGAAGTCCACCGCCTCCTCGACCCGGCCGAGCTCGATCAGCGACACCACGGTGTGCAGCCGGTTGGCCGCCTCGTGCGCCTGGGAGCGCAGTGCCTGGGTGAAGCCGCGCTCCGAGTCGAGCTCGCCGGACAGCGCCTGCAGCTCCGTGTGGTCCCGCAGTGTCACGACCGTCCCACGCCGCTCGCCGCCGACCACGGGGCTCGTGTTGACGACGATCACCCGCTCCGCCGTCAGGTGGACCTCGTCCACCCGCGGCTCCGACGCCAGGAGCGCCCCGGTCAGCGACGCGGGCAGCGCCAGCTCGTCGACCCCGCGCCCGACCGACCCCGGTTCCAGCCCCAGCAGCTCCCGGCCGGCGTCGTTGATCAGGGCGACCCGGCGCTGCCCGTCCAGCATGAGCAGCCCTTCGCGCACCGCGTGCAGCGTGGCCTCGTGGTAGGTGTGCATCCGGCTCAGCTCCCGGGCGTTCATCCCGTGCGTGTGCCGCCGCAGCCTGGCGTTGATCACGTACGTGCCGAGCGCCCCGAGCGCCAGCGCGGCGCCGGCCGCCGTCCCCAGGGCGCCGAGCTGCTCGCGTACCTGGGTGGACACCCGCTCGACGGTGATGCCCGCGCTGACCAGGCCGACGATCCTGCCCCGGTCGTACACCGGGGTGACGACCCGTATCGAGGGGCCGAGCGTGCCGGTGTAGGTCTCCTCGAAGGTCTCGCCGAGCAGCGCGCGCTCGGTGTGGCCGATGAAGCTCCTGCCGATCTGGGAGGGGTCGGGGTGGGTCCAGCGGACCCCCTCCGGGTTCATGATCGTGACGAAGGTGATCCCGGTGTCCTCACGCACCTGCTCCGCGTACGGCTGGAGTACGGCGGACGGGTCCGGGGTACGGATCGCCTCCCGGACGGACGGTGATCCGGCCATGGCGAGGGCGGCGGCCCGCACCTGGCGGGCCGCGGTCTCCTCCGCCCGGTCCCGGCCGGAGGCGTACGCGAAGAAGGCGCACCCCGCCACGACCGCGGCCACGAGCAGGGCCTGCATCGCGAACAGCTGGCCGGCCAGGCTGCGGGGGAGGGTTCGGGGCAGGCGCATGGCTCCCAGTCTGCCTGGCGGGGAGACCCGGCCCAAGATGGCTCGAAAGCATCTGTGAACGATATGAACGCAAGGGTGACGGCCGTCACAGGGAAGTGAATAGTCACCGGGGCCCCCAGGGACGGGGAGCAGCCGCATACCCGAGGAGACCCCCGTGGCAGAGAAAGCCGCACGACGGGACCGCACCCACTACCTCTACATCGCCGTGATCGCCGCCGTGGTGCTGGGCGTCACGGTGGGTCTGGTGGTCCCGGACTTCGCCGTCGAGCTCAAGCCGATCGGCACAGGCTTCGTCAACCTCATCAAGATGATGATCTCCCCGATCATCTTCTGCACGATCGTGCTGGGCGTCGGCTCCGTACGGAAGGCCGCCAAGGTCGGCGCCGTCGGCGGCCTGGCCCTCGGCTACTTCCTGGTGATGTCGACCGTCGCCCTGGCCATCGGCCTGGTCGTCGGCAACCTCCTGGAGCCCGGATCCAGCCTCCACCTCACCGAGGCGGCCCGTGCGGCGGGCGAGAAGCAGGCCTCGGGGGCCAGCGAGTCCACCGTGGACTTCCTGCTCGGCATCATCCCCACCACCATGGTCTCGGCCTTCACCGAGGGCGAGGTCCTGCAGACCCTGCTCATCGCCCTGCTCGCGGGCTTCGCGCTCCAGGCGATGGGGTCGGCCGGTGAGCCCATCCTGCGCGGCATCGGCCACATCCAGCGCCTCGTCTTCCGCATCCTCGCCATGATCATGTGGGTGGCCCCGGTCGGCGCGTTCGGCGCGATGGCGGCGGTGGTCGGCGAGACCGGTGTGGACGCGCTGAAGTCGCTCGCGATCATCATGATCGGCTTCTACGTCACCTGCGCGCTCTTCGTGTTCCTCATCCTGGGCGCGATCCTGCGCCTGGTGGCCGGGGTCAACATCTTCACCCTGCTGAAGTACCTGGGCCGTGAGTTCCTGCTGATCCTCTCGACCTCCTCCTCCGAGTCGGCCCTGCCCAGGCTGATCGCGAAGATGGAGCACATGGGCGTCAGCAAGCCCGTCGTCGGCATCACCGTGCCGACCGGCTACTCCTTCAACCTCGACGGCACCGCTATCTACCTCACGATGGCCTCGCTCTTCATCGCCAACGCGACGGGCGACCCGCTCACCATCGGCGAGCAGATCTCCCTGCTGATCTTCATGGTGATCGCCTCGAAGGGCGCGGCAGGCGTCACCGGTGCCGGACTGGCCACCCTCGCGGGCGGCCTCCAGTCGCACCGCCCCGAGCTGGTCGACGGCGTCGGCCTGATCGTCGGCATCGACCGCTTCATGAGCGAGGCCCGCGCCCTGACGAACTTCGCGGGCAACGCGGTGGCCACGGTGCTCGTCGGCACCTGGACCAAGGAGATCGACCGGGAGCGGGTGGACCAGGTCCTCTCCGGCGCCCTCCCGTTCGACGAGAAGACGATGACGGACGACGCCCACGGCGGCGAGCCGCACGTCCCTGAGTCGCGGGACGGCGACGTGGACGCCGACGGGAAGCGGTCGTTGGCGAAGGCGTAGGAAGGCGTCGGACGCGGGCAGGCGGGTGCGGCCGGTACGGGAACTCCGTACCGGCCGCACCCGTCGTGGCAGACTGCTGCTCCACCGGACGGGTGCCGGCACGTGCCCGTGGCGGAGGAGGAGCGGTATGCATAGGAATCTGGCGGAGGCCGCGCGGGCCGCTCTGACGGTCGCGTACGGGCCGGACACCGACGGGCGTGCGGCCGTACCGGCGCCCCGCCTGGCGGGCACCGTGACCACCGTCGTCGCCGACACGTGCGCACGGGGCGGCCTCGGTTTCGTCCTGCTCCTCCACCGGCGGAAGGACGGTCTCGTCGCCGAGGAGCTCTTCTTCTCGACCCGTGAGGCCACGGGGGCCTGGGGGGCCGCCGAGCACCTCTCGGGCAGCGGGGGAATCCCTGACCTGACCAGCCCGGAGGAAGCGGCGGCCGTTCTGCGCGGCCGGCCCGTGGCGGTGCTCGGCGCCTCCTGGACGCTTCTTCACACCGGACGCCCTCAGGCCGACGACGGCTGTGAACCGATGCGGTTCCATGTGCTCCTGGTGGACGGGAACGTCGGTCACCTCGACATCGAGGACAGCCCTGCCGGAGCGTCCCCGGCATCCCACCGCCTCCGTAAGCCGCTCACGTCCCAGGTCGCTCTCCTCGCCCTCTTTCCCGGGGAATGCGTCACCGTGCGCACGAGGGCGGAGGCGGTGGCCGGTGTCCGGTCCATGGACGGGCTGGTGGAACTGACCGGCAGCGAGGCCGTGACCGGCGCCCCCTGGGCGTAGGACCTGGAGCGGGTGGGGCCGTACAGGACCCACGTACCGGCCGGTCACCCATGTGTCCCGCCCCGCCGATGTGCGGACAGCGTGATCATCCCGTGCTGGTGCCGTGCGGCGGATCCGGGCAACATCACTGTCCTGATCAGGCGCAGGAAGCGCCCTGACCAGGTACAAGGGGTGGGGAAGCTGAAGACCGCACGACACCGGGGAGCCGCAGCCGTACTGCTGCTGCCGGCCCTCATCGGCACTGCCGGATGCGCCGCCGGGGACCGGCCCGACGCGGGGGAGGCGGTCTACGGGCAGCCGCTCGCGGAGCAGTTCCAGGCGGCGACGGACGCCACCCGTGACGCGGGCACCGCCGCCTTCCTGTCGACGCTGACCTACGGGGCGGCGGGCGGGGACGCCGTGCACCGGGCGAAAGGGCGCCAGGACCACGGGAAGGGGACGTCCCTCGCGGAGCTCGGCTTCAGCGCCCACCGCAACTTCCCGCGGGAGACCCTGGAGTTCCTCCAGGCATCGGCTCCGAAGGGCGGACAGGCCGTTGCCACCGCCGGGGACGACGTCTACGTCCGGCACGGCGATTCCGCCTGGCTCAAGTACACCCCCGAGGCCGTCAACGAACTCGGCGAGGCCACCGGTGTGATCGCGGCGCACGCGGCCGGTGACGTGGCACCGTACAGCGGGACCCTCGCCGATCTCGTCCCGCGGGTGATCCCCCGGGAGAAGCCCGAGCGCCGGGCGGACGGCAGCCGGGTCTACCGGGTGACGGTGCTTCCCGAGGTCGCGGCGGACGTGCTTCCCCGTGACCTCCGGAACCTGCAGGGCGACTGGGGGACGGACCCCGTGCAGCTGACGGTGCGTCTGGACGCCGAAGGCCGTCTGGCCTCGGCCGCCGCCGACCTCGGACCCGTCCTGGCCCGTCTGCACGAGCGGGGGGCCCTCGTCGACGTGAAGCGGCTGCGCGCGGCGTACGAGCTCAGCGACTTCGGCGAGCCGGTCAAGGGCAAGGGCCCGGACAGCAGCGGCGAGCCGGTCGTGGACGCCCGCACGACACTGGCCCCCGTGGCCACGCTCAAGAAGGGCCGGTGCGCCACCACCAGTGATACCGGGCTCGGCAGCGCGGTGGTCGTACGGCCCGTCGACTGTGCGGGCCGGCACGAACTGCGGGTGCTGGCCCAGGTGAAGGTGGACCGGACCTTCCCGGGGAAGCAGGAGGACAGGAGTGCTGAGGGGTACGGCAGGACGCAGTGCGAGCGGGCGTCGGTCACCGCACCGGAGGACTGGCGGCGTGGCGGCCGATACGCGGAGGGCTTCGGCTTCGTCGGGGCCTCCAGCCTGGAACTCAGTGCCGGTGGAGGAGTGACGGAGACGACGGTGACGGGCGCCTACACCTGTTATCTCAGGACACCTTGATCCGGCCTCAGCCGTGCGAACGGGTCATCCGGCCGGACCTCGGTCAGGTGCCGTCGTCCGTAGTTGTGCAACCCATCTGTATACAAGGCTCGTTGGGTACCTCCCGTACATCTCCTGATGCCTTGCCTTGACGTGGGCGTCAAGGATTACGGTCGCGGTATGCGAATCGGGGAACTGGCCGAACGCGCCGGAACGACGACACGGACGCTGCGGTACTACGAGTCACGGGGCCTGCTGCACGCACACCGCGCGGAGAACGGCTACCGCACGTACGAGGAGAGCGACCTGCGGCTGATCCAGCAGATCCGGACCCTTCAGGACTTCGGGTTCGACCTGGAGGAGACGCGCCCCTTCGTCGACTGCCTGCGTGCCGGCCACCCGGCGGGCGACTCCTGCCCGGGCTCGCTGGCCGTCTACCGGCGCAAGCTCGGCGAGCTGGACGCGCTCATCGGCCAGCTGCGGTCGGTCCGTACGGAGGTGGGTGCCCAGCTGGCCCGCGCCGAACTGGAGGCATCCGCCGAGCTGCCGGGCGGCCCCGAACCACGATGCGAACTCAACTGGGAGGACGGCAGATGATCCACGCGGAAGGTGTCGCGGAGGTCACCGACACGACGTTCGACGCCGAGGTACTGGGAGCCGGCCTGCCGGTCCTGGTCGAATTCACCGCGGACTGGTGCGGCCCCTGCCGCCAGCTCGCCCCCGTACTCGGTGCGATCGCCAGGGAGGAGGCCGGCCGCGTCAAGGTGGTGGCGATCGACGTGGACCACAACCCGGGTATCGCGAGCCGTTACGCGGTGCTGTCGATGCCGACCCTCATGGTCTTCCGGGACGGCGCACCGGTGAAGTCGATGGTGGGGGCCCGTCCGAAGCGCCGCCTGCTCCAGGAGCTGGAGGAGGTGCTTCCGGCAGCGGTGTGACGGCCGGGCGCGCTCACAGGCCCCCGGCCACCGCCCCCGCGAAGACCCGGACCAGGCTCACGCCTCCTCGTCCGCGCTGCGGTGGTGCGCGTACGGACGCTTTCGGACGCCCGCCCGGAGGGCCGGGTCCTGCACCGGCGCCCCGGCCGGTCAGGCTTTACGCGCGAGCAGTTGAACCTCCTGGAACTGCCGGTGGTCGGTGGGCTGAGGTGCACGGACCATCCGGGCCACTTCGGTCAGCCCGGACGTGCGCAGCATCGTGGCGAGGTGATCGGGCGACCAGCGGTAGGCCAGAGCCACGGCGTGATCGAAGGCCTGTGTCAGGTGAGAGGGGTCATCGGTTGCCGAGAAGCAGATCAGGAGATGGCCGCCAGGTGCCAGCACGCGGTGGAACTCCCCGAAGATGACGGGAATTTCTTGCGGCGGGGTGTGGATGACGGACCAACGGGACAGTACGCCGCCCAGCACGCCGTCAGCGATGTCCAACGCGGCCATCGAGCCCACGTCGAACCGCAGACCCGGATGGTCCTGCCGGGCCAGCTCGATCATCGCGGGAGAGGCGTCGACACCGAACGCCGCCAGCCCCAGACCGTCCAGATGAGCGGTGACATGGCCGGGTCCGCAGCCCAGGTCCGCAACCTGATCATTCCCGCTCACGCCTACGACTTCGGCGAAGACATCCAGGATCGCGCGGTCCAGGGGGCTGTCACGCAAGGAGTCACGGAACAGGTGCGCGTAGGCGGGGGCAGCGGCGTCGTACGCCTCGCGGGCGGCACTGAAGGCATCGTGTTCGACCATGCCCGTGACCGTAGCCACCTCCGGGGAGGCTCCCCGCGCCAGGCCGGCAACGCCGACCGATCCGGCGGCCCCCGGGCGCGGGGCCGGTCGGTCCCTGCGTCCCGTGCCGGCGACGGTGACGTCCAGGACGATCATCGCGAGGCCGCCGGCCCCTCCCCTCAGGGAGAGCCGCCGGGCTGAGCGGGCGAACCAGTCCCGGGAGGAACATCTGCACGACGTCGCCGAAGGACTTGTAGGCCGCATGTTGGGCGGCGGAACGGCGTCTGCCATCGAGCTTGCGGCAGTCACGCCCGTGCTTCACGCGGCTCTCCGAGACGTTCCCGCCGTGGCAGCACACGAGTAGTCCTCGGCGGGCGGGCCCGGACGAGGCGCTCTGCCGTGGGAGGGCGGGGCGCCTCATCCACGACTGATCGAGGGGGAGGGCTCAGCTGCATCGACGGGGGGCAACGGCGTACTACGCGCTGTTGTCGCCCCGCACGCCGCGATAACCTTCTGCCGCATCAGGACGGTGACGCGCGAGGGGGATCGTGGAGCAGCGCGATGTGCAGGGGCACCACGAACAACTTGCCGTCGAGTACGGCGAGCACCGGGTGTACGGGCCGGACCGCATCCCCTGGATGGCTGCCCGGATCGCCGAAGCGTTGCGGCTCACGGCTGGTGACCGTATGGCCGGCATCGGTGGTGGCACGGGGCTGTCCGCGCGGGAGGCGGCGAACCAGATCCGGCCCGGCCGTCCTGTCCTGTGCGCCGACCCGTCGGAAGCCCTCGGGTCCTCCATCGTTCAGGACGACGAGGACCAGCGGTACTACGGCTTCGATTGCCGGCAGATCGTCACCGAGGGATTCCGGACCATCCGTACAGGAGAACGCGTCCGTTTCCATGTCTCGGGTGTCCGTCCCGACCGGGCGGAGTCCGTCATCCGTCTCGACCAGCCCGACCCGTCCGAGTACTACGGATGACCGCACCGCCCCTGCCGCTCGAAACGGTCACCGGCGCCCGCCAGGAGCTGACGGTCGTCGTGTCCGTGTGCCTGCTGCGGCTTCCGGACTGGGAGCAGGGACCGTTTCCGTTCGAGCTGGGCAGGCGGCGCACCGATACCGAGACGAGGGCGACGTACTTCGCTCCCGCTTCCGCCCGCGTCCTGTACGGCACACCTGACAGGCCCCGCCGTTGGCACCGGCCGGCCTCGGTCGTCC
The DNA here is from genome assembly GCF_043088245.1 of Streptomyces sp. NPDC014623. Taxonomy (NCBI): domain Bacteria; kingdom Bacillati; phylum Actinomycetota; class Actinomycetes; order Kitasatosporales; family Streptomycetaceae; genus Streptomyces; species Streptomyces sp. NPDC014623. Next base: position 130,390 of record NZ_JBIBZU010000014.1, on the reverse strand, counting down.
ATGACGGTCTGCATCTCATCGGCATGGAGCTCCTCCGCACCGCCACCGCCCGCCACCCCGAACACGCTCTCGCCGTTCTGCACTTCACGGTGATCAGGCCCCTCCTGCCTGTGGTGCGTGCGATAGCCGGCCGGGAGGTCTTCCACGGTGAGGACACGGTGCTCACAGGGCCGTTGGATCCTGGAGCGCTCCTCGCGGGCCTGGCCGAAGTCACCAGCGGTACGGGGACGTTCGCGCTCTCCCGCCCTTACACCGTCGCTTTCTTCACGCCTGAGGCCGGTCATGGTCCCGCGCTTCGTGCGAGCCATGAAGGAACACTGCCGGGCAGTGCCGACCGCTGGCTCTGGCAGCTGGCGTCGCGTTCGACCCCGGCCGACTTCCCCCTCGCTCCGGAGACCGCCGCCGTGGAGCTCAGTAATGCCGTACGCATCTCGGCGGACTGGAGTGCCCTGGTGCTGCGGCAGGGGGCTGCCTTCCTCGGACACCGTGCCGACACGGGGGAGGAGGACTTCTACGCGTTCGGCGCCCTGCACTCGCGCACCGTCTACCTGGACGCGCTGCTGCTCGGGTCGCTGCAGCGCGACCATATCGACGAGCTCACCGACGAACTCTCGGACGTCTTCGACGCCGGACGACTGGCGCGGAGAGTGGCCACGCTGGAGCGCAACATCGCGGCCTTCCGAAGTACCTACTGGCGCCAGCACCTGACCGCCCACGGCCCGGCCAACGAACTGCTTCTCGCCTTCCAGAACCAGCACCGGCTCCCCGAACGCTTCGGGGAGATCCTGGCGGAGGCCGCTGACTACAGCCGTCTGGTGCAGACGCAGGAGAGCCAGCAGATCAGCGGTGCGCTGGGAACGCTCACGATCCTCGGCCTGCCGCTCGGGACCTCGCTCGGTGTGCTTCAGGTTCTCGGCGACGAATCCGTCAGTCATCTACTCGTCGCGCTCGGGCTTTCCGTGGTCGTGACAGCCGGTGCTCTCGCGACGCGTTACGGGCGGCTGGTGCTCTCCTCGCTGCGCGGGGGCGGCAGGCCGTAGTCCACCCCGAAGCTCAAGTCCCGGAACCCAGTTCTCGGGAGTCAGGGTTCGAGCGTCGGATGCGGTCAGGTCACTCTGCCGAGGGTGCGGACGAGGCTCCCGGTCCGACGCTTGAGTTTCGGGATCCGAGGGCCGGGATCCGGGTGCCGGGATTCGAGCGATGTTGTTCATCCGGCGGGAAAGGAAAGGGGTTTGGGGAAACCTGCTCCTGCCCCGGAGCCGCCCGCACACGCGGCCCGCCCGCTCCTGGCCGAGTGCGCGGAATGCGGCCGCCCCGGCCCGGCCGACGCGCTCCCCGACGGCCTGTGCCGCCCCTGCCGTGGCACTGTCCAGGCGGGGGCCGGAGCCGTCGATGCCCCAGCGGCCGGACTGCCCGGCGGGCGCGACGTCAAGGCGCTGGTGGGCAGTATGCGCACCTTGATGCGGGCGCCCTGAGGTTTCCGGGCGAGTGGCGGTCCCACCGCCGGCCGAGGCCGTCGGAGGGACTGCCGGTGCGGCTGACTAGGCTCTTCCGGGACCCGGGGCGGCCGAGCGCGCCGGGGAAACCGATCATGGGGGAAGCATGCGCAAGACACTCACCGCGACGGCCTTCGTTCTGGCGGCCGCTCTGCTGACGGGCTGCGGTGGTGGCGAGGAGGAGCCGGCCGAGGCGGGCAAGGCCGGCAGCCCCGCCGCTCAGAAGTCCGCGAAGCCGGAGGAGGCCGGCGGAGAAGCCGTGGAGGGAGGTGCCTCGCACGAGGTGACGATCACGGTCAAGGGGACGGGCAGGAGCAACGTCATGTACACCCTCGACGACTCGGACTTCACGGAGGTGGACCTGCCGTGGACGAAGACGGCCACCATCGCTCCGCGGGGCGCGGAGCGCGAGGTCGGCCGACTGGTGATCGTCACGCCCGGCAACATGACTGCCGCAGACGGCATGCTCGTCGCGGCAGGATGCTCGATCACCGTCGACGGCAAGACGGTCGTCGAGAACGAGGGCGGCAAGACGGGCAAGCCCTGCTCGTACAAGCTCAAGTAGGGAACATCGGCCGAGACCTTGCGATCTGCCCTGCGTGACCTCAGTCAGCTGTTCGCCGACCGGTGGCCGGGGCGACTCAGGAGCGGTGCACCCGGGGCCCGGGTGCACCGCCCCTGCCCCGCCGTCAGGCCGGCCGCAGCCAGACCGTCGCCAGCGGCGGGAGCGTCAGCGTGATGCTGGCGTCCCTGCCGTGCGCCGGTACGGCCTCCGGCTTCAGCGGCTCCGTGTTGCGCACGTCGCTGCCGCCGTAACGGGCGGCGTCCGTGTTGATGACCTCCACCCAGGCCTCGGGGCCGTCCGGTACGCCGATGCGGTAGTCGTTCCGCACCACCGGTGAGAAGTGCGAGACGGCGATCAGCGGGGAGCCGTCCGCGTCGTACCGCACGAACGCGAACGCGTTGTCCTCCGCGGCGCCGCCGTCGATCCAGCTGAAGCCCTCGGGGGACGTGTCGCGCTGCCAGAGCGCGGGCAGCGCGGTGTACACCGCGTTGAGGTCCGTGACCAGGTTCCGTACGCCGCGGTGGTCACCGGAGGCCTCGTACGTCTCGTCGAGCAGCCACCAGTCCGGGCCGTGGCCCTCGGACCACTCGGCGCCCTGGGCGAACTCCTGCCCCATGAACAGGAGTTGCTTACCCGGGTGGGCCCACATGTAGCCGAGGTACGCGCGGTGGTCGGCCCGCCGCTGCCACCAGTCACCGGGCATCTTGCTGACCAGGGCCTGCTTGCCGTGCACCACCTCGTCGTGCGAGATCGGCAGCACGTAGTTCTCGCTGTACGCGTACACCATCGAGAACGTCATCTCGTTGTGGTGGTACTTGCGGTGGACGGGCTCCTTGGACATGTAGACCAGGGAGTCGTGCATCCACCCCATGTTCCACTTCAGGCCGAAACCCAGGCCGCCGTGGTCCGTGGCGCGGGTGACGCCGTCCCAGGCGGTGGACTCCTCGGCCATCGTGACGACGCCGGGATTGCGCCGGTAGACCGTGGCGTTCATCTCCTGGAGGAAGGAGACCGCGTCCAGGTTCTCCCGGCCACCGAATTCGTTCGGCGACCACTGACCGTCCTCGCGCGAGTAGTCGAGGTAGAGCATGGAGGCGACCGCGTCGACCCGCAGGCCGTCGATGTGGAACTCCTCGCACCAGTAAGTGGCGTTGGAGACGAGGAAGTTACGCACCTCCTTGCGACCGTAGTCGAACTCCAGGGTGCCCCAGTCCGGGTGCGCGGCCCGGTTCGGGTCCGAGTGCTCGTACAGCGGGCGGCCGTCGAACTCCGCGAGCGCCCAGTCGTCGCGGGGGAAGTGCGCCGGCACCCAGTCCATGAGGACGCCGATGCCCGCCGCGTGCAGCGCGTCGACCAGGAAGCGGAAGTCGTCCGGCGTGCCCATGCGGGAGGTCGGAGCGAAGAAACCGGTGACCTGATAGCCCCAGGAACCGCCGAACGGATGCTCCGAGACCGGCATCAACTCCACGTGTGTGAAACCGAGTTCCTGTACATAGGGCGGGAGCTGGGCGGCCAGCTGGCGGTAGGTGAGGCCCGGCCGCCAGGAGGGCAGGTGGACCTCGTAGACGGAGAACGGCGATTCGTGGACCGGGCGGTCGCCCCGGTGCGCCATCCAGTCGGCGTCCTGCCACTCGTGGTGCGAGACCGCGACCACCGAGGCGGTGGCGGGCGGTACCTCGGTGTGGCGGGCCATCGGGTCGGCCCGCTGGGTGTGCGACCCGTCGGGCCGGCAGATGTCGTACTTGTAGACGGCGCCCTCGCCGACGCCGGGGAGGAACAGTTCCCAGACGCCGGTGGAGCCGAGCGAACGCATCGGGAAGGCGGTGCCGTCCCAGTAGTTGAAGTCGCCCGTGACGCGGACCCCGCGCGCGTTCGGCGCCCAGACCGTGAAGCGGGTGCCGGCCACGCCCTGGTGTTCCATCGGCTGCGCCCCGAGCGCTTTCCAGAGCTCCTCGTGGCGGCCCTCACCGATCAGGTGCAGATCGAGCTCGCCGACGGCGGGCAGGAAGCGGTACGGGTCGTCCACCTCGATCGTGTTGTCGGCGTAGGCGATCTGCAGGCGGTACCTGTCCTCGGGCACCGCGGGCAACGGCAGGACGCCCGAGAAGAAGCCGTCACCGTCGCTCTGCAGTTCGGCCCGCCTGCCCCCGGCCAGCACGGTCACCGAGCGCGCGAAGGGGCGCAGCGCACGGAAGAGGACTCCGCCCGAGGCCGGATGCGCGCCCAGGACACCGTGCGGATCGTGGTGCTCACCGGCGAGCAGCCGCCCCCGGTCCGCGTCCTCCAAGGCGGGGGCGGGCAGCACGCTCCTGCTGCCCCCGCCCCGGCGCGGGCGGGGCGGGGTACCGGTGGCCGAGGCCGCCCGCCTGGCCCGGGTGCGCTTGGCCGGGGGTGGTGCGGAGGGTTCGGCCGCCGGGGCGGCAGCGGAGGGCTCGGCCGGGGCGGCCGCCGTGACCTCGGCGGTCACCGGCTTCGCCGTGGGCGGGACCTCGATGGGCTCGGACGTCTTGCGGGACGGCTTGCGGGCGGTCACAGGGACTGCCTCCTCGGAAGGCTCGAAGGGGTCGAAGGACGGGTGCGGGGGTGATGGGGCTCATGAGGGTGCGGAGGCCAGGCGCTGGATGGCGGCCATGGGGACCGGCAGCCAGTCGGGGCGGTGCCGGGCCTCGTACAGCACCTCGTACACCGCCTTGTCGGTCTCGTGGGCGCGCAACAACTCCGGTTCGGCACGTGGATCGGAGCCCGCCGCGCGGGCGTAGCCCTCGCAGTAGGCGGTGCGGCAGCGGGCCGCCCATCCGGGGTTCCACGGGTGGTGCGAGCGGGCCGCGTAGTCGAAGGAGCGGAGCATCCCCGCGACATCGCGCACCGTCGGCTGCGGACTGCGCCGCTCGGGCAGGGGCTTGGCCGGCTCGCCCTCGAAGTCGATCAGCGACCAGAAGCCGTCCTCCGCCCGCAGGGTCTGTCCGAGGTGCAGATCACCGTGGACCCGCTGTGCCGCCCAGCCGCGCCCCGTGCCGCCGAGCTCCGCGACGGCGTCGAAGGCGGTGCGCAGCCCCGGTACGTACGGGACGAGTGCCGGTACCGCCTGGGCGGCGGCCTCCAGACGCTCCACCATCCCGGCCACCAGGTGTCTGGTCCGGTCGTGGGCCAGGGGAGGCGTCGGCAGTGCGGCGGCGAGCGCCGTGTGCACCTCCGCGGTGGCGCGGCCGAGCGCGTGTGCCTCGGGCAGGAAGTCCCGCCCGGCGGCCAGGGCGGCGAGCGCGAGCTGCCAGCCGTCCTGAGCCCCGCGCAGGAAGGGCTGCAGCACGCCGAGCGTGAGCGGCTCCGGGCTCGTCGTCGCCTCGAACCAGGCCACCGGGGCGGGCACCCGTCCGCAGCCCTCGCGGCCGAGCGCGAGCGGCAGCTCGAGATCCGGGTTGGTCCCCGGGAAGACCCGGCGGAAGATCTTCAGGATGAGGGTGTCCCCGTAGACGAGCGAGGAGTTGGACTGCTCGGTGTCCAGGAAGCGAGGGGTGAGCCCCGGCGGGATGGGCCCGGCCCTCTCGAAGCGGAGCGGGCCGAGGGAACCGGGATCACGGAATCGTTCCAGCAGGAGGTCGGCGACGCGGGGATCGTGCAGCCCTTCGTAGAGGGTGCGGCCGGCCAGCGGACCTTCCGTGACCTGGCCGATCATCGCACCGGCCGGCAGCGGGGGCAGTGTGGTGCGGATGCCGAGCAGGAGCTGGTAGCAGTCCCCCGGGGGGTGCGGGGAGCGGCCGCCCGACTGGTGGACCCGGACGAGCAGATGCAGCAGTCCGGGGCCCGTGCCCGCGGTGTCCAGGGGCAGTACCTCGGTGGCGGCGACGAGGGAGAAACCGGTGACGGGCTGCCCCTTGCCCGCGAACCAGCGTTGACGGGGCACCCATGCGTGGAGCAGCGGGGCGAGCGACGGCAGCAGCGCCGTGGGCCCCGTGGAGCTCGTCGTATGTCTTCTTGCCGTCTTTCTCGATGTTGTGCTCTTCGCCAGGGCGACTCGAGTGGATGCAGCCTCCGACATGGCATCGCGTCCTTTCCCCGGGCACACCACAGGATGCGAAGAGTGTCCCGGATTGCGGCAATGGCTGTCCGGCTGTGCGGGACGTGTCGGGTGAGGAAAAGTCCGTATGGGCTCGATCGGTGCTCGATCAATGAGCCGTAAAGGCCCGGAAGAGACAGGAAATGCTCGATATGGGGGAGAGTGCCCCGTGCGGGGCGGTGGAAACCGCCCCGCGGGTGGCCCCCGGAGGTGAGGCGCCGTCAGCCGGCTGTCACCGGCGGTCAGCCGAGCGGAGCGTCCTTCCGCAGCCGGAACCAGTAGAAACCGTGCCCCGCCAGTGTCAGCAGGTAGGGCCATTGGCCGACGGCGGGGAAGCGCACCCCGCCGATCAGCTCCACCGGATGGCGTCCGTTGAAGGCGCGAAGATCGAGCTCCGTCGGCTGCGCGAACCGCGAGAAGTTGTGGACGCACAGCACGAGGTCGTCCTTGTACTCACGGGTGAACGCGATCACCGCGGGGTTCGAGGACGGCAGCTCGCTGTACGACCCGAGTCCGAACGCCGGATTCTGCTTGCGGATCTCGATCATCCGCCGCGTCCAGTGCAGCAGTGACGACGGCGAGGCCATGGACGCCTCGACGTTGGTGACCTGGTAGCCGTAGACCGGGTCCATGATCGTGGGGAGGTAGAGCCGTCCCGGATCGCTGGAGGAGAAGCCGGCGTTGCGGTCGGGAGTCCACTGCATCGGGGTGCGTACGGCGTCACGGTCGCCCAGCCAGATGTTGTCGCCCATCCCGATCTCGTCCCCGTAGTAGAGGATCGGGGAGCCGGGCAGGGACAGCAGCAGCGCCGTGAACAGCTCGATCTGGTTGCGGTCGTTGTCCAGGAGCGGCGCGAGACGCCGGCGGATACCGATGTTGGCCCGCATCCGCGGATCCTTGGCGTACTCGGCGTACATGTAGTCGCGCTCTTCGTCCGTGACCATTTCGAGCGTGAGCTCGTCGTGGTTGCGCAGGAAGATGCCCCACTGGCAGCCCGAGGGGATCGCCGGGGTCTTCGCCAGGATTTCCGAGACCGGGTAGCGGCTCTCGCGGCGCACGGCCATGAAGATCCGGGGCATCACCGGGAAGTGGAACGCCATGTGGCACTCGTCGCCGCCGGACGGGAAGTCGCCGAAGTAGTCGACGACGTCCTCCGGCCACTGGTTGGCCTCGGCCAGCAGCACGGTGTCCGGGTAGTTGGCGTCGATCTCCTTGCGGACCCGTTTGAGGAAGTCGTGGGTCTCGGGGAGGTTCTCGCAGTTGGTGCCCTCGCGCTGGTACAGGTAGGGCACGGCGTCCACACGGAAGCCGTCGATGCCGAGGTCCAGCCAGAAGCGCAGCGCCGAGACGATCTCCTCCTGCACCGCCGGGTTCTCGTAGTTGAGATCGGGCTGGTGCGAGAAGAACCGGTGCCAGTAGTACTGCTTGCGGACCGGGTCGAAGGTCCAGTTGGACGTTTCCGTGTCGACGAAGATGATCCGCGCGTCCGGGAACTGCTTGTCGTCGTCCGCCCAGACGTAGTAGTCGCCGTACGGGCCGTCCGGGTCCGTGCGGGACTGCTGGAACCAGTCGTGCTGGTCGCTCGTGTGGTTCATGACGAAGTCGATGATCACGCGCATGCCGCGCTGGTGCGCGGCGTCGACGAACTCCACGAAGTCGGCGAGGTCGCCGAACTCCGGGAGCACGGCGGTGTAATCCGATACGTCGTAACCACCGTCGCGCAGAGGGGACTTGAAGAACGGCGGCAGCCACAGGCAGTCGACGCCCAGCCACTGCAGGTAGTCCAGCTTGGCGGTGAGGCCTTTGAGGTCACCGACGCCGTCCCCGTTCGAGTCCTGGAAGGACCGCACGAGTACCTCGTAGAAGACGGCGCGCTTGAACCAGTCGGGATCGCGGTCCTTGGCGGGAGTGTCCTCGAACAGGTCGTGGACGGGCTCATTGACGATCATGGTGTGGGTGACCCTCCGGTCGGCGGGGACGGTCGCAGGACCGCGATGTGCGCGGGTGTCACGCCCGGCTCCAGACGCACATAGAAGGACCTGCCCCAGTGATAGGTGGCGCCGGTGAGCTCGTCGCGCACCGGCACGCTCTCGTGCCGTTCGAGGCCGAGACGCGGCATGTCCAACGAGACCGTGGCCTCCTGGGTGTGGTGAGGGTCGAGGTTGACGACCACCAGAACGAAGTCCGGGCCGGAGCGCTTGCTGTATGCGATCAGCGCCTCGTTGTCGACCGGGTGGAAGTGGACGTCGCGCAGTTGCTGGAGCGCCGGATGGCGACGTCGGATCCGGTTGAGGGAGGTGATCAGGGGTGCGAGCGAGCGGCCCTCACGTTCCGCCGATTCCCAGTCCCTGGGCCTGAGTTGGTACTTCTCGGAATTCCGGTACTCCTCGCTCCCGGGATGCACCGGGGTGTTCTCGCACAGCTCGAAGCCCGCGTACACGCCCCAGGAGGGGGAGAGTGTCGCGGCCAGCACGGCCCGGGCCTCGAAGGCGGGGCGGCCGCCCTCCTGGAGGTACCCGGGAAGGATGTCGGGCGTGTTCACGAAGAAGTTGGGCCGCATGTACGAGGCACTCTCGCCCGAAAGCTCGGTGACGTACTCGGTGAGTTCCTGCTTCGTGTTACGCCAGGTGAAGTACGTGTACGACTGCTGGAAGCCGACCGAGGCCAGCGTCCGCATCATCGCGGGGCGGGTGAAGGCCTCCGCCAGGAAGATCACGTCCGGGTCGGTGCGGTTGATGTCGGCGATCACCTTCTCCCAGAAGACCACCGGCTTGGTGTGCGGGTTGTCGACACGGAAGATCCGTACGCCGTGTTCCATCCAGAACCGCAGGATGCGCACGGTCTCCGTGACGATCCCGGGCAGGTCCTCGTCGAACGCGATCGGGTAGATGTCCTGGTACTTCTTGGGCGGGTTCTCGGCGTAGGCGATGCTTCCGTCCGGGCGGTGGCGGAACCACTCCGGGTGTTCCGTCACCCAGGGGTGGTCGGGGGAGCACTGGAGGGCGAAGTCCAGCGCGATCTCCATCCGCAGCGTCCGGGCCGTCGCGACGAAGTGGTCGAAGTCCTCCAGCGTGCCGAGATCAGGGTGGACGGCGTCGTGGCCGCCCTCGGCCGAACCGACAGCCCAGGGCACACCCGGGTCCCCGGCCCCGGGGGAGAGGCTGTTGTCGGGGCCCTTGCGGTGGGTGGTGCCGATGGGGTGGACCGGCGGGAGGTAGACGACGTCGAACCCCATCGCGGCGACGGCGGGAAGCCGCTCGGCGGCGGTCCGGAAGGTGCCGCTGATCATCCTGGGGGCGGGCGCCGGGAGCTCCACCGCGGCCGCGGGGGCCTTCTTCCGCGTCGCGACGGTGGTCTTCGAGGCCTTCGCGGCCCGCGGCTTCCGGGCCGGCTCCGGGGGTGCCACCGGCTCAGGCCGCGCGCCCTCGGAGCGCGGGAACAGCTCGTACCAGGAGCCGTACAGGGCACGCCGGCGCTCGACGGTGAGCGGCAGCGGCCGGGACGCGGTCACCAGTTCGCGCAGGGGGTGGCGGCCGAGCGCCTCGTCCACCTCGGCGGCCAGCGCGGCCGCGAGCCGGGAGGCCGCCGGGCGGCTCGTGTCGCGCAGGGCGTCGACGGCGGCGAGTACGGCTTCACGCCCGTCCTTCTTGGGCACGCCCCCGGCGGCGCGGGCGTACAGCTCGGCGCCCTCCTCGAAGACCAGTTCGGTGTCGATGTCCGCCGGGATCTTGATCCGTGCGTGTGCGCGCCAGGTGGTGACCGGATCGCTCCACGCCTCGACGGTGTACGTCCAGCGCCCCTCCGACTCCGGGGTGACGTCGGCGCCCCACCGGTCCGTGCCCGGAGCGAGTTCGCGCATCGGCGTCCAGGGACCCGGCCGTCCGTTCGGGTCGCACAGGACGACGTTGGCGGCCACCGCGTCGTGGCCTTCGCGGAACACGGTGGCGCTGACCTCGAAGGTCTCGCCGGCGACGGCTTTGGCGGGGCGTCTGCCGCAGTCGACGAGCGGACGGACGTCCAGGACGGGGATGCGACCGATCATGGGATCACCTGGGGGTCGGAGCTCGGCATGCACGGCGTGGGACGTGGGGGTGAAGGGCTGACCGCGCGCGCCGCGATGGTGGGATTGTGTCCTTTGTAGCTGCTCGGTCGTCCGCTGGCGGGCTGTGGGCATGGCCGCTCCTGTCCGCGTTCACTCCAATGGCAGTCGAATGGCAGGTGCGCGGGTGGTTCGTGCTCGGACCGGGACACCTGGGACGTGCAGCGCGGGGGTGCTGCCGGGGAAGCCTTCCCACCGCTTCGGGCGGCCGACCCGGCGGTGTGCGAACTCCTCGGTGCAACCGGTGCACGCGCTCTGGGCCGCGCGCCGGTCCCCCGGCCGTCACGCGGGCACCCCCGAAGCCTTCCCCGTGGTGCGGGGTGTCACAAGTCCGCGTGAGGAGGGGAAATCAGCCATATCGCCCGTGACGGACAGATGCGTAACTGACGCATCTGGCCCATGGGGCGACAGGGGGCGGCCGTACGGGTGAGGCCGTGGTGAACGACGTGGTCCAGGAGCCGGCGGAGGGAGGGCGCATTCGGTGCGGGGCCGGGGAGGGGACGGGCGGACCGCGCCGGGCCGGGCGCGCCGGGCCGGCCGCGCGCCGTGGCCGCGTACGGCGGCACACCACTACCGTCGAGGGTGACGGAGCGGGCGCCCACCGTCGTGCGTCCCCTCGGATCGGTACGTCCCCTGTAAAGGTGGGATTCGTGAAGGCCATTCGTCGATTCACCGTGCGCCCTGTCCTCCCCGAACCCCTGCGACCGCTCAGTGACCTCGCCCGCAACCTGCGCTGGTCCTGGCACACCGAGACCCGGCAGCTCTTCGAGGCAATCGACCCGGAGGGCTGGCGTCCCGCGGACGCCGACCCCGTGCGTCTGCTCGGTGCCGTCTCCGCGGCACGCCTCACCGAGCTGGCCGGGGACCAGCACTTCATGGACCGGCTCACCGAGGTGTCCGAGGACCTCCGGGAGTACCTCGGCGGCCCGAGGTGGTACCAGAACCAGCTCTCCCAGGGGGTGGAGCTCCCCGCCGCCCTCGCCTACTTCTCACCCGAGTTCGGGGTCACCGCCGCCCTGCCCCAGTACTCGGGCGGGCTGGGCATCCTGGCAGGTGACCACCTGAAGGCGGCCAGCGACCTCGGCGTGCCGCTCATCGGGGTCGGCCTGCTCTACCGGCACGGCTACTTCCGCCAGAGCCTGTCCCGCGACGGCTGGCAGCAGGAGCACTACCCCGTCCTGGACCCCAACGAGCTGCCGCTCACCCTCCTGCGGGAGCCCGACGGCACCCCCAGCAAGGTGGTGCTCGCCCTCCCCGGCGGCCGCTCGCTGTACGCCTCCGTCTGGCAGGCCCAGGTCGGGCGCGTCCCCCTGCTGCTCCTCGACTCCGGCGTCGAGGAGAACGCACCGGGCGAGCGTGACGTCACCGACCGGCTCTACGGTGGCGGCAGCGACCACCGGCTGCTGCAGGAGATGCTGCTCGGCATCGGCGGTGTGCGCGCCGTGCGCACCTACTGCCGGCTGACCGGCCACGCGGCCCCCGAGGTGTTCCACACCAACGAGGGACACGCCGGATTCCTCGGCCTCGAGCGCATCCGGGAGCTCTCCGAGAAGGGCCTGGACTTCGACGCCGCCCTGGAGGTCGTCAGGGCCGGCACGGTCTTCACCACGCACACCCCGGTGCCCGCCGGCATAGACCGGTTCGAACGCCAGCTCGTGGCCCGCCATTTCGGTGACGACGGCGAGCTGCCCGGGGTCGGCGTGGACCGGATCCTGCGCCTCGGGACGGAGACCTACCCCGGCGGCGCGCCCGACCTCTTCAACATGGCGGTGATGGGGCTGCGGCTCGCCCAGCGCGCCAACGGGGTCTCCACCCTGCACGGAGCCGTCAGCCGGGAGATGTTCTCCGGGCTGTGGCCGGGATTCGACCCTTTTGAGGTGCCGATCACCTCGGTGACCAACGGGGTGCACGCCCCGACCTGGGTCGCACCCGAGGTCCTCCGGCTCGGCGCCCGTGCCTTCGGCTCCGAACACACCGGGGACGCCCTCGCCGGAGCCGGCCGGGAGACCGGCGCCGACGACGGGACCGCGGGCACCCCCGGGCGCTGGGACGCCGTGACCGCCGTCTCCGACCGGGAGATCTGGGAGCTGCGCCGGGGTCTGCGCGAACAGCTCGTCACCGAGGTGCGCAGACGGCTCTACGCCTCCTGGCGCAGGCGCGGCGCGGGCACCGCCGAACTGGGCTGGACCGACGGTGTGCTCGACCCGGACGTGCTGACCATCGGCTTCGCCCGCCGCGTGCCCTCGTACAAGCGCCTCACGCTCATGCTGCACGACCGCGACCGGCTGCGGGAGCTGCTGCTCCACCCGGTGCACCCGATCCAGATCGTCGTCGCCGGCAAGGCCCACCCCGCCGACGACGGCGGCAAGCGGCTGATCCAGGAACTGGTGCGCTTCGCGGACGACCCCCGGGTGCGCCACCGCATCGTCTTCCTGCCGGACTACGGCATGGGGATGGCGCAGAAGCTCTACCCGGGCTGCGACGTCTGGCTCAACAACCCGCTGCGTCCCCTGGAGGCCTGCGGGACCAGTGGCATGAAGGCGGCGCTCAACGGCTGCCTCAACCTCTCCGTGCGTGACGGCTGGTGGGACGAGTGGTTCGAGCCCGACTTCGGCTGGGCGATCCCCACCGCCGACGGCTCGGCCACCGACGAGGAACGGCGCGACGAGCTGGAGGCGGGCGCCCTCTACGCACTGATCGAGGACCGGGTGGCCCCCCGCTTCTACGACCGCAACGCCGACGGCCTGCCCGAGCGGTGGATCGAGATGGTCCGCCGCACCCTGGCCACCCTGGGCCCCAGGGTCCTCGCGGGCCGCATGGTGCGTGAGTACGTCGAAAGGCTCTACGCCCCCGCCGCGCTGTCCCGCAGGGCGCTGGATCCCGCGGCCGCCCGTGAGCTCGCCTCCTGGAAGACCAGGATCCGTGCGGCCTGGCCGAAGGTGGCGGTCGACCACGTGGAGGCCTCTGCCGACACGGTCGTCGGCGGTTCCGCCGAGCTGGGGTCCACTCTGGCGCTGCGGGTCCGGATCACCCTGGGCGGCCTCGACCCGGAGGACGTGGAGGTGCAGGTGGTCGCCGGGCGGGTCGACTCCGGTGACGCGATCGCGGAGGCCCGGACGTTTCCGCTGAAGCCGGCCGGCGGTCACGACCTGGAGGACCGCTGGCTCTACGAGGGCCCGCTCGCCCTGGACCGTACGGGCCCCTACGGCTACACCGTGCGTGTCCTGCCCTCGCACCCGCTGCTCGCCTCCGGTGCGGAACTCGGCCTGGTCGCGGTGCCGAACGGGTCCACGGGAGACGGCGGCGGGATGCTCCTGCGCTGACCCCCGCACACGGCGCGGCGCTGCGCCGGGCCCGCTCCCGTCTCCGTCCGGCCGCCGGAGACGGGCAGGGGTGTTTTCGCCGGAGCCTCGCTAACATGACAGCCCTGCCGAGGTGGCCCGTAGCCACCGGTGTGACAGCGAGGCGCCCCACAGGGCGCGAGTGGAGGTCAGCACGGTGAACGGGGGCGGAGGCCGAGCGAGACGTCTGACCCGCCGGCTGGCCACGCAGAACGGCACCTCCCGGCAGCTGCACATCCGCCGGCCGGTCCCCGCCGGCCCGCCGCGGGGTGACCGCTTCACCCCCGAGGCCCGGATGCGCTGGCTCAGCGAGGCGGGCACCCGGATCGGCACGACGCTGGACCTGGAGCGGACGGCCCAGGAGCTGGCCGGATTCATTGTCCCGCGGCTGGCCGACGGCGCTGCCGTCGATCTGCTGGAGTCCGTGCTGCGCGGTGAGGAGGGCGAACGCGTCACGGGCGCGGCGGTGCCCGTCACCCGTGCCATGGCGGTGCGGGCCATCGAAGCGCTGGAGGGACTCGAACCCTCCCCGGTGGGTGAGGTGGTCGACCACCGGGAGCGCCGGGAGACGCTGCTGACCACCGAGTGCCTGCGCAACGGCCGGTCCGTGCTGGTCAGCCGCATGCTTCTGGAGGACTACGAACGCGTCGCGCCGACACCGAGCGCGGCGGTGGCGATGCGCCGCCAGGGCGTCCACAGCTACATGGCCGTACCGCTGATCGCCCGTGGTGTCCTGCTGGGCTCCGCCGACTTCGTACGCGCCGGCGACAGCCCTCCCTTCAACCGTGCCGACCTGGGTCTGGCGATCCAACTCGCTTCCATGGCAGCAGTGTTCATGGACAATGCCCGGCTCTACGGGCGCGAGCGTGAGCACGTCGTCTCGCTCCAGCGCTCCCTGCTCCCGCGTGCCACACCGCACACCCCCGGCCTGCGGGTCCACGCCCACTACGCGCCGGCCGTCGACGCGCACGGGGTGGGCGGTGACTGGTACGACGTGGTGGCGCTCCCCAGCGGGCGTACGGCCCTGGTCGTCGGCGACGTCACCGGCCACGGGCTGCCCGCGGCCGCCACGATGGGCCGGCTGCGGGCCGTCGCCCGTACGCTCATGATGCTGGACATCGCCCCCGACCGGCTGCTCGCCCGGCTCGACCTGGCCACCCGCGACCTGGAGGACGACCAGGTCGCCACCTGTCTGTGCGCGGTCTACGACCCGGCGGACTCCAGCTACACGATCGCCAGCGCCGGCCATCCGCCGCCCCTGCTGGTGGACGCGGGCGGTACCGCCCGCTACCTCGACGTGCCGGCCGGGGCGCCGCTGGGCGCGGGGGTCATCCCCTACGACCCGCTGCGGGTGCGTGGCCCGGTGGGCGGACGGCTCGTCCTCTACACGGACGGCCTGATCAAGACACGCACCGACGACGTGGACGTCCAGCTGGAAGGGCTGCGCGCGTCCGTGGCCGCGATGGCGCCCGAACAGCTCGACGCCGGTGGTCCGCTCGCCTCCCCACGGGCGGACGACGGCCGGTTCGACGAAGCGGTGCTGCTGGTCGCGGGGGGCCACGAGCTTTCCCCCCGGGTGCGGTTGCGGGAGTGGGACCTGCCCACGGACGGCAACCCCGCCTCCACCGCACGCAAGCTGGTCACCGAGCAGCTCGCGCTCTGGGACCTGGCCGAACTGGCCGACGTGACGGAGCTGGTGGTCAGTGAACTGGTGGGCAACGCCCTGCGTTACGGCGGAGGCCCCGGCCGGCTCCGGCTGCTGTGCGACGAGCGGCTCCAGGTGGAGCTCGCCGACACCGGGCCCGACCTGCCGCAGATCCAGCACGTCGGCGCCAGTGACGAGGGCGGCCGGGGGCTCCAGCTCATCAACCTGCTGTGCCGCAGGTGGGGTTCGTGCCGCACGGAGACCGGCAAGATCGTCTGGGCCGAGCAGAACGTTCCCGGCCGGGACGCCGGCTCCCCCCGCTGACGAGGCGGAAGGCCCCGGGGAGCACGCTCCCCGGGGCCTTCCCACTGACCGGCAGATGTCCCGTGCGACGCCTGCTCAGCGTTCCCGTACGGTGCTCAGAAGGTCAGCTTGACGCTGTTGAAGGTGCCGGTGTCGCCCGAGTAGGCGTCCTGGATCCTCAGGTTCCACGTGCCGTTGGCCACCTCGGAGGAGGCGTTGACCGTGTAGGTCGCCACCACGTTGTCCGCGGAGTCGCTCGACGAGGAGTTCTTCAGGCGGTATGCCGTCCCGTCCGGAGCGACCAGGTCGAGGACGAGGTCACCGCGGTAGGTGTGGCTGATGTTGACAGCCGCCGACAGGTTGTTGGGCGCGTTGCCGGTGACGCCGCTGACGACGACCGGGATGTTGGTGGTGCTGCGGTCGGCGAGAGCCTTCACGGTCGTGTTCTGGAAGACCTTGCCGCCCGGGTCGGGGTCGGTGCCGCCGGGGCGCGAGCCCACGGCGATACCCGCCCAGGCATGGGCCACCGCGGCGTACTCGGTGCTCGTCGTGCCGTACAGCTCACCGGCGACGGCGAGGGTGCCGGTGCGGGCCGCGGCGTAGTTCGTGGTGGAGGTGAACTTCGTGGTGAGCGCCTTGAACCAGATCTGCAGCGCCTTGTCCCGGCCGATTCCGGTCACGGGAAGGCCGTCGGACGTCGGGGAGTTGTAGGACACCCCGTTGACGGTCTTGGCCCCGCTGCCCTCGGAGAGCAGGTAGAACCAGTGGTTCGCCGGCCCCGAGGAGTAGTGGACGTCGACCGAGCCGAGACCCGAGTACCAGTAGTCCTTGGACGCCCCGTCCTTGCTCGGCTTGTCCATGTAGCGCAGCGGGGTGCCGTCGCCGTTGATGTCGATCTTCTCGCCGACGAGGTAGTCACCCGGGTCCGTCGAGGTGTTGGAGTAGAACTCCACGCCCGCCGCGAAGATGTCCGAGGTCGCCTCGTTGAGGCCGCCGGACTCGCCGCTGTAGTTGAGGCCGGCGGTGTTGGAGGTGACGCCGTGCGTCATCTCGTGAGCCGCCACGTCCAGGGAGGTCAGCGGTTTGGCGTTGCCGCTGCCGTCGCCGTAGGTCATGCAGAAGCAGCTGTCCGACCAGAAGGCGTTGACGTAGTTGTTGCCGTAGTGGACGCGGGAGTACGCGCCGACGCCGTCACCCCTGATGCCGCTGCGGCCCATGACGTTCTTGTAGAAGTCCCAGGTCTCCGCGGCCCCGTAGTGCGCGTCGGCGGCGGCGGTCTCGGTGTTCGACGCGCTGCCGTTGCCCCAGACGTCGTCCGGGCCGGAGAACAGGGTCCCGGTGCCGGACGTACCGCGGTTCAGGTTGTACGTCCTGTGGTTGCCCCGCGCGCTGTCCGTCAGGTTGTACGAGCCCGAGGAACCGGAGGTGCCCAGCGTCACCTGGCCGCTGTACTGCGTGTTGCCGGTGCCGTTCTCGACGGCCTGCCACTCGTAGAGCTTGGCGCCGGAGGAGGCGTCCGTGACGACGTGCAGCTCGTTCGGGGTGCCGTCGTGCTGGAGGCCGCCGACCACGGTCTCGTACGCGAGCTGCGGGGTCCCGCTCGCCGCCCAGACGACCTTGCGCGGGGCGCTGCTCGCCTCGGTGCTCTTCGAGCCGTCGGCCCGGGCCGCGGTGAGGGCCTGCTTCTCGGCCGCGGCCGGCGTGACGTCCGCGGTGGTGCCGACCGCCTTCAGCTGCGCCCCGGTCGCCCTGGACGCCTTGGTGACGCTCTCGGTGGCCCCGGCCTCCGACTCGGCCACGACCAGGTCGCCGCCGAGCACGGGAAGACCACCGAGGGTGCGCTCGTAGCGGGTGTGGGTGGTGCCGTCGACGTCCTTGACGACATCACGGACCACGAGCTTCTCCGTGGCGCCGAGCCCGAGTTCCCGGGCGGTGGCCGCCTTGGTGGAGTTGGCCTCCCGGAGCAGCTCGGCACGCTGGGCGGGGGAGAGCTTCGCGGGGAGCGCGCCGGGGTCGGCGCCCTTCACCGCTGCGGCCGGGGCCGCGGTGGCGCTTTCGGGGGCGGCCGTTGCGGCACCGCCCTGCATTCCGACGGCGAGAAGAGCGGCTGCGGCTATCAGAGCGCCGGTCGCGGTGGTACGACGGCTGGGCGTGGGTCTCACGCGGACTCCTTCTGCAAGGGGGGCGACGGCCGACTGGGTGAGCGACCGGGCAGAGCAGGCGGTGCGCGGAACGGGGGAAGAGTGCCAGCCGGAACATGTGCGTGTCAGGACCGCGTCATTACATTGGCCGGAAGTCGTCCGTTGCCGGAATTACCGTGTTCGTTAACCGGACGTTTCCCCGTGTGTCATTCGTGTGGCGCAGGGCACCGCCGAACTCACCTTCGGCCGTACGGTGCAGGGCAGAGAGGGGTTTCCACCGGTATTCCAGGCATCCGGACCCGCGCGGGTAAGCGGACGGGGACCACGTGCTGAGACGGCGCACAGGTATGGCCGGTTCCGGCAGCCGGACGGTGAGGAGCGCCGTCCGCCTGCCGGAACCCGCCGCCGGAGGGCGGCGAGCGGCCCCGCCGCCGGGCGCCGTCAGGCCAGGCTCTCCCGCCATGCGCGGTGCAGGCCTGCGAACCGCCCCGTGCCGCCGATGAGTTCGGCCGGGGTGCCGTCCTCCACGATCCGGCCGTGCTCCATCACCAGGACACGGTCCGCGATCTCCACCGTCGACAGACGGTGCGCGATCACGACCGCGGTACGCCCGTGCAGCACGGTGTCCATCGCCCGCTGCACCGCCCGCTCGCCGGGGACGTCCAGCGAGCTCGTGGCCTCGTCGAGGATCAGCACGGCGGGGTCCGCGAGCAGGGCGCGGGCGAACGCCACGAGCTGTCGCTGGCCCGCCGAGATCCGCCCGCCCCGCTTGCGGACATCGGTGTCGTACCCGTCGGGCAGGGCGCTGATGAAATCGTGCGCCCCGATGGCCTTGGCCGCCTGCTCGATCTCCTCGGGCGTCGCCTCCGGACGGCCGATCGCGATGTTCTCGGCGATCGTGCCGGAGAACAGGAACGCCTCCTGGGTCACCATCACCACCCCCTTGCGCAGCTCGGGTGTCGCCAGGTCACGCAGATCGGTGCCGTCCAGCAGGACCCGGCCCTCCGTGGGGTCGTAGAAGCGTGCCAGCAGCTTCGCCAGCGTCGACTTTCCCGCACCCGTCGACCCGACCACGGCCACGGTCCGGCCCGCCGGGATCGTCAGGCAGAAGCGTGGCAGGACCTCACCGCCCGTGCGGTACGCGAACCTGACTCCGTCGAACGCCACCTCGCGCCCCGGGTGTTCACCGGCGAGCGGGGGCAGTGCCTTCGGTGCCACGGGCTCGGGCACTGTGGGTGTCTGCGCCAGCAGGCCCGCGATCTTCTCCAGCGAAGCGGCGGCCGACTGGTAGGAGTTGAGGAACATCGCGAGCCGGTCGATCGGGTCGTACAGCCGTCGCAGGTACAGCACCGCCGCGGCCAGCACGCCGAGCGCCAGCGTGCCCGACGCCACCCGGTGGGCACCCCACAGGACCATCGCGGCGACCGCCGTGTTGGCGACGAGCCGGGAACCGACGACGTAACGGGCCATCTCCAGCAGCGCGTCGCCGTTCCTCCGCTCGTGCCGGTGGTTGAACACCGCGAACGCCTCGTCATTGGCCCGCTCCCTGCGGAACGCCTGCACGGGACGGATGCCGTTCATCGTCTCGGCGAACTTCACGATGACCGCGGCGATCGCCGAGGAGCGTGCCGAGTAGGCCTTGGACGCCCGCCGCCGGTAGGACCGCACCAGCACGTAGAGGGGAGCGAAGGAGGCGACAGCGATGACACCGATGCCGGGGTCGAGCCAGAGCAGCATCAGGGAGATCGAGACGAACGACAGCACCACACCGATGAGTTCCTGCAGACCCTCGCTCAGCAGCTCGCGCAGGGACTCCACGTCCGTGGTCGAGCGGGAGATCAGCCGGCCCGAGGTGTAGCGCTCGTGGAAGTCCACGCTCAGCGCCTGCGAGTGACGGAAGATCCGGCCACGCAGGTCGAGCAGCACGTCCTGGTTGATCCGCGCGGCCGCCCGGACGAAGGCGTACTGGAGCAGCGCCGCACCGACCGAGCACACCGCGTAGCCGATGCCCACGGCGGCCAGAGGGCCGTAGTCGTGGTCCCGGAAGGCGGGGACACCGCTGTCGATGGCGTACGCGACCAGCAGCGGCCCCGCCTGCACGGCGGCCTGCTGGACGACCAGCAGGAGACAGACCACGGTCAGCCGGGACCGCATCGGTGCGAGCAGGGAGGCCAGCAGCGCCCGGGTGGCACCCCGGGACGTGGGCAGGGCGTCCGCGTCGAACGGGTCCCCGCCCCCCTGCGCCGGACCGGTCTTCCCCCCGGGCAGGTCCTCGTCCGCGCGTGCGGACCCGTCGGCAGTCGTACTGGTCATCGGGTGCTGCCCTCCTCGGGGACGGGAACACCGGCGTCCTGGGCACCGGACATCAGCCAGGCGTACTCGGTGTTGCTGCGCAGGAGCTCCTGATGGGTCCCCACGGCGCTGATCCGGCCCCCGGACAGCAGGGCCACCCGGTCCGCCAGCATCACCGTGGACGGCCGGTGGGCGACGACCAGGGCCGTCGTCCCCTCCAGCACGCGCCGCAGCGCGGCCTCCACCAGCGCCTCCGTATGCACGTCCAGGGCGGAGAGCGGGTCGTCGAGCACCAGGAAGCGCGGCCCGCCCACGACGGCCCGGGCCAGCGCGAGCCGCTGCCGCTGGCCGCCGGAGAGGCTCAGCCCCTGCTCGCCGACCTGTGTGCCGACGCCCTGCGGAAGCTCGTACACGAAGTCGGCCTGCGCGACCGACAGCGCCCGGCGGAGCTCCTCCTCGCTCGCTCCCTCCGCGCCCATGAGCACGTTCTCCCCGACGGTCGCCGAGAAGAGGGTGGGTTCCTCGAAGGCCACGGACACCAGTTCGCGCAGCCTGGGCCGTCCCATGGCGGCGATGTCCTCGCCGTCGAGCAGGATCCGGCCGCCGGTGGCCTCGTGCAGCCGGGGGACGAGAGCGGTCAGTGTCGTCTTCCCGGAACCCGTGGCGCCCACCAGGGCCATCGTCTCGCCGGGCCGGATCCGCAGATCGATCCGGGACAGGACGGGCGGTGAACCGGGGTCGGCGTCGGGGTAGCGGAACTCCACCCCTTCGAAGACGATGCCCCGGGCCCCCGTCCCGGCCGCCCGCCCCCGCGCCCCGGGCTCCGGCTCCTCCGTGACGTCCATGACCTCGAAGAAACGGTCGGCGGCCGTCGCCGACTCCTGGCTCATCGCCAGCAGGAAGCCGATCGACTCCACCGGCCAGCGCAGTGCCAGGGCCGTCGAGAGGAACGCCACGAGCGTGCCCGCCGACAGACCGCCGTCCGCGACCTGGACCGTGCCGAGCACCAGCGCGGCACCGATCGCCAGCTCCGGGACGACGGTGATGACCGCCCAGATCCCCGCCAGCAGCCGGGCCTTGCCCAGCTCCGTGGTGCGCAGCCGCTGGGCGAGCGCCCGGAAGGCCAGCGCCTGGCTGCGGTTGCGGCCGAAGCCCTTGACGATACGGATGCCCAGCACGCTCTCCTCGACGACCGTCGTCAGATCACCGACCTGGTCCTGGGCCCTGCGCGCCACCAGCGAGTACTTCGTCTCGAAGAGCGAGCACAGGATCATCAGGGGCACGGCGGGTGCGAGCAGCACCAGCCCCAGCGACCACTCCTGGATGAACAGAATGACGAAACCGACCAGGATCGTCGTGCCGTTGACCAGCAGGAACGTCAGCGGGAAGGCCAGGAACATCCGCAGCAGCATCAGGTCGGTGGTCCCGCGCGAGAGCAGCTGGCCCGAGGGCCAGCGGTCGTGGAACGACACCGGGAGCCGCTGCAGATGGCGGTAGAGGTCGGCGCGCATCGCCGCCTCCACGCCGGCCAGCGGCCGGGCCACGAGCCACCGCCGGAGCCCGAACAGCCCTGCCTCGGCGATACCCAGCAGCAGCAGCCAGAGCGCGCCCAGCCACACCCCGCCCGGATCGCGGTCCGCGACGGGGCCGTCCACCATCCACTTGAGGACCAGCGGGATCACCAGGGCGAGACAGGACGCGAGGACCGCCACGAGGGCGGCGCCGATCCAGCGCGCGCGCACCGGTCTGACGTAGGGCCACAGTCGCAGGAGGGAGCGCACGGCGGACCGGTCCGTGGGCTCTGCAGGTTTTTCGGGCATCAGGAGTGAGCCTATGGTTCACCACTGACGTCGATCACGTGGTTTTCCGGTCACGGGCCGCGGGTCGGAGCACCCTGTCAACCGATCGGCTGATGCCGGTCCGAGCGGGACGGCGGATACCGGCGCCGCCCGCCCGCCGGAATCGTTACGGGCATGGCGATCATCGAAGTGAACGGGGTCCACAAGGCCTACGGCGGCCGCCCCGCGGTCGACGGGGTGAGCTTCACCGTCGAGGAGGGGGAGATCTTCGGGATCCTCGGCCCCAACGGGGCCGGCAAGACCACCACCGTCGAATGCGTCGAAGGACTGCGGGTCCCCGACACGGGCACGGTCCGGGTCGCCGGTCTCGACCCGGCCACGGACCGCCACGCGGTCACCCGGCTGCTGGGCGCCCAGCTCCAGGAGAGCGAACTCCAGCCCAAGCTGACCGTGGGCGAGGCGCTGGAGCTCCACAGCGCCTTCTACCCCCGCCCCGCCGACCGGAGGGCACTCGCCGAACGGCTCGGTCTCGACGGCCACCTCGACCGCCGCTTCGCCAAGCTGTCCGGTGGCCAGAAGCAGCGTCTGTTCATCGCGCTCGCCCTCGTCGGCAACCCGCGTGTGGTCGTGCTGGACGAACTGACCACCGGACTCGACCCCCGGGCCCGCCGGGACACCTGGCGGCTCATCGAGGAGATCAGGGACAGCGGGGTGACCGTCCTGCTGGTCACCCACTTCATGGAGGAGGCCCAGCGGCTCTGCGACCGGGTCGCGGTGATCGACAAGGGCCGCGTCGTCGCCCTCGGCACTCCCGGCGGGCTGGCCGGCGGGGCGGCGGGACCGACCGCCATCTCCTTCACCCCGTCGGAACCGATCGCGTACGCCGACCTCAGGGCGCTGCCCGGCGCAGTCTCCGTCGACGTGACCGAACCGGGCGGCCGGGTGGTCATCCAGGGCACGGACGACACCGCCAACGCCGTGATCAGGCTCCTGGCCCGTCGCACCGTCACCGCCCGTCAGCTGCGCGTCGCCGAGGCCGGCCTGGACGACGTCTTCCTCGACCTCACGGAACAGGCCTCATGACCATGACCACGATCGCAGCGACCCGCCCGGCCCCGCTCGCCGCCGTCCTCAGGACGGAGACCCGGCTCTTCCTGCGTGAGCCCGGCAGCCTGTTCTGGATCCTCGTCTTCCCGGCCGCCCTGATGACGATCCTGGGCCTGGTCCCGTCCTTCCGGAAGGCCGAGGAGGCACTCGGCGGCCGCAGCGTCATCGACCTGTACGTACCGGTGGCCGTCCTGCTGGCCATGATCATGGCCGGTCTCCAAGCCATGCCGCCGGTCCTCACCGGCTACCGCGAACGAGGCATCCTGCGGCGCATGTCGGCCACACCGGTGCGCCCCTCGGCCCTGCTCACCGCACAGATCGTGCTGCACGGTGCGGCCTCGCTCGGCTCCGCGGCGCTCGTCATCGCCGTGGGGAGGGCCGCCTTCGGCGTGCGGCTGCCGGAACAGCCGGCCGGCTACCTGCTGGCGCTCCTCCTCGCCGTCGCCTGCGTCCTCGCCCTCGGTGCGACCATCTGCGCCCTGTCCCGGACGTCCAAGACCGCGACCGCCGCCGGTTCGGTGGCCTACCTCCTGATGATGTTCACCGCCGGGGTCTGGGTGCCCGTCCAGACCATGCCGGACCTGCTGCGTACGATCGTCGAGTTCACCCCGCTCGGTGCCGCCTCCCAGGCCCTGGACCAGGCCGCCTCGGGGAACTGGCCGGGCTGGACGCACCTGCTGGTCATGGCCGTGTGGACCGCCGGGCTGGGCAAGGCGGCGACCCGTCTGTTCCGATGGGAGTGACCAGGGGCGAGGCGCAGGGGGACCGGGCTCCGGACGAGGCGGCGGGGGCATCGATGAACATCGACGGCACGACGGCCGAACGGCTCCACCGGTACGGCCCGTACACCCTCCTCGGTATCGCCGTCCTGATGGCCGCCCTGTCCTCAGGGGTCGTCGGAATGACCGCGACGGACCGGTACGCGGCGGCGGCCCTGGCCGCCGCGGCGGTCGTCCTCCAGACGTGGTGGGACCGGACCCGGCAGCGGCCCTCGCCCGGCCGGGCCGCCCGGCTCTACTACGTGCTGCGGACCGTGCTGGGCTTCGCGCTCTGCTGGTGCAACCCCTTCTTCTCCGTCTACGCCGTCGTCGGATACTTCGACGCGGGCACCCTGCTGCCACGGCGCTTCGTACGCGCCGGCCTGATGTGCACCGCCGTCACGATGGCCGGAGCGCAGTCCGGCAGCGGACTGCCGCCGGCCTCCCTCACCGGCTGGGCGGCCTTCGGCGCACTCTTCGTGCTGCACTCCGGCCTCGCCATCTTCTTCGGCAACGCCGGCGCCCGCGAAGAGGAGAAGGCCCGGCGCCAGAAGGAGACCATCTCCGAGCTGGAACTCGCCAACGCCCGGCTGGAACAGGCCCTCGCCGAGAACGCCACCCTGCACGCCCAGCTCCTGCTCCAGGCACGGGAGGCCGGGGTCGCCGACGAACGGAGACGGCTCGCCGCAGAGATCCACGACACCCTCGCACAGGGCCTGGCGGGGATCATCGCCCAGCTCCAGGCCGGCACCTCCACCGCCGACCCCGCCCTGGCCCGGGAACACCTGGACCGCGCGGCGGGGCTCGCCCGGCACAGCCTCGGCGAGGCACGCCGCTCCGTGCACAACCTGGTGCCCGCCGCGCTGGAGGACGACGACCTGCCCGGCGCGCTGAAGAAGACGGTCGCCGGCTGGACGGAACGCACCGGCGTGCGCGCACAGTTCACCGTCACCGGCACCGTCGAGCCGCTCCACGACGAGGTCGGTGCCACACTGCTCCGCATCGCCGAGGAGGCCCTCACCAACGCCGCCCGGCACGCCGGGGCGACCCGGGCCGGCGTCACCCTCTCCTACATGGGCGACGAGATCACCCTGGACGTACGCGACGACGGCTGCGGCTTCGACCCGGCAGCGCCGACCCCGCACAGCGGTACGGGCGGCTTCGGCCTCGGCGGGATGCGGGCCCGTGCCGAACGGATCGCGGGCACGGTGGAGATCGAGACGGAGCCCGGACGGGGTACGGCCGTCTCCGCCCGGGTGCCGTTGGTCCGCCCGCCTGACGGGACGTAGCCTGGGGCCGATATGACTGGAGCCCCGGGAACCGCGCGCGTCATCACACTTCTCGTCGTCGACGACCACCCCGTCGTACGGGACGGTCTGCGCGGCATGTTCGCCTCGGCCCCCGGCTTCGAGGTGCTCGGCGAGGCCGCCGACGGAGTGGCCGCCGTGGAGCTCACCACCCGCCTGGACCCCGACGTCGTGCTGATGGACCTGCGGATGCCGGGCGGCGGGGGAGTCGCGGCCATCACCGAGCTGACCCGGCTCGGTGTACGCTCCCGGGTCCTCGTCCTCACCACGTACGACACCGACTCGGACACCCTGCCCGCGATCGAGGCGGGGGCGACCGGTTACCTGCTCAAGGACGCGCCCCGGGACGAGCTGTTCACCGCCGTACGCGCCGCCGCCGACGGCCGCACGGTCCTGTCACCGGCCGTCGTCTCACGGCTCGTCACCCGGGTGCGCACCCCGGCCGCGCCCGCTGCCGAGTCGCTCTCCGCCCGCGAGTGCGAGGTGCTCCGGCTCGTGGCCAGGGGCACCTCGAACCGGGAGATCGCCGCCGAGCTGTTCATCAGCGAGGCGACCGTCAAGACCCACCTCACCCACGTGTTCGCCAAGCTGGGCGCCAAGGACCGTGCGGCGGCCGTCGCCCTCGCCTACGAGCGCGGCATCCTCGGCTGAGCCCGCCCGTCGGACCGGCCGGCACACGGGGCGGTGGTCTCACTCCGCCACCCGCAGCAGCATCACCGACCTGCCCGGCACCGTGAGCGCCGTACCGCCCCGGTGGAGGGTGCCGGGGGCCGTGGACTGCTCCTCGCGTGAGGTGTCCAGCACCAGCTCGTAGGCCTGCGCCCAGGGAGGGCCGGGGAGCAGGAAGCCGCAGGGCCGGTGGTCCGCGTGCAGGACCGCCAGGAAGCTGTCGTCGGTGGTCTGCCCGCCCCGGGCGTCCCGGCCCGGGATGTCACGTCCGGACAGGTAGAGGCCGAGCGTCGCGGCCGGTGCGTACCAGTCGCCCTCCCTCATCTCCGTGCCGTGCGCGGTGAACCAGGCGAGGTCCCGCAGGCCGTCCGGGGCCTGCGGCGTCCCCGCGAAGAAGGCGCGGCGGCGCAGCACCGGGTGGCGGTGGCGCAGGCGCAGCACCCGGGCGGTCAGCTCGGTCAGCTCCCGCCACCGGGGCTCCTCCAGGAGCGACCAGTCCAGCCAGCTGACCTCGTTGTCCTGGCAGTAGGCGTTGTTGTTGCCGCCCTGCGTACGGCCCATCTCGTCACCCGCCACCAGCATCGGCACCCCGGTCGACAGCAGCAGCGTGGTCAGGAGGTTGCGCGACTGCCGGCGGCGCAGTGCGTTGATTCCGGGGTCGTCGGTCTCGCCCTCGGCGCCGCCGTTCCAGGCACGGTTGTCGTTCGTGCCGTCCCGGTTGCCCTCGCCGTTGGCCTCGTTGTGCTTGTGCTCGTAGCTGACCAGGTCCCGCAGGGTGAAACCGTCGTGCGCGGTGACGAAGTTGACCGAGGCGTACGGCCGCCTGCCGCCCCAGGCGTACAGGTCGCTCGATCCGGTGAGCCGGTAGCCGATGTCGCGCACATCGGGCAGCGCACCACGCCAGAAGTCGCGTACGGCGTCGCGGTAGCGGTCGTTCCACTCGGTCCACAGCGGCGGGAAGGCGCCCACCTGGTAGCCGCCGTCACCGACGTCCCACGGCTCGGCGATCAGCTTGACCCGGCGCAGCACGGGGTCCTGGGCGATGACCGCGAGGAAGGGGGAGAGCATGTCCACGTCGTGCATCGAGCGGGCGAGGGCCGCGGCCAGGTCGAAGCGGAAGCCGTCGACGCCCATCTCCGTCACCCAGTAGCGGAGCGAGTCCGTGATCAGCCGGAGGACCTGCGGCTGGACCACGTGCAGGGTGTTGCCACAGCCGGTGTAGTCCGCGTAACGGCGGGCGTCGGGCTGGAGGCGGTAGTAGCCGCGGTTGTCGATGCCGCGCAGCGAGAGCGTCGGGCCGAGTTCGCCGGCCTCCGCCGTGTGGTTGTAGACCACGTCGAGGATCACCTCGATCCCGGCGCCGTGCAGGGCGCGCACCATCTGCTTGAACTCGCCGACCTGCTGGCCGGTGGTGCCGCTCGCCGCGTAGCCCGCGTGCGGGGCGAAGTAGCCGATCGAGTTGTAGCCCCAGTAGTTGTGCAGTCCGCGCCGCAGCAGGTGGTCCTCGTGCGCGAACTGATGGACGGGGAGCAGTTCCACCGCGGTCACACCGAGACGGCGTAGGTGGCCGACGGCGGCGGGATGGGCGAGTCCGGCGTAGGTGCCGCGCAGTCCGGGCGGGATGTCCGGGTGGAGCTTGGTGAAGCCGCGTACGTGCAGCTCGTAGATGACCGAGTCCGCCCACGGGGTCTTCGGCCTGCGGTCCTCCGCCCAGTCGTCGTCGTCATGCACGACGACGGCCTTGGGGACGTACGGCGCCGAGTCCCGGTCGTCCCGCACGGTGTCGGCGACGTGCTGCTCGGGCCAGTCCCTCACATGGCCGTACACCTCGGCCGGCAGGGTGAACGAGCCGTCCACCGCGCGGGCGTACGGGTCGAGGAGCAGCTTCGCCGCGTTCCAGCGGGCCCCCGTCCAGGGGTCCCAGCGGCCGTGCACCCGGTAGCCGTACCGCTGTCCCGCGTGTACGCCGGGGACGAAGCCGTGCCAGATCTCATGGGTCAGCTCCGTCAGCGGGAGCCGGGTCTCGGCGCCCCGCTCGTCGAAGAGACAGAGCTCGACGGCCTCGGCCCCGCCCGCCCAGAGGGCGAAGTTGGTGCCCGCGACCCCGTCGGGACCGATCCGGAAACGGGCTCCCAACGGCATCGGGGCCCCCGGCCATACGGGTGGTCCGCCCGCTGCGTCCACCGGGGTCCCTCCGGCCGCCACCACCCTCCCCGTCGTACGCGGTGTTTCCTCCTGCTCGGCTGTGCTCGACACCTCTCAGCCTCCTGCGGCTCGTAGGAGCGGCCACCCGCAGAAGGAGCACGCGGCGTCCCGGCCGCTGCCGTCCTGGCGGTGTCCTCCCCTCTGTTCTGCCCACCGGGGGGCCCGCACTCACGTTTCCCCGGGGCGGCCACGTCGTTGGGGGGTGCGTGAACCACGTAGCGAAGAGAGCACGGGCGCGTTCGGCCGCCGTGCTGACATGGGCAGGGCTGTTCACCGTGCTGGCCGTACTGACGGGCTGCACCGGGGCGACGCCGTTCTTCGACAACCGCTCACCCGGGGACGCCATCCGGATCGTTCCCGAGGACGGTGCCGAGAACGTCGGTGCGGACGGCCGGCTCGAGGTGACCGTCCCCGAAGGACGGCTCGAACGGGTGAAGGTGACCAGGACGGAGGACGCGGAACACCAGGAGGTGCCGGGACGCATCGCGAAGGACGGCCGTTCATGGGCCCCCCGGGACGGTGGACACCGCCTCGGGCTGGCCGGGAAGTACAGCGTGGAGGCCGTCGCGGTCGACGGTGACGGCCACCGCTCGGCCCGCAGCACGACGTTCACCACCCTGGTTCCCGAGGACCGCTTCATCGGCTACTTCAAGCCGGAGAACCGGTCCACGGTCGGCACCGGGATGATCGTGTCCTTCGACTTCAACCGGCCCGTCACCCGCCGTGCCGCGGTGGAGAAGGCCATCAGGATCACCACGGAACCCGAGGTCGAGGTGGTCGGCCACTGGTTCGGCAGGAACCGGCTCGACTTCCGGCCCGCCACCTACTGGAAGCCGGGCACCGAGGTCACCGTCGATGTGGGGCTGCGCGACGTGGAGGGCGCCCCGGGGGTCTACGGCAGCCAGCGGAAGAAGGTGAGCTTCCGGGTGGGCCGCTCCCAGACGTCCGTGGTGGACGCCCGCGCGCACACCATGGAGGTACGCCGCGACGGTGAGGTCGTCAGTACGGTGCCGATCACCGCGGGCGCCGCGAGGACGACCACGTACAACGGGAAGATGGTGGTGACCGAGCTGCACGACGTGACCCGAATGGACGGCAGCACCGTCGGCTTCGGCGGCGAGTACGACATCAAGGACGTGCCCCACGCGATCCGGCTGACGAAGTCGGGCACCTTCCTGCACGGCAACTACTGGGAGTCCCCGGACATCTTCGGCTCCGAGAACACCAGTCACGGCTGCATCGGGCTGCGCGACGTGAAGGGCGGCAGTTCGGACACCCCGGCCGGCTGGTTCTTCGAGCGGACACTCGTGGGCGACGTGGTCGAGGTGGTCAACTCCACCGACCGGACCGTCGCTCCGGACAACGGCCTCGGCGGCTGGAACCTCGGCTGGCCGCAATGGAAGGCGGGCTCCGCCCTGCGCTGACCCCGTCCGGTCCGGTCAGGCCCCGGAGGCGCATCCTCCGGGGCCTGACCGGCGGCGGCTCGGAACGACTTGGAACGGAACGGTGACATTCCGGGGAAGTTCTCCCCACGTGCGGTGTGATTGTCTTGCGCCGGGCGTGCATGTACAGCGCGCGGGGGTGCGGGCCATGGCGGGGGCCAGGCCGTGCGAGGGGAGAAGACCACATTGAACGGGCAGCCGATATCGGGGGCGTGGGCCGGCGCGGACGGGGAACGGCGAGGGCGCGGAGCCCACGGCCTCCTCGCGTTGGTACTGGGTGCGCTGCTGTTGCTGGTGACCGCGTGCGGTGGCAGCGGGAGCGCCGCGGAGAGGGACGGCAGGGGGGCGGGCGCGAAGGTCGCCGACACCAGCGCCTCGCAGGCGGTGGTGACCATCGCGCCCAAGGACGGCGCCGACGACGTGGCGACCAGCGGGGCGCTGAAGGTCTCGGCGGCCGAGGGCAGGCTGAGCACGGTGAAGGTCGCCGACCCGAAGGGGAACGAGGTCGCGGGCAAGATAGCCGCGGACGGCCTGAGCTGGGTGCCTGACCGCCACCTGGCCGCCGCGACCAAGTACACGGTGCACGCGGTCGCGAAGGACGGCAAGGGCCGCGAGTCGGCGAAGGACACCAGCTTCACGACGCTGGTCCCGAAGAACACCTTCATCGGTCAGTACACGCCGGAGGACGGCTCGACCGTCGGCGTGGGCATGCCGGTGTCGATCCACTTCACCCGGGGCATCACCGACCCGGAGGCCGTGGAGAAGGCCATCAGCGTGACGGCGGAGCCCGCCGTGCAGATCGAGCCCCACTGGTTCGGCAACGACCGCCTCGACTTCCGCCCCGAGAACTACTGGGCGGCGGGCACGAAGGTGACCCTGCGCCTCGACCTCGACGGTGTCGAGGGGCGGCCGGGGGTCTACGGCAAGCAGGCCAAGACCGTGAAGTTCACCATCGGCCGCAGCCAGGTCTCGACGGTCGACGCGAGCTCCCACCGGATGAAGGTGGTCCGCGACGGCAAGCAGATCAAGGACATCCCGATCTCCGCGGGCGCCCCGGCCACGACCACGTACAACGGTCAGATGGTCATCAGCGAGAAGCTCGAGGTGACCCGGATGAACGGTGACACCGTCGGGTTCGGCGGCGAGTACGACATCAAGGACGTGCCGCACGCGATGCGCCTGTCGACCTCGGGCACCTTCATCCACGGCAACTACTGGGGCGCGTCGAGTATCTTCGGCTCGACCAACACCAGCCACGGCTGCGTCGGCCTGCGGGACGTGCGCGGCGGCTGGGACGGCAAGACGCCCGCGGCCTGGTTCTTCGACAACTCCCTGATCGGCGACGTCGTCGTCGTCAAGAACTCGAAGGACAAGGTGATCCAGCCGGACAACGGCCTCAACGGCTGGAACATGGACTGGGCGGAGTGGACCAAGTAGCTCCCCACCGCTGACACGGGAGCGGGCCCGGCGCTGTGACCAACAGCACCGGGCCCGCTGTGGTTAGCCACGGTTAACCTGCTGCCCATGACCGTAACCCTCGAAGTGAGTGACAACGTCGGCACGATCCGTCTGGACCGCCCGCCGATGAACGCCCTGGACGTCGCCGTCCAGGACCGGCTGCGGGAACTCGCCGAGGAGGCGGGCCGGCGCGACGACGTGCGGGCGGTGATCCTCTACGGCGGCGAGAAGGTGTTCGCGGCGGGCGCGGACATCAAGGAGATGCAGGCGATGGACCATACGGCGATGGTCGTCCGCTCCCGGGCCCTGCAGGAGTCCTTCACCGCGGTGGCCCGCATCCCCAAGCCCGTGGTCGCGGCCGTCACCGGCTACGCCCTGGGCGGCGGCTGTGAGCTGGCGCTCTGTGCCGACTTCAGGATCGCCGCGGACAACGCGAAGCTCGGCCAGCCGGAGATCCTGCTGGGGCTGATCCCCGGCGCCGGCGGCACCCAGCGACTGGCCCGGCTGGTGGGCCCCTCCAGGGCCAAGGACCTGATCTTCACGGGCCGTCAGGTCAAGGCCGAGGAAGCCCTGGCGATCGGCCTGGTGGACCGTGTGGTGCCCGCCGCCGAAGTGTACGAACAGGCGCACGCCTGGGCCGCCCGGCTGGCCAAGGGGCCCGCGCTGGCACTGCGGGCCGCCAAGGAGGCCGTGGACGCGGGACTGGAGACGGACATCGACACCGGGCTCACGATCGAACGGAACTGGTTCGCAGGTCTGTTCGCCACGGAGGACCGGGAGCGCGGCATGCGCAGCTTCGTGGAGGAGGGCCCGGGCAAGGCCGAGTTCATCTGACCGAGCGTGAGGTCCGTACACAGACGCGCATGTTCATCCGTGCGGGCGGTTTAGCCGGACCTTGAGGGAGACTCGAGGTCCGGTTCCCGCCCGGCTCGTGCAATTACCCGTGCCCCCAGCGTAGTCGCAGGTGGACGTAGGTGAACAGGTGTCCATCCTGCCTCTGGCACATGCCAGGGAACCATCCCGGAATGACTGGTTCCGGGAAAGGGATTCGCCGGAACGGTCACGGAGCGCGTTCCGTGCGGCCATGATGGTGAGCATGGCGGGCCTGGAGGGTGTGGAACAGCCGCGACCGCGCAGCGGTGCGGCAGCGGCGCGCTGGACGACTACCGACGAAGACGAACAGGCGTTCAAGGCGCTGGAGTTGTTCGGAAATCCGACGGAGGGGGAAGTCCGGCTGCCCTCCCGTGCGGAGTCCGCGGCCACCGCCCGCCGGATCACCTCGTGCGTGATGCTGCGCCAGTGGCAGCTTCCCCCGCAGACCGCCGAGTACGGTGTGCTGCTGGTCTCCGAGCTCGTGGGCAATGCGGTGCGGCACACCGGTGCGCGGGTCTTCGGGCTGCGGATGCTGCGCCGCCGGGGCTGGGTGCGGATCGAGGTGCGTGACCCCTCGCGCGGATTGCCGTGCCTGATGCCCGTCGGCGAGATGGACGTCAGCGGGCGGGGCCTCTTCCTGGTCGACAAGCTCTCCGACCGGTGGGGGGTGGATCTCTTACCGCGCGGGAAGACCACCTGGTTCGAGATGCGCACCACCGACCGCTGATGCACAGAAGCCCCCGGTCGGCCTGGGTGTGGCGCGTCGGGGGCTTCTGCGGGGGCCGTGGAATGGGGGGTGTGTCCACGGCCGCACAGGGGACCTGGCTCGGGTCGGAGGAGGTCGTGCCTCCAACTATGACAGACAGGCGACCCCGGATCCAAAACCTTGAAACGGGCGATGTACCCCAAAGCAGTACATTAGGTTTATGAATCACAGGTGTGGTGAGTCACGTGCCTGGCATTCAGTGCGCGTTCATCGATTTCTCTCAGTGATTCATCGACCACTTCCCGGGAGGGGGCATCCGTGAGGCCGGCCCCTCGTGTCCTGCCGCGTCCCGGGGCTCCCTCGCCACCGCGTCCGCCCTCGCCCGCCGGAACCGGTGCCCGGGGCGCCGGATAATCTGACCTCCGTCAACGACGTTTAACGAAGGGGCGGAACAGTGGCGGACATCGAGTCGGCACGCAAGGCATTCGAGCGCTTCGACCAGAACAGCGACGGCAGCATAACGGCCGCCGAGTACAAGAGCGCGATGGCGCAGCTCGGTGACCCCTATGTCACCGAGACGGTCGCCCAGGCCGTCATCAACGCCCACGACGGCAACGGTGACGGTGAGCTCACGTTCGACGAGTTCTGGGCCTCGCAGAACAAGGCCTGACCGGGGTGGGGCCGGCATCGGGTGCCGGCCACCGCGATCCTGGGTGTTCAGCTCTCCGGGCCGCAGGGGTGGACGGCCTCGAAGGAGGCCCGGAAGAGGGCCTGGACCTCCTCGCCGCCCAGGCCCCCGTCGCGTGCCTGGTGCAGCCATTCGTCCAGTACGGCGCGCAGCGGCCGATCGGGGCCGGGGCCCGGCCCGGCGAGGATACGGGTGATGACGGCCCCCGCCCCGTGCCGCGCTTCGCCCGATCCGCACCCCCGCGGGCGACGTCGGCACCTACGAGGGCCCGGCCGGTGTCACCGGCTGCACGTGGAACGAGGTCGCCAAGCCCGGAGAGCTGAAGGGCCCCACCGGCAAGGGCGCGGAGTACGAGTACGACGCCGACGGCGCCCGCACGAAGACGGCCCACCCGGGCGGGACCGTGCGGAAGACCGGCCTCGACAGGTCGAGCCGCCCGGAAGGACCACGGCCACCTCCGGGGACGGGCCCTGCCGGCGATCATTGCCCGCCCCTGTCTCGTCGGTTACTTCTTCGTCCGAAGAGGCAGGGGCGGGCATCCCCGGCCGCGGCCCCTCATGGTGGCGAGGACCATGACCGGGCAGGTGGGATCCGGGCCCACGGCGAGGCTCCGGTGTCCGCGCCCGCCGGCGCCGGCGGTGGTCCAGCGGGAGGCGGAACGAACGCGCCGGTCATGGCCTGCGTGCTCAGCACTCGATGATGTTCACCGCGAGCCCGCCCCGCGCGGTCTCCTTGTACTTGACGCTCATGTCCGCCCCGGTGTCCTTCATGGTCTTGATGACCTTGTCCAGGGAGACCTTGTGGCTGCCGTCGCCGCGCAGCGCCATCCTGGCCGCCGTCACGGCCTTGACCGCCGCCATGCCGTTGCGCTCGATGCACGGGATCTGGACCAGACCGCCGACCGGGTCACAGGTCAGGCCCAGGTTGTGCTCCATACCGATCTCGGCGGCGTTCTCCACCTGCTCGGGAGAGCCGCCCAGGACCTCGGCGAGGGCACCGGCGGCCATCGAGCAGGCGGAGCCGACCTCGCCCTGGCAGCCGACCTCCGCGCCGGAGATCGAGGCGTTCTCCTTGAAGAGCATGCCGATGGCGCCGGCGGCCAGCAGGAAGCGGACGACGTCGTCGTCCTTCTCCGCCCCGGTGCAGCCACCCGCCGCGAAGTTCATGTAGTAGTGCAGGACGGCGGGGATGATGCCGGCCGCGCCGTTGGTCGGGGCGGTGACGACGCGGCCGCCTGCGGCGTTCTCCTCGTTGACGGCCATCGCGTAGAGGGTGATCCACTCCATCGCGAGTGTCTGGGGGGCGCCCTCGGCACGCAACTGCCTCGCCGAGTTCGCGGCGCGACGGCGCACCTTCAGACCGCCGGGCAGGATGCCCTCGCGGGACATGCCGCGCGCGACGCAGGCCTGCATGACGCGCCAGATCTCCAGCAGGCCGGCCCGGATCTCGCCCTCGGTCCGCCAGGCCTTCTCGTTCTCCAGCATCAGGGAGGAGATGGACAGGCCGGTCTCCCGG
Organism: Streptomyces sp. NPDC014623; assembly: GCF_043088245.1. Taxonomy (NCBI): domain Bacteria; kingdom Bacillati; phylum Actinomycetota; class Actinomycetes; order Kitasatosporales; family Streptomycetaceae; genus Streptomyces; species Streptomyces sp. NPDC014623. The sequence goes on along the minus strand of NZ_JBIBZU010000014.1, from coordinate 95,927 downwards.
GTGAGCCTCAGCAGCTCGTCGCCGGTGCGGAAGGGGTGCTTCAGGACGGTGTCGTCCGGGACGATGGGGCTCTCACCGTCCACGGCGTCCTCATCGACGACGAAACCGCCGCCCACCGAGTAGTACGTCTTCTCCAGGAGCGGGGCGCCCTCCCGGTCGTAGGCGATGACCGTCATCCCGTTGGCGTGGTACGGCAGGGCCTTGCGCCGGTGCAGGACCAGCTGCTCGTCGGCGTCGAAGGGGATCTCGTGCATGCCGAGGAGACTGATGCGGCCCGAGGCGCGGATCTCCTCGACGCGGGCGTCGGCGCCCTCGACGTCCACCGTGCGGGGCGACTCGCCCTCCAGGCCCAGCAGGACGGCCTTGGGCGTGCCGTGCCCGTGGCCGGTGGCGCCGAGCGAACCGTAGAGCTCGGCGCGTATCGACGCGGTGTGGGCCAGCAGGCCCTCGTTCTTGAGCCGGCGGGCGAACATGCGGGCCGCGCGCATCGGGCCGACCGTGTGGGAGCTGGACGGGCCGATACCGACGGAGAAGAGGTCGAAGACCGAGAGGGCCACGGGGGTACTCCTAAGGCGTTGGTGGACGACGTTGTCCGCCGGTGGTGCGGGACGGGCCGGTGGGCCCGGGAGCGCGGGGCAAAGGGGTGGGGGCACCGGGCTCACTGGGTTCAGTGTGCGCGGTGCCCCCACCCTGTGTGCAAATTGCGGGTGACTACTTGACGCCGGGGTACAGCGGGAACTTCTCGGCCAGCGCGATCACGCGGGCCTTGAGGGCGTCGGTGTCGTACGCCGGCTTCAGCGCGGCCGCGATGATCTCGGCGACCTCGGTGAAGTCCTCGGCCTGGAAGCCACGGGTGGCCAGGGCCGGCGTACCGATGCGCAGACCCGAGGTGACCATCGGGGGCCGCGGATCGTTCGGGACGGCGTTCCGGTTGACCGTGATGCCCAGCTCGTGCAGCCGGTCCTCGGCCTGCTGACCGTCCAGCTCGGAGTCGCGCAGGTCGACCAGGACCAGGTGGACGTCCGTGCCGCCGGAGAGGACGGACACGCCCACCTCGGTGACGTCCGGCTGCACCAGGCGTTCGGCGAGGATGCGGGCGCCGTCCAGGGTGCGCTGCTGGCGCTCCTTGAACTCGTCGGTCGCGGCGACCTTGAACGAGACGGCCTTGGCCGCGATCACGTGCTCCAGCGGGCCGCCCTGCTGACCGGGGAAGACCGCCGAGTTGATCTTCTTGGCGAGCTCCTGCGTCGAGAGGATCACGCCACCGCGCGGACCGCCGAGGGTCTTGTGCGTGGTGGTCGTCACGACGTGGGCGTGGGGCACCGGGTTGGGGTGCAGACCGGCGGCGACCAGGCCCGCGAAGTGCGCCATGTCGACCATCAGGTACGCGCCGACCTCGTCCGCGATGCGGCGGAAGGCGGCGAAGTCCAGCTGGCGCGGGTAGGCGGACCAGCCGGCCACGATGAGCTTCGGCTTCGACTCCTTGGCGAGGCGCTCGACCTCGGCCATGTCCACGACGCCGGTGTCGTCGACGTGGTACGGGACCACGTTGTAGAGCTTGCCGGAGAAGTTGATCTTCATGCCGTGGGTCAGGTGACCGCCGTGGGCCAGGTTGAGGCCCATGATCGTGTCGCCCGGCTTCAGCAGGGCGAACATCGCGGCGGCGTTGGCCTGGGCACCCGAGTGCGGCTGGACGTTCGCGGCCTCGGCGCCGAAGAGCGCCTTGATGCGGTCGATCGCGATCTGCTCGACCACGTCGACGTGCTCGCAGCCACCGTAGTAGCGGCGGCCGGGGTAGCCCTCGGCGTACTTGTTGGTGAGGACGGAGCCCTGCGCCTCCATGACCGCGACCGGAGCGAAGTTCTCCGAGGCGATCATCTCGAGGGTGGACTGCTGACGGTGGAGCTCGGCGTCGACGGCGGCGGCGACGTCCGGGTCCAGCTCGTGGAGGGAGGAGTTGAGAAGCGACATCAGTGGGTCCCTAAGGTCTCAGTTGCCGGAGAACGCGGTGTACTCGTCGGCGGAGAGAAGGTCCTTCGGCTCCTCCGCGACGCGCACCTTGAACAGCCAGCCGCCCTCGAAGGGGGCGGAGTTCACCAGCGACGGGTCGTCCACGACGTCCTGGTTGGCCGCGGTCACCTCGCCGGTCACCGGCGAGTACAGGTCGCTGACCGACTTGGTCGACTCCAGCTCACCGCAGGTCTCACCCGCGGTCACCGTGTCGCCGACCTCCGGGAGCTGGGCGTAGACGACGTCACCGAGCGCGTTGGCCGCGAACTCGGTGATGCCGACCGTGGCCACGCCGTCCTCGAGGGCCGACAGCCACTCGTGCTCCTTGCTGTACCGCAGCTGCTGGGGGTTGCTCATGACCTGAATTCTCCTGTACGCGGGGGAGTGCTGATGAACGGTGGTCTTACGGTGTGAGACACGACTGCGTCACGTGCGCGCCGCGCGATGTCACTTACGGCGCTTGTAGAACGGCAGTGCCACGACCTCGTACGGCTCGTGCTTGCCGCGGATGTCGACCCCGACACCCTCGGTGCCGGGGGCGGCGTGCGCCGCGTCCACGTAGGCCATGGCGATCGGCTTGCCCAGCGTGGGCGACGGCGCACCGGAGGTGACCTCGCCCACGACCTTCCCGCCGACGACGACGGGGTAACCGGCGCGCGGCACCCGGCGGCCTTCGGCGACCAGACCGACGAGCTTGCGGGGCGGGGCGGTCTCCGCGCGCCCGGCCGCGGCGAGAAGCGCCTCGCGGCCGACGAAGTCACCCTCCTTCTCGAACTTGACGACCCGGCCCAGGCCCGCGTCGAAGGGCGTCAGCGCGGTGGTCAGCTCGTGCCCGTACAGCGGCATGCCCGCCTCCAGCCGGAGCGTGTCGCGGCAGGAGAGCCCGCAGGGGATCAGACCGTACGGCGCGCCGGCCTCGGTCAGGGCCTTCCACAGCTGCTCGGCGTGGTCCGGCGCGACGAAGAGTTCGAAGCCGTCCTCACCGGTGTAGCCCGTACGGGCGATGAGCGCGGGGACACCGGCGACCGTCCCGGGGAGCCCGGCGTAGTACTTCAGCCCGTCCAGATCGGCGTCCGTGACCGACTTCAGTACGGCGGGGGAGTCCGGGCCCTGGACGGCGAGCAGCGCGTACGCGTCGCGGTCGTCCCGCACCTCGGCGTCGAAGCCGCCGAGGCGCCCGGCGAGGGTGTCCAGGACGAGCTGGGCGTTGCCCGCGTTGGCGACGACCAGGTACTCGGGCGCCTCGGTCTCGCCCAGGCGATAGACGATCAGGTCGTCCAGGATCCCGCCGTCCTCCGTGACGATCATCGTGTAGCGGGCCCGGCCCACGCCCACGGTGGCGATGTCGCCGACCAGCGCGTGGCTCAGGAAGGCCGCCGCCTGCGGACCGGTGACGGTGATCTCGCCCATGTGCGACAGGTCGAACAGGCCGGCCCGCTCGCGTACGGCGTTGTGCTCGTCGCGCTCGCTGGCGTACCGCAGGGGCATGTCCCAGCCGGCGAAATCGGTCATGGTCGCACCCAGCGAACGGTGCAGGGCGTCGAGGGCGGTGCGACGGGGGGCGGCGCTCGGGGCAGTGCTCATGGACATGGCTCCAGGGCATGACGACAGGGGACGGTTCCCTCCCCATCTGTCATCGGAACCTGAGAGGTTCGCCGAGAGCCCCTGAAAGGGTCCTGACGGGTTCGGTCCTGTCAGGGTCGGCTTGCACCTTGGGTGGAGCCGCACGGCGGCCCGCTTTTCAGATCTGCCTCATCCACGCGGTACGGGGCCTGAGAGATTCAAGGGAGGAACTTGCTCCTTCGGCGCCCGGCGCACACGGCGACCGGAACTCTCCCGCGCGGATTCAAACGGCCGGTATGCAGTTGGCGGGGTCATCATCGCACGCATTGGGGGAGAGTGGGGATCCAGGTCCGGACCGGCACCGGTTCCGACACGTAGGGGTGGAAACAGTTGTGCCGCATTACCTTTTCTTTACACTTCTCGAGCAGGTCGGTGGGTGACTCGGCAGGGGGAAGGCGATGACGTTGCAGCGCTACGCGACTACCGCAGGGGCGGTGAGCGGTGCGATGCCCCAGCAGCCGGGCGTGCCCGCCCGGGAACCGACGGGCGGACACGCTCCGGTGGTGCGTGATCTGCGGGGGAGGGGCGCGGAGGGGCCGAGCGGCCTGGACTTCGCGGCGGGCGATGTGGTGGTGGTCTCGGGGCTGCCGGGCAGCGGGAAGTCGACGCTGATCCGGCGGGCGGTCCAGGAGCACGCGATCGACTCCCAGGACACCAGGGACCGCTGGACGGCCGCCCTGCCCGGATTACTCCCGTACGCCCTCTACCGCCCGCTGGTGCGCGCGGCGCATTACGCCGGGCTGTGGAGGGCGCTGCGCTCGGGTGCGTCCGTGGTCGTCCACGACTGCGGTACGCAGGCCTGGGTGCGGCGCTGGCTGGCGCGTGAGGCCCGGCGCCGGGGCAGCGCCCTGCACCTCGTCCTGCTCGACGTCACCCCCCAGGTGGCCAGGCAGGGGCAGCGGGAGCGGGGGCGCGGGGTGTCCGGATACGCGTTCGCCCGGCACCGGCGTGCGGTCGGACGGCTGCTGCGCGACACCGGGAGCGGTCTGCTGCCGCCGGGGTGCGCCTCGGCGGTGCTGCTCGACCGGGAGACGGCGTCGGCGATCGGCCGGATCTCGTTCTCCGAGGCGCGGCTGCCGCAGGAGTAGGCCCGTCGGGGCCCTCCCCGGCAGGAGGCGTCCCACCGCGCTCCGGGGGGCGGCAGGGCCGTCCGGGCTGTCACTGTTCGCATACGCACAGTTCGCGGGCCTCTTGGGCCTGTCCGGGATGCGGACGGTGCGGTGGCCCGGACGCCGCTTCCGTCTGCGGCACTGCCTTCCCGGCGTGAGCCGGTCTAAGGTTTCAGCCGCACAGCATGGCGAGAGAGGGACAGAGACACCGTGGACATTCCGGCCCAGGCCCAGGCCCCGTCGTATCCGTCGCAGGGATGGCCGGCCAACGAGCTCGAAGAAGTGCTCAGCGCCTCGCTCGGCGTGCCCGGAGCGGGCGGACGGCTGGTCGAGGTGCTCGGCCGCAGCCAGGTCTGGGTGCCCCTGCCGAACGGCGGCGGGCCCGACAGCGCCGACCTCGACCTGCCGACGGTCGAGCTCGACGGCGGCGCGTACGTTCCCGTGTTCAGCTCCGAGGCGCAATTCCTCCAGTGCGTGGGCTCCCGTCTCTCCTTCGCCGTCGCGCCCGCACGCGAGTTCGCCCGGGGGCTGCCCCCGCAGCTCGGTATCGCGGTCAACCCGGGCGGCGCGGTCGGGGTCCCCCTGCCGCCGCCCGCCGTCGCCGAGCTCTGCCGGGCCGGCCGCACCCCGCTGGACGGCCCCGCGAGCGGCGGCCGGGTGCGGCTGTACGAGCCGGACTGGAAGGAGGATCCCGTGGACTTCCTCTCCGCGGTGTCCGCGGAATTCCAGGAGACCGGCGTGGTGAGCACCGCGCGCCGGACGCTGGCCAGCATCGAGGGTGACAGCCCCGCCCTCTTCGTCGGCGTCGAGTTCGCCGTACGGGGCGCCGCGGAGCAGAGCGTGCCGCTGGACGCCCTGGGCCGTGCGCTGGGCCGGGTCCAGGTCCCCTGGCCGGTCAATCTCGTCCTGCTCGACGTGGCGCAGGACCCGGTCGGCGACTGGATGCTGGAGAAGGTGCGCCCGTTCTACCGGCGCGACGGTCTCTGAGGAGTGCGGGCCCCTGCCGCCACGTGGCGTCGAGCCGGTGTCAGGGGCGGCGCATAAGCTGGTTGGATGACGAAGCCGCCCCGTGTGCCCGGGGGCGGCACCACAGTCCCGCGAAGCATGCGGGAAGAGCGGATCGAAGAGGGGCGGGACCCAGGTGAGTGCGTCAGGCACCGCGGCGGCCGGGCAGGTCGAGCACATGCTTCGCCAGATGGCCCCCGGGCGCCTCGACACCTATGAGGCGCTGCTGCGTTCCCTGGCGGACGGCCCGGTCTGGATGCTGCTCTGGCACGGCACGGCGGGCTCCCCCGACGCCCAGTACGGCAACATGGAGGTGGACGGCCTGGGTTACGCCCCGTGCGTGACCTCCGCCCAGGAGCTCTCGGCGAGCGGCTGGAACAGGTCCCACGAGGTGACCACCGGCCGCGAGATCGCCCGCGCCCTCTTCCCCGACCGGTGGGGGATCTGGCTCAACCCGCACGCCCCCGGTGGCGGCGTCGGCATCCCCTGGCTGGACCTGCGCCGCATCGCCACCGGCCTCGACCGGATGCCCGCGGGGCCCCTGAAGCTCTCCGAACCCGCAGTCCAGATCCCGCAGTTCTACGCCCTGCTGTCACAGAACGCCCACCGCACCCCCGCGGTCCGGGCGCTGCGCCGCGCCTGGGTACAGCCCGCGCTCGGCGTTCCGTACCTCGCGATCGGGCTCGACCTCTACGACACCGGCCGCCCCTCCGTCGACGCGGTCCGCGCGATGATGCAGCAGTCGATCGGTGCGGTCCCCGACGGGTTGCCCGTCTCCACGGTCTCACTGTCCGACGAGTACGACCCGGTGGCGATGTGGCTGAACGCCAACGCCCGGCCCTTCTACGACCGCGAGGCCCACGGCCCCGCGCCGGCCGCGCCCGGTTACGGCTACCCGCCGGTGACCGGACAGGCTCCGCACGCCTACTGAGGAGGCGTCAGCCGCCACCCGTGACGGTGGTCGATTGATCACCTGATGGGCGCTGCCGGGCACGATGTCCGCTATCGCGGATTAGTGACCGAGAGGTCCGCTCAACAAGCATGGCTGTCCGGATAACGGAAGCCCCTTGGCAGCATCACGTTTATGCAAACATTCCCCGTCAGGTCTGGCGGGTGATCGCAAAGTGGTTGAAGACTCCACACAGCAGATCCTCCATGCCCGCCGAACCCCTCTTTCAAACAAGGTAAGTTCGATAGGGCATGATCACTTCTGTCATGTTTTGTTAGAGCCGCTACAGCGGCGGTCACAGGCCGGCCACCGTCGGCCGAGAGGGGTCTCCAGCGCAATGACGGCACCGATCGAGACCACCGGGGCGGACGTGCGGCCCGAAACGGTGCTGGAAGGCGCCGGGCGCAAGGAGATCGAGGGCCGTTCGCTCGGCCGCATCGCCTGGACGCGCTTCAAGCGGGACAAGGCCGCGATGGCCGGTGGCATCGTTGTCGTGCTGCTCGTCCTCACCGCCGTACTGTCCAAGCCGCTGCAGTCACTGCTCGGCCTGGACCCCAACGCGTTCAACCAGAACCTGGTCGACCCGGTCATGCTGGCGCCCAAGGGCGCATTCGGCGGGATCAGCTGGGACCACCCCCTCGGAGTCGAACCGCAGACCGGGCGCGACATCCTGGCGCGCATCCTCGAAGGCTCCTGGGTCTCCCTCGTGGTCGCCGTCGGCTCCACGCTGCTCTCCGTCGTCATCGGCGTCGTCATGGGCGTCGTGGCCGGTTTCTACGGCGGCTGGGTGGACAGCTTCATCAGCCGGCTGATGGACACCTTCCTGGCGTTCCCGCTGCTGCTCTTCGCGATCTCCATCTCCGCCTCCCTGCAGGGTGAGGCGTTCGGCATGGAGGGGCTGACCCTCCGGATCGCGGTCCTGATCTTCGTGATCGGCTTCTTCAGCTGGCCCTACATCGGCCGCATCGTCCGTGCCCAGACCCTGTCGCTGCGTGAACGCGAGTTCGTCGAGGCCGCCAGGTCGCTCGGTGCCCGGGGCCCGTTCATCCTGTTCCGCGAACTGCTGCCGAACCTGATCGCGCCGATCCTCGTGTACGCGACGCTGCTGATCCCCACGAACATCCTCTTCGAGGCCTCCCTGTCGTTCCTCGGCGTCGGTATCGCACCGCCGCAGGCGTCCTGGGGCGGCATGCTCACGCAGGCGGTCGACCTCTACGAGGTGGACCCGATGTTCATGGTCATCCCCGGCATGGCGATCTTCATCACCGTGCTGGCCTTCAATCTGCTGGGGGACGGGCTGCGCGACGCACTCGACCCTCGTGGCAAGTAATCGCGGCAGCGCCGCACCGGACTAGCGAGGGGGCTTTCCTCAGCATGCAGAACAGAAAGACAGCAGCGGCCATAGCCGTGGCCGTAGCGGTGTCGCTCGGCGCATCGGCGTGCAGCGGCAGTGACTCGGGAGGTGGCAGCAACGGCGGTGGGGGCAACGTCAAGGCTGACGCCGCTCTGACCGGGATCGTCAACGCGACCGACAAGAAGGGGGGGACGGTCACGTACGAGCACGCCAGTGGTCCCGACTCCCTGGACCCGGGCAACACGTACTACGGCTGGGTGCAGAACTTCTCCCGCCTGTACGCCCGTTCCCTGGTGACCTTCAAGCCGGCCGCCGGCAAGGAGAGCCTGCAGGTCGTTCCGGACCTCGCCACCAGCCTCGGCAAGGCCAGCGCGGACGCCAAGACCTGGACGTACACGCTCCGCAAGGGCGTGAAGTTCGAGGACGGCACCGAGATCACCTCGAAGGACGTCAAGTACGCCGTCGAGCGCTCCAACTTCGCGCCGGAGGCCCTGTCCAACGGCCCCACGTACTTCAAGTCGTACCTCGAGGGCGGCGACAAGTACAAGGGTCCGTACAAGGACAAGTCGGCCGGTGGCCTCAAGTCCATCGAGACCCCGGACGACTACACGATCGTCTTCAAGCTGAACAAGCCGTTCGCGGACATGGACTACCTCGCCGCCTTCTCGCAGACCGCTCCGGTCCCGCAGAAGGCCGACACGGGGGCCAGCTACGTCCAGAAGATGGTCTCGTCCGGCCCGTACAAGTTCTCGGCGTACGACGAGAGCAAGGGCGCGACGCTCGTCCGGAACCCGGAGTGGGACCCGAAGACGGACCCGATCCGCAAGGCACTGCCGGACAAGGTCGAGCTGAAGTTCAACGTCAACGCCACCACCATCGATGACCACCTGCTGAGTGACACGATCAGCGCCGGCATCGAGGGGACGGGCCTGCAGTCCAAGACGCAGCCCAAGGTCCTGGCCAAGGCCGCCGAGAAGGCGAAGACGGACAACCCGTACGCCGGCGCCCTGCAGTACATGGCGCTGAACGTCAACGTGAAGCCGTTCGACAACGTCGAGTGCCGCAAGGCCGTGCAGTACGCCGTCGACAAGCAGAGCCTGATCGACTCCATCGGTGGCTCGGTCAAGGGCGACCCGGCCACCACGGTCATCCCGCCCACCGTCGCCGGGTACAAGAAGTTCGACCTGTACCCGTCCGAGGGCCACAAGGGCGACATCGCCAAGGCGAAGGAGCACCTGACCAAGTGCGGTCAGCCGAAGGGCTTCAAGACCACGCTGACGGCCCGCTCCGACCGTCCTGACGAGATCACCGCGGCCACGCAGCTGCAGAACAGCCTGAAGGCGATCGGCATCACGGCCGAGATCAAGCAGTTCCCGGCCAACAAGTACTTCACCGACTTCGCGGGCGTTCCTGAGTGGGTCCACAAGAACAACGCGGGCATGATGATGATGCAGTGGGGCGCTGACTGGCCCACCGGCTTCGGCTTCCTGGACCAGATCGTGAACGGTTCGGCCATCAAGCCCTCGGGCGGCACGAACCTGATGGAGCTCAACGACAAGGTGATCAACGACCTCCTCGTCAAGGGCATCGGCACCGTCGACACCACGGCTCGCAACGCGACGTGGGGCGAGGTCGACCAGAAGGTCATGGAGAACGCCTCGGTCGTTCCCCTCGTCTACCGCAAGAACCTGCTCTACCGCCCGGACTCCGCGGCGAACGTCGCGGTCACCGACGCATACCTCGGCATGTACGACTACGTGCTGATGACCTCGACCAAGTAACACCTGTTCATCAACAGCATCCCTTGAAAGGCAGGTGAAGGCGCCGGGCCGGCGGGCGTACCCCGTCCGCCCGCCCGGCGCCGCACGGCTGTGGCTGCGTACATCATCCGACGCGTATTCGCCGCGGTGTTGCTGCTGCTGGTGGTCAGCGCAGTCACGTTCGCGATCTTCTTCCTGGTGCCCCGCCTCGGCGGGCAGACCACCGACTCGATGGCCGCCCAGTACGTCGGGAAGAGCCCCGACCCCGAGGTCATCGCGGCGGTCAAGCGGAACCTGGGGCTCGATCAGCCCCTCTACCTTCAGTACTGGGACTTCGTCAAGGGCATCGTCGTCGGCGCCGACTACACGTTCGGCCCCGACCCCGTCACTTGCAACGCCCCCTGTTTCGGCTACTCCTTCAAGACCCACACCGAGATCTGGCCCCAGATCGTCGACCGCATTCCGGTCACCCTGTCGCTCGCCGTCGGTGCCGCCGTCCTGTGGGTCGTCTCCGGTGTCGCGATCGGCGTCGTCTCCGCACTGAAGCGGGGATCGCTCTTCGACCGGCTCTCCATGGGCGTCGCCCTCGCCGGCGTCTCCCTGCCGATGTTCTTCACCGGCCTCGTGGTGCTCGCGCTGTTCGGCAACGGGGAGTACGTACCCTTCGCCGACGACCCGATCGCGTGGGCCGGCAGCCTGGTCCTGCCCTGGTGCACCCTCGCCCTGCTCTACTCCGCCCTCTACGCGCGGCTCACCCGTGCCGGGATGCTGGAGACGATGGGCGAGGACTACATCAGAACCGCACGGGCCAAGGGCCTGAAGGAACGCAAGGTCGTCGTCAAGCACGGGCTGCGCTCGGCGCTCACCCCGCTCATCACCATCTTCGGCATGGACTTCGCGCTGCTGCTCGGCGGCGCGGTCATCACCGAGAGGGTCTTCTCCTTCCAGGGCATGGGGGCCTTCGCCATCCAGGGCGTGACCACCGCGGACCTGCCCAAGGTGATGGGCGTGACCCTGGTCGCCGCCTTCTTCATCGTCATCTGCAACCTGCTGGTGGACCTCGTGTACGCCGCGATCGACCCCCGGGTGAGGCTCTCATGAGCGACGCAATCAAGAAGGACTCCCCGGCGGCGGGTGCCGTTCCGGCACCGCGGTCCGGTGACGACAAGGCATTCCTGTCCGTCCGCAACCTCAGCGTCCACTTCGACACCGACGACGGTCTGGTCAAGTCCGTCGACGGCGTCAGCTTCGACCTGGAGGCGGGCCAGACCCTCGGCATCGTCGGCGAGTCCGGCTCCGGCAAGTCCGTGACCTCCCTCGGGGTCATGGGCCTGCACACCTCCGAGCGCGCCCGGATCGGCGGCGAGATCTGGCTCGACGGCGAGGAGCTCATCGGCGCCGGCCCCGAGCGCGTGCGCGCGCTGCGCGGCCAGAAGATGGCCATGATCTTCCAGGACCCGCTGTCCGCCCTGCACCCGTACTACAGCATCGGCGCGCAGATCGTGGAGGCCCACCGGGTCCACAACAAGGTCGACAAGAAGGCCGCGAAGAAGCGCGCGATCGAGATGCTCGACCGCGTCGGCATCCCCGAGCCGCACCGCCGGTACGAGGACTATCCGCACCAGTTCTCCGGCGGCATGCGCCAGCGCGCGATGATCGCGATGGCCCTGGTCAACAACCCGCAGCTGCTCATCGCGGACGAGCCGACGACCGCCCTCGACGTCACCGTCCAGGCGCAGATCCTCGACCTGATCCGCGACCTGCAGAAGGAGTTCGGCTCCGCGGTCGTCATGATCACCCACGACCTCGGTGTCGTCGCCGAGATCGCGGACAACCTGCTCGTGATGTACGCGGGACGCTGCATCGAGCGCGGCAGCGCCGAAAAGGTGTTCTACGAGCCCCAGCACCCCTACACCTGGGGTCTGCTCGGCTCGATGCCGCGTATCGACCGGGAGCAGACCGAGCGGCTCATCCCCGTCAAGGGTTCGCCGCCCAGTCTCATCAACGTCCCGTCGGGCTGCGCCTTCCACCCGCGCTGCCCGTACGCCGACGTCCCCCCGGACAACATCACCCGCACCGAGCGCCCCGAGCTGCAGCAGGTCAGCGACGGGCACTACTCCGCGTGCCACATGTCGCGTGAGCAGCGCGACCGGATCTGGACCGAAGAGATTGCGCCGAAGCTGTGACTGATTCGAACAAGAAGACTCCCGCGCCCGCCGCGGCCGGGTCGGACGGGTCCGGTTCCGAGCCGCTCCTCAAGGTCGACGGCCTGGTCAAGCACTTCCCGATCACCAAGGGCGTGCTCAAGCGCAAGGTCGGCGCGGTCCAGGCCGTGGACGGGCTCACCTTCGACGTGCGTCCCGGGGAGACCCTGGGCGTCGTCGGCGAGTCGGGCTGCGGCAAGTCGACCATGGGCCGGCTGGTGACCAGGCTGCTGGAGCCGACCGGCGGAAAAATCGAGTTCCAGGGCCGCGACATCACGCACATGTCCGCGGGGCGGCTGCGGCCGATGCGCCGTGACATCCAGATGATCTTCCAGGACCCGTACGGTTCTCTGAACCCGCGTCACACCGTCGGCGGGATCGTCGGGACCCCCTTCCGGCTCCAGGGCGTCAAGCCCGAGGACGGTGTGAAGGCGGAGGTCCAGCGGCTGCTGGAGCTGGTGGGGCTCAACCCCGAGCACTACAACCGCTATCCGCACGAGTTCTCCGGCGGCCAGCGCCAGCGCATCGGCATCGCCAGGGCGCTCGCGCTGAAGCCGAAGCTGGTCGTCGCGGACGAGCCCGTCTCGGCGCTGGACGTGTCGATCCAGGCGCAGGTGGTGAACCTGCTGGACGACCTCCAGGACGAGCTCGGGCTCACGTACATGATCATCGCGCACGACCTCTCGGTCATCCGCCACGTCTCGGACCGGATCGCGGTCATGTACCTCGGCAAGATCGTCGAGCTCGCGGACCGTACGTCGCTGTACGAGGCGCCCATGCACCCGTACACGAACGCGCTGATGTCCGCGGTGCCGGTGCCGGACCCGCGCCGGCGAGGTGCCAAGAGCGAGCGCATCCTGCTCAAGGGTGACGTGCCGTCGCCGATCTCGCCGCCGACCGGCTGCCGGTTCCACACCCGGTGCTGGAAGGCGACGCAGGTCTGCAGGACGACCGAGCCGCCGCTGCTCCAGCTGAAGACCGGGCACCAGGTGGCGTGCCACCACCCGGAGAACGGCGAGGACCAGGCGCCGGGGGACGCACCGCTCGTCGCGGACGTCATCACGGTGAAGTCGGCGGGCACCGCCGAGCCGGCCACGGCGGAGGACGCCCCGGAGCCTGCGGCGCCGAAGGCGGGGAAGGCCCCTGAGCCGGCCGCGCCGGTCACAACGGAGGAGAGCTCCGGGTCCGCGGCGTCGAAGGAGCCGGAGAAGTCCGCCGGGCCCGCCGACGAGGGCGGCAAGGGTTCAGCCGGACCGTCCACGGGTGCGGAGGACAAGCCGAAGGAGTAGTACCGGCACAATTGCCCGGTGCTCAACGAACTCTTCACCCCCTCCGTCCAGCATGCGCTCGACATCGTCGGAATCTTCGTCTTCGCGATCTCGGGCGCCCTGCTCGCCGTACGCAAGAACTTCGATGTCTTCGGCATCGCGGTCCTCGCCGAGGTGACAGCGCTGGGCGGAGGGATCTTCCGTGACGTGATGATCGGCGCGCTCCCTCCGGCGGCCTTCACGGATCTCGGCTACTTCGTGACGCCGCTGCTCGCCGCCGTCCTCGTCTTCTTCCTGCACCCGCACGTCGAACGGATCCAGGTCGGCGTCAACGTCTTCGACGCGGCGGGCCTGGGACTCTTCTGCGTATCCGGCACGATCAAGGCGTACGAACACGGCCTCGGCCTCACCGCGTCCGCCGCGCTCGGACTGGCCACCGCGGTCGGCGGCGGTGTGCTGCGCGACGTCCTGGCCAACGAGGTGCCCTCACTGCTGCGCTGGGACCGCGACCTCTACGCCGTGCCCGCGATCGTCGGCGCGGTCATGGTCGCCCTGTGCATCCGGTTCGAGGCCCTCAGCGCCTATACCAGTGGCTCCGCCGCGATCACGGCGTTCGTCCTGCGACTGTTCGCCATGCGCTTCCACTGGCGGGCCCCGCGCGCCTACAACCGGCGCTCGGCCACGGCGGAGGAGACCCCGACCGCCGTCTGATGCCGGAACCATCCGGCGGCAACAAAAGCTACCGCTCAGTAATGCGATCGGTGTACTGTGCATGCCATGGCACAGGCAGCAGCACAGGAGTCGCGCGCAGTACGGGCGACCATCGGTGACAGCGAGTTCGACCGCGACACCGCCGTCACGCTCAGGGAAGAAGGCGTCTACGACGCGGAGCTCTCCGCGGGCTGGACGATCATCCACGCGGTCAACGGTGGCTACCTGCTCGCCATGCTCGGCCGCGCGCTCGGTGAGGCGCTCCCGCACTCCGACCCCTTCTCGGTCTCCGCGCACTACCTCACGGCCTCCGTCCCCGGACCGGCCGTGATCCGCACCCAGGTCGTCCGTACCGGCCGCACGCTCTCCACCGGTGAGGCATCGCTCTTCCAGTTCGCGGAGGACGGCACGGAGATCGAACGCATCCGGGTGCTGGCCACCTACGGCGAACTGGACGGGCTGACCGGCGACATCCGTACGTCGGCAGAACCCCCGGCCATCCCGCCCCTGGAGCACTGCCTCGGAGCGAGCGACGGGACGGCGCCGATCCCCGGCAGCTCCGCCATCACCGAACGGCTCGACATCAAGCTGGACCCGGCGACGGTCGGCTGGGCCGTCGGCGCACCGTCCGGCAAGGGGGAGATGAGGGGCTGGTTCGGCCTCGCGGACGGCCGCGACGCCGACCCCCTCTCGCTGCTGCTCACCGTGGACGCGCTCCCCCCGACCTCCTTCGAGCTGGGGCTGAAGGGCTGGACGCCCACCATCGAGCTCACCACCCACATCCGCTGCCGCCCCGCCCCCGGTCCGCTGCGTGTCTCCATCACCACCCGCAACCTCGCGGGCGGCTTCCTGGAGGAGGACGCCGAGGTCTGGGACAGCGCCGACCGCCTCGTCGCGCAGTCCCGCCAGCTGGCCCGGGCGCCCCGCGGCTGAGTCCGCCGCCATGGCGGTGCGGTGAGGTCCGGCCGGCCTCCGGGCGCGCGCCGCGGCCTTGCCGAGGCCACGGATCCGTACGCAGGAAACGGGTGAGGGCCGCGGTGAGCTCGGCGGGTGCGTCCCCCTGGACGAGATGCCCGGCCCCCTCGATCAGTCGCAGCCCGGCGCCCGGGATCAGCCGGGCGAGTTCATGGCCGCGGGCGGCGGGGATCCAGGTGTCCTCCGTGCCCCAGCAGATCGGCACGGGAAGTTCCAGTTCCCCGTAGCGGTGCTGGACCTCGTCGGTGAACCGCTGGCCGTTCCGGGCGATCTGCCGGTAGAAGGCGGACCGCCCGGCCTCCGTGCACCAGGGGCCGACGAGCCTGTCCAGCACCGCCGGGTGCAGTCCCCGGCGGTGCTGGCCGAGCCGGCGTACCCGGTCACCACGGCCCGGTGCGGGTCCGGCGGCGGCTCGCCGCACACCTCGGCCCGGCCGCCGGGCAGTCGGTAGGCGGGTGAGCCCCAGGGAGCCGGTGCCGCCGGATCGACCAGGGCCGGACGCCGGTAGCGGGCGCCGTGCAGGAGGTGGGCGCGCAGGGCCGCGCGGCCTCCGAAGTCATGTGCCACCACCGCCGGTTCGGCCGGTCCTCAGTGGTCGATGAGTTCGCCGAACACCTCTGCCCGGGCGCGCAGCGACACGTCCTGGCCCGCGTGCTGCGCGGAGGCGCTGTAGCCGGGGAGGTCCCACGCGTACACGCGGTGGCCCTGTGCCAGGCCCCGGGTGATGCCGCGCCAGGCGTACGAGGAGAAGGGCGTGCCGTGCACCAGGACGGCGGGCGGGGCCTGCTCGGGGCCGGGCGCGGCCCGGCGCACCTCGCCCGAGGAACTGTCGAAGGCCCGGTCGAGTGCCCGGTCGTTCATGGCGCCGACCCTACGGTCCGTCCAGCCAGTGGGTCCGGCCCAGCGTGACCAGCCGCAGCCGGCGCCGCGCCACCCGGACGACCTCTTCCTCGCCCTCCGGGCCGGCGTCCAGCAGCGCCGAGGCGGTGAGCACCATGTGGTCGACGTACAGCCCTCCCAGCATCAGGAGGTCCTCCCGGTCCCAGCCCGCAGACTCGGGCTCCGCACCGAGGATCTGGGCCACCTCTTCGGTGAAACCGCGCAACTGGGCCGCGATGGCCGCGCGGACCTGCCCGACACCGCCGTGCTGCTCGCGGGCGATGAAGCGGAAATGGGCGGGCTGCGCCGTGACGTGGCGGGCTATCAGGCCGACGCTGCGGTCGAGCCGTTCCCCGCTGTCCCCCGTGTCGGCGAGGATCGCGCCGATCATGCCGTGCAGGCTCCCCAGGGTCTCCTCGACGAGGGCGACGCCCAGGGCGGCCGTGCCGTCGAAGTGGCGGTAGAAGGCGGTCGGGGTCATGCCCACGGCCCGCGTCACCTCACGCAGTCCCAGGCTGCTCAGGCTCTGGTGCTCCAGCAGTTCCAGTGCCGCGTCGAGCAGTGCCTGGCGGGTCTTCAGCTTCTGGGCCTGGCGGACTCCGATGGTGTGACTCATGCCATTCAGTAAACAACCGTTCGCCGAGTCCAGGAAGGGGTAAGAGGAACTAGACTCAAAAGTCAGTGAACAGTTGTACTCTCAATGCTCGCAGAAAGGCCGGACATGTTCGTGCTCGTCGCCGCCCTGCTCCTGCTGGGGGTCGTCCTCGGAGCGGTCGCACACCTTCCGCTCCCTGTGGCCCTGACCGCCGCGGCCGTGATCGGCCTCTGGCTGGCGGTCTTCGGCGTCCGTGAACGCCTCGCCCGCCGCACCCGCTGACGAAGGAGCCGCACCATGTCACTCCTCACCACACGCACCGCTGCACACGGCGCCCGCTCCGCCGGCGCGCCCTCCGGCGGAGCCCGCCCTGCTGTCCGGGAGGCCGACGGGCTCGCCGTCGCCTCGTTCGTGCTCGGGCTGCTCGGCCTCCTGGTCATGAACATCCTGCTCGGGCCGGCCGCGATCGTCATGGCGCTCGTCGCCCTCGCCCGCTCCACCGCCCGCCGGGCCCGCGCTCTGCTCGGGCTGGCCCTCGGCATCGCCGACCTGGTCGTTCTCGCGGTCCTGGTCACGAGCAACGGCACCGTCTCCTGGAACCTCACCGGCTGACTTCGCCCACGGGCCGCACCGGGGCCAGGCGGGCGGGACGCCGGCCCGGACGCGCCCTCACGGCCCGTGGCGCGACGCGCCCGGTACGCGCCGCGCCGCGAGCTCGTAGAATCGTCACCACCATGGCTTACCTCGACCACGCCGCGACCACGCCGATGCTTCCGGAGGCGATCGCGGCGATGACCGCGCAGCTCGCCGTCACCGGCAACGCGTCCTCCCTGCACGCTGCCGGGCGCCGGGCCCGCCGTACCGTCGAGGAGTCGAGAGAAACCCTCGCCGACGCCCTGGGCGCACGCCCCAGCGAGGTGGTCCTGACCTCCGGTGGCACCGAGGCCGACAACCTCGCCGTGAAGGGCCTCTACTGGGCCCGCCGCGACGCCGACCCCCGGCGTACCCGCATCCTCGCCAGTCCCGTGGAGCACCACGCGGTCCTCGACGCCGTGGACTGGCTCGCCGAGCACGAGGGCGCCACCGTCGAGTACCTCCCGGTCGACGCGTACGGACGTGTGCACCCGGACGCTCTGCGTGAGGCCCTCGCCCGCAACCCCGACGAGATCGCCCTGGTCACCGTGATGTGGGCCAACAACGAGATCGGCACCGTCATGCCGATACGTGAACTGGCCGAGGTGGCGCGCGAGTTCGATGCCCCCATGCACGCCGACGCGGTGCAGGCGTTCGGGCAGCTGGAGGTCGACTTCGCCCGCTCCGGACTGGCCGCGATGACGGTCAGCGCGCACAAGATCGGCGGCCCGTTCGGCGTCGGCGCGCTGCTGCTCGGCCGCGACCGGACCCCCGTACCCGTCCTGCACGGCGGAGGCCAGGAACGGCATGTGCGCTCCGGCACACTCGACGTGCCCGCCGTGGCCGCGTTCGCCGTGGCCGGACGGCACGCCGCCGACGGGCGCGAGGACTTCGCACGGGAGATCGGCGCACTCCGCGACGAGCTGGCCGCCGCCGTGACCGAGGCCGTTCCCGACGCGATCCTCGGCGGTGACCCGGCACCCGGCGGACGGCTGCCGGCCAACGCCCACTTCACCTTCCCCGGCTGTGAAGGCGACTCCCTCCTGCTGCTGCTCGACGCCCAGGGCATCGAATGCTCCACCGGGTCGGCGTGCACGGCCGGCATCGCCCAGCCCAGTCATGTGCTGCTGGCCACCGGCACCGACCCCGAGCTGGCGCGTGGCACGCTGCGCTTCTCGCTGGGCCACACCTCGACCGGCCAGGACGTGGAGCGGCTCGCGAGAGCGATCGGCCCCGCTGTCGAGCGGGCCAGGGCGGCAGGGCTCAGCTAGCCCGCGCTCCCTCGGCCCCCGCCGTGGACGCGGCGCGCACCAGCTTCATGTAGCGGGGCCAGTCCCAGTGCGGTCCGGGATCGGTGTGGTCCGTGCCCGGCACCTCGACGTGGCCGATGATGTGCTCGCGGTCGACCGGGATCCCGTGCCGCTTGCATATCGCGGCCGTCAGCTGCGCGGAGGATTCGTACATCTCCGCGGTGAAGTCCTGCGGTCGGTCGACGAAGCCCTCGTGCTCGATACCGATGCTGCGTTCGTTGAACGAGCGGTTCCCCGCGTGGTAGGCCACGTCGAGCTCCCGGATCATCTGGGTCACACGGCCGTCCTGGCCGACGATGTAGTGCGTCGCCGCCTGGTGGGCCGGGTCCTGGAACACACGGACCGCGCTGGCGAAGCTGCCCTGGGTGACGTGGACGATCACCCGGTCGACGCCGTAGTCGTCGGGACGGTCGGCCCGCCGCCAGTTCGCCTCGGAGGCCGCGACCCAGCTCGCCGGGGCGTAGTCCAGCTCACCGGCCTTGCGGGGCTTCTCCACGCCCGGCACCCGCCACCAGACACGCCGGATCTCTTCCGCGGCCAAGACGGCCGTACCCGCCGCCGCGACCCCGCCGCCGATCAGCAGCGTGCGCCGGCTGATGCCGCGACCAGGGCCCTTGCCCGGCGGTCCGGCACTTGAGTTGTTCCCCATGTGCTGCTCAACGCTTATCCGCGAGCATTCGGTTCCCGGAGCCCCGTACCCTGGTGAGGCTATGACTCAGACCCCCCAGCGCCCCCTCCGTGTGCTCGCCGCCATGTCGGGCGGAGTCGACTCCGCCGTCGCGGCGGCGCGAGCCGCCGAGGCAGGCCACGACGTGACCGGTGTGCACCTCGCCCTCTCCGCGAATCCGCAGTCCTTCCGTACCGGTGCGCGCGGTTGCTGCACCATCGAGGACTCCCGGGACGCCCGCCGCGCGGCGGACGTCATCGGCATCCCGTTCTACGTCTGGGACCTGGCGGAACGCTTCCGTGAGGACGTCGTGGACGACTTCGTCGCGGAGTACGAGGCCGGGCGCACGCCCAACCCCTGCCTGCGCTGCAACGAGAAGATCAAGTTCGCCGCACTGCTCGACAAGGCGCTGGCCCTCGGCTTCGACGCCGTGTGCACCGGCCACTACGCCACCGTCGTGCTGAAGGACGACGGCACCCGGGAGATGCACCGCGCCTCGGACATGGCCAAGGACCAGAGCTACGTCCTCGGCGTCCTGGACGAGAAGCAGCTCGCCCACGCGATGTTCCCGCTCGGTGACACCCTCACCACCAAGGAAGAGATCCGGGCCGAGGCCGAACGCCGGGGCCTCGCCGTCGCCAAGAAGCCGGACAGCCACGACATCTGCTTCATCGCCGACGGCGACACCCAGGGCTTCCTCGCCGGCCGCCTCGGCGGCCCGGCGGAGGGTGACATCCTCGACGAGTCGGGCGCGAAGGTCGGCACCCACGAGGGCGCCTTCGGCTTCACCATCGGCCAGCGCAAGGGCCTGCGCATCGGTCACCCCGCCCCGGACGGCAAGCCCCGCTACGTCCTGGACATCTCCCCGGTGAACAACACGGTGACCGTCGGCCCGGTGGAAGCCCTCGACGTCACGGCGCTGACCGCGATCAGGCCCCGCTGGTGCGGCGCCGCCCCGTCGGGACCGGGCACGTACACCGCCCAGCTCCGTGCCCACGGCGGGGAGACCGAGGTGACGGCGGAGCTGGTGGACGGCACCCTGTCCGTCACCTTCACGGAGCCGGTGCGGGGGGTGGCGCCCGGCCAGGCGGTCGTGCTGTACGACGGCACCCGGGTCGTCGGATCGGCGACCATCGCGACGACGGTCCGCAGGGAGAAGGCCTCGGCGGCGGGCTGAGGGGCCGGGGCCGGCACGGCCGGTGCCGGCTCATGGGCTGCGCATGCGGATCGTCCGCATGCGGTGTACGTAGGACGGGGCCGGCCTCCCCGTCCTGTCGGGAGGCCGAGGGCGCTACTGCGTTTCCGGGTGGCCGATCACCGCTCGATCCGCGATGAGTGCGAGCTGTCGCTGATCGGCTCGGAACCCGGTGTGAGCGGTGGCCGTCCGACCGGGCTTCGCCACGCGGAGCAAGAGGTCTCGGCGCTGCCGGTGCTGGGCGTCTTCGGCGCCGATGCTGCGGGCAAGAGCAACATGCTCAGCGCTCTGCGGGACATGCGCGCCGCCGTCCGTACCTCGTTCGCCGACTGGGCGAAGACGCCGGGCGTGCCGCGCAGGCCGTTCAAGCTCGACCCGGCCTTCGCGGAAGAGACCAGCCTCTATGAGGTGGACCTCACCCCGGGGCGCAGCCGGACCCGCTACACGTACGGTTTCGAGCTCTCGGGCGAGCGCGTCGAGGCGGAATGGCTGCACGCATACCCACAGGGCAAGCGGGAGATCTGGTTCGACCGGGAAGCCGGCCGCCCCGGGGCGGAAGGCGGGGAGTTCGTCTTCGAGGGCGAGGGCTTCGGGGGCCGTCGCGAGGACCTGGTGGCGCTCACCGGGCGAACGCCCTGTTCCTGTCCACCGGAGCGACGCCGAACGACCCGCAGCTCTCCGCACTGCACCGGTGGTGCCTGGACAACCTGTGGCTGGTGACACCCGGCGCGGACGTCGAGCACCGCACCAGGTGGACGCAGGAGCGCGTCGAGCGGAGCACGGACGAGGGGTTTCGCGAGCGCGTCATGCACCTGCTGGCCGCTGCCGCCCTCGGCGTCACCGGTATGGACATCGCCCCGGAGACCGGTGCGGTCAGGCTGAGGCACCGCACAGCGGACGGAACCGGGACCCCACTGGACTTCCTCACCGGGGAGTCCTTGGGAACGCACGCCTGGTCCGCCTTCCTCGGGCCGATGCTCACGGTGCTCGGCAAGGGGGCCGTCCTGCTCGTGGACGGGCTGGACTCCAGCCTGCACCCGACACTCGCGGCAGAGGTCGTACGGATCCTCCAGGACCCGAAGGCCAACCCGCGTAACGCGCAGCTGATCTTCACGACGCACGACGCCACCCTGCTGGGCAGTGAGGTACTGGACCGGCCGCTCGCCCGCGACCAGGTGTGGATCGCGGCCAAGGACCGGTCGGGCGCGACGAAGCTGTATCCGCTGACCGCCGCCCGCCCGAAGGACGGCGAGAACCTGGAGCGCGGCTATCTGCGCGGCCGTTACGGCGGAGTGCCCCGAGTCGGCGCGGGGGAGATCGCCCGCGAACTGTCCTGGCAGGAGGAGAAGGCAACAGCGTGAATACGTGGGGTGGGCAGCAGGGACAGCACGGCGCCCGGGGGCAGACGGACGAGCCGCCCCGGCGGCGGTCGCGCGGGCCGTACGGACGAGACTGCCGCGCCTGGTGCGTGAGCTTCGGCGCAGGCGGGCCAGGCCGGATGAACCGGCTAAGGAACTTGTGGGAGGCACTGGCTTCGCCTACCTGGGGCGACGCCACCGGCTGAAGCCCCTGCCCCCGGCAGGAGGCCGTCGGGTGCGGCTGCACCGAGGGTGGCTGGAGCTGCCACGGCCGCACACGACCGGAGAAGGCGCACGCCGGATCGCCCAGTGGCACGCGGTGTGCGGCACTCGGCGGCTCGCCGCGTGGCTGCCCTCCCACGCGTCACGCGTTGGGCTGCCCGTACCCTCGGTCGAGGCCTGTGACCTCGGACCGCGAGGGGGAGCCCTGGGGCAGGACGGCGGCACCATGGTGCACCGGGCGGTACCGCGGCTTCCGCCGCCGTTGGTGGACCTCGTCCTGGTCCACGAACTCTGTCATCTGCGTGCCGCCGGTCATGGCGCCGCCTTTCGGCGGCAGGTACGGCTGGTGCTGCCGGACGCCGATGCGCGCGAGGAACTGTTCGCGGAGGCGGAGCCGGAACTGTGGCGTGGAGCGGTGCGGTGACGTACGCCCCCCCGGAAGGGGGCGCTTGCGCGTTTGGCGCGGGGAGGCGAACGGACCGGACCGTCGTCCGTAGGGGTGCGAGCGCAGTGCGATCACCGCCTCGGTCCCGGGTGCGGGACCGGGTGAGGATCCCGGACCGGTCACCGATGCCGGCCCCGGGTCCCCGTCGTGGGCCGACGTCTACGTCGCGGTCGGTGCGGCCGTGGGCTCGAAACCGGCCAGCATCCGCTCCAGGCCTCGCTGGTCCGGGCCGATGAACGGGTCGGCCCCCGGTGCGGCGGCGAGCATGTCGAGGAACTCCGGCCCGCGCCCCGTGGAGGGCGGCAGGTGCGTGCTGAGGATGCGTCCGGGGTCCATCGCGCGCAGCGGTCCGGCCGAGCCCAGGAGCACCGCGGGGTCGATCATGTGCACCCAGGGACTGTCGACCGTCGCCCACAGGAGCTGACCGGTCCGGAGGTCGTCCGCCGGTACGGCCGCCACGTCGTCGCAGGTGGCGAGGTCGGCACTGGGCATGGGAGCCCCGAAGCAGTCGGAGCTGAAGCAGGTGTGCGTGGCCGTGTCGAAGAACCCCACGGTCGCCGGGTTGTCGAACAGCGGCGGCCGGAAACCGACCAGTGTCCGGTCGCCCACGTCGAGGCTCTGCCCGGGATTGAGCAGGTGGACCCGGTCCGTCGGCAGCGGGCGCTCTGTCGACATGATCCCCGCCCCGAGGAAGGTGGTCACCACCCGCGCCTCGGGGGCGGCGACGAGAAGCTCGAACAGCGCCCCGGTGTGGTCGCGGTCCGGATGGGTCAGCCAGATCCAGCGCACGTCGGCGACATCGACGACGGAACCGAGCGCGTCCACGAAGCCCCGGTCGGGAAGGCTGAGCCCCGTGTCCACGACGACGGGCTCGGCGGCGTGCAGCACGAAGGCGTTCACCGTCAGGAAGCCGATTCCGGGTATGGGCAGACAGTCGTTGAGGACGGTGACGTCCCGTCCCAGCCGGTGGGTCAACATCTGAGGCCTCCTCGCCCCCATGGCACCAACGGTCCGGTGTCCGCTCCGCGCTTCACCCCCTCATCCGAGTCTTCTCCCGGCCGGTGCGCAGATCAAGCCCTGACGGAAGTCCCGTGTCCCCCGAATGGCGTGGCCTGGGTGCGGCCCGGTCACACCGCTCCAACACTGGAGCGGCTTGCCGTCGAGAGGAAGAGGCGCCCATGAGAACGATGCTGGTGATCCACATGGACACACAGAAGTCCAGCCAGATGATCGAGAACAACGAGATGGCGCAGTTCATGCGGTCCACGCTGGAGCGGCTGCGGCCGGAAGCCGCCTACTTCGGGCCGCACAGTGGAGTGCGTACCGCTTTCGTCGTCATCGACCTGGAGGACCCTTCTCAGCTCCCGAGCATCTCCGAGCCGTTCTTCGCGCGGCTCGGTGCCAGGGTCGAGATGTTCCCGGTGATGACCGCCGAGGACGTACGGACGGGTCTGGAGCGATACGCGTCATCCTGAACGTGACCCCGCGCAGTTCACGTCCGACCCCTGTACGGGCGTGGCTGCGCGGGGCGGTCTCAGGAAACCTGGCGCGTGAACACGTCCCTGGCGAAGAACTCCGCCAGCACCGGCGCGATCACATGCGGTGCCAGATCACGGGTCTGACCTGTCAGGGTGCGGTGCCTGGCCCGGGGGACCGCGGCCGCGAGGGCCAGGGTCGCCGCACGCGCCTGCGCGGTGCTGAAACCCCCGGTCACCACCAGGGTGCGTGCGGTGACGGACGCGAATCTCGCGACCGGTACCGAGCCGTCGCCCAGCAGGGCGTCGTCGTACGCGAGGGTGTGGGCCACCGCTTCCAGGCCGGACCACAGCGGGGCCCGGCGCATGCGGGCGATCGTCTCCTCGGGGACTCCGGTCCGGGACAGGTAGAGCTCGACGGCACCGCCCCGGTCACCCTCCGCCAGCAGCCGGTGCAGCAGCGCTGTACACCGGGACTTGTACAGGAGGCCGGCGGCGCCGGGGGTGTACGGCGGATCGTAGACCGCGAGCAGCTCCACGGGCAGCCCCGCGGCCTGCGCCTCCAGGGCCAGCGCGCCGCCCGACAGCATGCCGAACAGCGAGACGCGCCCGCCCACAGCGGCCGCGACCGCCGCCAGGTCCTCGATCTCACGGCGGACGCCGTACGGCCCGCCGTCGCCGCTCGCCCCGCGGCCCCGGCGGTCGTACGTGACGACCGTGAACCGCGGGGCCAGCAGGGCGGCCAGCGGCGCCTCGTCGGCCGCGGTGCTCAGGGCCCCGCCGACCAGGACCACCGGCGGTCCTTCGCCGCGGCGGCGGTACGCGATCGACGTGCCGTCACGGGAGAGAGTCTTGTCCATGTGAGGGTGGACTGCCGCACCCCGCGGAACTCATCGCCCCGGCGGAGAAATGTTTTCGACCGTCAGCCGGGGACGACCTCCGTCGCGTAGAAGCAGAAGTGGTCCTTGATCGCGGCGACTTGGTCCCTGGGTTCCGGATAGGCCCAGACGAGGTCCGCCGCGCCGGGCAGCGACCAGTACGACGCGTCCCCCTTGAAGGGGCAGTGCGTACGGGTGTCCGAGGGCGTCAGCAGGTCGGCACGGACATCCTCGGGCGGCAGGTAGTAGCGGTCGGGGCAACCCGTCTCGCGCAGCACCAGCGGGCTGCGGCTCTCGGCGAGCACCTGCCCGTCGTGCACCGCGCGCACGTGGACGGCCGCGGGTCCGACGGTGATCGTGTGTCCTGTGAGGGAGGTCATACCTGGTTCAGCCGCGGAACAGACCGGTTTCTTCCCGCGCCCGGGGCCCGCCGTACGGTGTCCGCATGAACATCTGCGTCTTCCTCTCCGCCGCCGACCTCGACGACCGCTACACGGTGCCCGCCCGCGAGTTCGCCGAGCTCCTGGGCAGGGGCGGACACACCCTCGTCTGGGGCGGGTCGGAGAGCGGGCTGATGAAGGTCGTCGCCGACGGTGCCCAGGAGGCGGGCGGGCGGCTCGTCGGCGTCTCGGTGGAGTTCATGGCCACGCTGGCCAGGGCGGACGCCGACGAGATGTTCGTCGCCAAGGACCTGGCCGAGCGCAAGGCGCTGCTCCTGGAGAAGGCCGACGCGATCGTCATCATGGTCGGAGGCCTGGGGACGCTCGACGAAGCCACGGAGATCCTGGAGCTCAAGAAGCACGGCAAGCACACCAAGCCCGTGGTCCTGCTGAACACCGCAGGCTTCTACGACGGTCTGCGCCAGCAGTTCCAGCGCATGGACGAGGAGGGCTTCCTGCCCCTGCCCCTCACCGACCTCGTCTTCTTCGCCGAGGACGCGGTCGGCGCGCTCGCCTACCTGGAGGAGTCGGCCGGCCTGCAGTGATGCGAGCATGAGGGCATGCCTACTCACCTCATCACCGGCGCCGGCTCCGGCATCGGCGCGGCCGTCGCCCGCCGGCTCCTGGAACGCGGCGACGAGCTCGTGCTGCTGGCCCGGGACGCGGGACGCGCCAAGGAACTGGCCGCGCTCCACCCCGGGGCGCGCACACTCGTCGGCGACCTCGCCAACCCCGACCGGCTCTCCTGGGCGTTCGGGCAGCAGCCGATGCCCGAACGCCTCGACTCGCTGCTGCACATCGCGGGCGTCGTCGAACTCGGCACCGTCGGCGAGCTCACCCCCAAGGCCTGGCACTTCCAGCTCAACGCCAACCTGGTCTCCCCGGCCGAGCTGACACGTCTGCTGCTGCCGCAGCTTCGTGTCGCCCAGGGACACGTCGTGTTCGTGAACTCCGGTGCCGGACTCGCGGCACACGCCGAATGGGCCGCGTACGCCGCGAGCAAGCACGGACTCAAGGCGCTCGCCGACTCGCTGCGCCACGAGGAACACGGAAACGGCGTCAGGGTCACCTCCGTCTATCCGGGCCGCACCGCCAGCCCGATGCAGGCCAAGGTCCATCAGCAGGAGGGCAAGGAGTACGACGCCTCGCGCTGGATCGACCCCGATTCGGTGGCCTCCACGGTCCTGCTGGCGCTCGACCTGCCGCGCGACGCCGAGATCAACGACCTGACGGTCCGCCCCGGCCGTTGAAGCCCCGCCCCCGGCGGCCCGTAGGCTTTCCGCGTGAGCGAGAAGAGCAGGTTCAGCGCGAGTGCAGCCACCGGGATCGGGTCCATGCCGGGGGGAGACGCCCGGGAGGCGGCCAAGACCGTCACCGGGTCCTTCGCCGACGGGCAGGGCATCCCGTATCTGCCGGAGCTGCCCGCGCGTGGCCCCGGCGCGGACATGACCGGACGGACCATCGGCCTGCTCGTCGAGATGTACGGCCACGTGGAGCCCAGCGGCTGGCGCATCAGTGACCGGCCCGGCCGCGACACCCGCCGGGCCCGCTCCTGGCTCGGCGAGGACCTCGACGCCCTGGAGGAGTTCACCCAGGGCTACGAGGGACTGCTCAAGGTCCAGGCCGTCGGGCCGTGGACCCTCGCCGCCGGGCTGGAACTACGGGGGGGCGAGGCCATGCTCGGTGACCCGGGGGCCTGCCGCGACCTGGCGGGCTCACTGGCCGAAGGGCTGCGCTCCCACCTCGCGGAGGTGCGGCGCAGGGTCCCCGGCGCCGGGATCGTGCTCCAGCTCGACGAACCCTCCCTGACCGCCGTGCTGCTGGGGCGGGTCAGGTCGGCGAGCGGCTACCGCACCTACCGCGCCGTGGACCGCCAGGTGGTCGAGGGAACGCTGCGCGAGGTGCTCGCGGCCAACGCCGAAGGGCTCACGGCCGTGCACTCGTGCGCACCCGAGGTGCCGTTCGCGCTGCTGCGCCGTGCCGGGGCGGACGCGGTCTCCTTCGACTTCTCCCTGCTCACCGGGCGCGAGGAGGAGGCGGTCGGGGAAGCCGTCGAAGGCGGCACCCAGCTCTTCCTCGGCGTGGTTCCCGGCCTCGAAGCCGCCTCGACCCCATTGTCGGACCCGGGCGGTAGCGTCAAGGAGGTCAGGACGTTGTGGAGCAGGCTGGGACTGAATCCGGGGACTCTCAGCGAGTCCGTCGTGATCACTCCGTCCTGCGGGCTGGCGGGCGCGTCGCCCGCGTACGCGCGCGCCGCGCTCGCCCACTGCGCCCGGGCCGCGAGGTCGCTCGCGGACAACCCTGAGTAACGGGTCGAAGAGGCCGGAAGGCCGACGGGGCAACGGAGGAACAGGCGATGGCCGGTGAACAGCAGGCGCAGCAGCTCACGAGTGTGCCGGCGGAGGTGCAGGAGCAGCACGCGCTCCTCGCCGAGCAGATCGAGGAGCACCGCTTCCGGTATTACGTGAAGGACCAGCCGGTCGTCGACGACGCCGAGTTCGACCGGCTGATGCGCGCGCTGGAAGCCGTCGAGGACGAGTACCCCGAGCTGCGCACACCGGACTCGCCGACCCAGAAGGTGGCAGGTCCCTACACCACGGAATTCACCTCGGTCGAGCACCGCGAGCGCCTGCTCTCGCTGGACAACGCCTTCGACGACGCGGAGCTCGCGGCCTGGGCCGAGCGGGTGGAGAAGGACGTGGGCAGGGGCGGTTACCACTTCCTGTGCGAGCTCAAGGTGGACGGTCTCGCCGTCAACCTCACCTACGAGCACGGCAGGCTCACCCGCGCGGCGACCCGCGGCGACGGCCGCACGGGGGAGGACATCACCCCCAACGTCCGTACGATCGCGGACATCCCGCTCCGCCTCAAGGGCGACCGTGTCCCCGCGCTCGTCGAGATCCGCGGCGAGGTCTTCTT
The DNA here is from genome assembly GCF_043088245.1 of Streptomyces sp. NPDC014623. NCBI lineage: Bacteria > Bacillati > Actinomycetota > Actinomycetes > Kitasatosporales > Streptomycetaceae > Streptomyces > Streptomyces sp. NPDC014623. Next base: position 67,943 of record NZ_JBIBZU010000014.1, on the reverse strand, counting down.
CCCCATGGAGGCCTTCGAAGGGCTCAACGCCCGGCTGGTCGAAGCCGGTGACAAGCCCTTCGCCAACCCGCGCAACGCGGCGGCGGGATCGCTGCGGCAGAAGGACCCGAAGGTCACCGCCACCCGCCCGCTGCACATGGTCGTGCACGGTATCGGCGCACGCGAGGGCTTCGACATCGACCGGCTCTCCCAGGCCTACGACCTGCTGAGGGAATGGGGACTGCCGACCGCCGAACACAACAAGGTGGTCCGGTCCCTGGACGAGGCACGGGAGTTCATCGCCCACTTCGGCGAGAACCGGCAGTCGGTCGAGCACGAGATCGACGGCGTCGTCATCAAGCTCGACGAGATCCCGCTCCAGGGAAGACTGGGCTCCACCTCGCGCGCGCCCCGCTGGGCGATCGCCTGGAAATACGCGCCCCAGGAAGTCAACACCAAGCTGGTCAACATCCGGGTCGGCGTCGGACGCACCGGCCGGGTCACGCCGTACGCCCAGGTCGAGCCGGTCGAGGTGGCGGGTTCCGAGGTCGAATTCGCCACCCTGCACAACCAGAACGTGGTGAAGGCCAAGGGCGTCCTCATCGGCGACACGGTGGTGCTCCGCAAGGCGGGCGACGTCATCCCGGAGATCCTCGGACCCGTCGTCGATCTGCGCGACGGCAGCGAGCGGGAGTTCGTCATGCCGTCCGAGTGCCCCGAGTGCGGGACGGCACTGCGCCCCATGAAGGAGGCCGACATCGACCTCCGCTGCCCCAACGCCCGCTCCTGCCCCGCCCAGCTGCGGGAGCGCCTGGCCTATCTCGCCGGCCGTAAGTGCCTGGACATCGACCACTTCGGCTATGTGGCCGCCGCCGCCCTGACCAAGCCGTTGGAGCCCGCCGAGCCGCCCCTGCTGGACGAGGGGGACCTCTTCGGCCTGACGGTGGAACAGCTGCTGCCGATCCGGGCGTACGTCCTCGACGCGGACAGCGGACTGCCCAAGCGCGACCCGAAGACGGGTGAGGAGAAGATCGCCACGGTCTTCGCCAACCAGCAGGGTGAACCGAAGAAGAACGCCCTCGGCATGCTGGAGGGCATCGCGGCGGCCAGGCAGGCCCCGCTCGCCCGTATCCTCACCGGGCTCTCGATCCGGCACGTCGGGCCGGTGGCCGCCGTCGAACTGGCCAGGCAGTTCCGGTCCGTCGACCGGATCGACGAGGCCTCCGAGGAGGAGCTCGCCGCGGCGGACGGGGTGGGCCCGATCATCGCCGCCTCGGTCAAACAGTGGTTCGCCGAGGACTGGCACCGGGAGATCCTGCGCAAATGGCGGGAGGCCGGCGTCCGGATGGAGGACGAGGGTGCGGGCGAGGACGAAGGGCCACGGCCGCTGGAAGGGCTCACCGTCGTGGTCACCGGCACCCTGGCCGCGCACACCAGGGACGGAGCCAAGGACGCGCTCCAGAGCCTCGGGGCGAAGGTCACCGGTTCCGTCTCGAAGAAGACCTCCTTCGTGGTGGTGGGTGACAGCCCGGGGTCGAAGTACGACAAGGCGATGCAGCTGAAGGTGCCCGTCCTCGACGAGGACGGCTTCGCCGTGCTCCTCGAACAGGGGCCGGACGCCGCCCGGGAGGCCGCGGTACCCGCCGAGCGGGCCTGATCGAGGCGCGATCGATATGTGGACGACGCGTGGTCATGAACGACGGGGGAAGTAAGCGGACGAGGCGGTCAGGAGGGAGCCGGAAAACCCGGTCCGCATCACCCGTTCGGCGTATGTCGGACAGTCAGGGGGGCCGGGACCGCATTCAGGCAGGAGCTGCAGAGCGCTGCCCGTGTGGACCCTCGTCGGCCTACTGTTGAACGAGCACCTGCCGTGCCCGGCCGCGTGGTGGGGTTCGGGTCGTGGTGGCATGGGAGCGGGGGCCACCGTGGGACGTCGGCACCGCAGGCTGTGAGAGGGACGGAATGGAACCGACCGAGAGCGCCGCACCGGTGTCGCGGCTGCGAGGTTTCGCGGGCCTCACCTCCAGGGTGGGCGCCGTCGTCGTGGCGGTCGCCGTCGTGCAGCTCGCGACCGGGTTCTACCGGACGGTGCACGAGGGCCACGCGCTGTTCCCCGCCGGCACCGCGGGCTGGTCGCTCGCCCTGCTCACCGGAATCATCGTGGGCCATCTGGTCGCCCTGGGCCGCGACCGCTGGTGGGGCGGCACCGGTTCCGGCGCCGCCCTCACCCTTGCCGTCCTGCTCCTCTACGGCTGGGTCGCCGCCGGACTGGTGAGCCTCGTCGTCGTGGTGCTCGTCGGTTCGGCCAGGCGCCACCGGTGGTCGCAGGGGCTGCTCCACGGGGCCGTGGACATACTCGGCATCGGTGCCGCGGCGCTCGTCCTGTCCGCCTTCGGTGACGTGCCGAGTGTCGAGACGCCCTGGCGGCCTCTCCACTGGGGCATCGGCGCCGTACCGGAAGTGCTGCTCGCCGCCGCCGCGTATCTCCTCGTCACCCGCCTCCTGCTGTGGTACGCCAGGGCGCCCCAGGGCGGCGGGCTCCCGACGATCGCCCGCACCGCGCTGTTACGCCAGGGCCTCGTGGCGGTCGCCCTGCTCGGCATCGCTCCGTTGATCTGTGTGGTGGCTTCGGCCAAGCCCGTGCTGCTGCCGCTCTTCGCCGTCCCGTTGATCGCCCTGGACTCCACGCTCTGGATCGCCCGCGCACGGGCCGAGGAACAGTTGAGGGACCCGCTCACCGGCCTGCCCAACCGTCAGTGGCTCCTGGAGCGCACGTGGACGGCGCTGGAGGAAGCCGACGGCACCGGCACCAGGTCCGCACTCGTCCTCATCGACCTCGACCGTTTCCGGGCCGTCAACGACACCCTCGGCCATCTCGCCGGGGACCGCCTCCTGCTCCAGATCGCGGAACGGCTGCGGATCGCCCTGCCACGTGGCGCGGAGGCCGCGAGGCTCGGCGGCGACGAATTCGCCGTACTGCTGCCGACGGCGGACTCGATCACCAGCGCCCAGCGCGTCGCCCGCAACCTCGTCACCGAACTCTCCTCGCCGCTGGACCTGGACGGGCTGACGCTCGTGCTGGAGGCGAGCGCGGGTGTCGCCGTCCACCCCGACCACGCGCTGGACGCCGAAGGGCTGCTGCGGCGCGCGGACGTGGCCATGTACCAGGCCAAGCGGGACCGTACGGGCGTGGAGGTCTACGAGTCCAAGCGCGACAGCAACACCCCGGACCGGCTCGGCCTGCTGGGTGATCTGCGCCGGGCCCTGGACGCCCGTGAGGTGGAACTCCACTACCAGCCCAAGGTCCGCTTCGACGGCCAGGTGGCCGGCCTCGAAGCGCTCGTACGCTGGGTGCACCCGGAACGCGGACGGGTGCCCCCGGACGAGTTCATCGCGATCGCGGAGTCCTCCGGGCTGATGCCCCACCTCACCGAATACGTGCTGGAGACCGCACTGGCCCAGGTGGCCCGGTGGCGGGCGCAGGGGCTGTTCGTCCCCGTCGCCGTCAACGTCTCGCCGCGCGACGTCCACACCCCCGGCTTCGCGGGCAGCGTCGCCGCACGGCTCGCCCGGCACGGTGTCCCGGCCGGTGCGCTGCAACTGGAGATAACCGAGCACGTCCTGCTGGAGGACCCCCAGCGGGCCGCCGACACCCTGGCGGGGCTGACCGGGCACGGGGTGAAGATGTCCCTCGACGACTTCGGCACCGGCTACTCCTCCCTCGTCCATCTGCGAAAACTGCCGGTCAGCGAGCTCAAGATCGACCGGTCGTTCGTGGCGCGGCTGGCGGTGGACCACGAGGACGCAGAGATCGTCCGCTGCACCATCGACCTGGCCCACTCGCTCGGGCTGATCGTCGTCGCCGAGGGGGTGGAGGACGACGAGACCTGGGAGCGGCTGCGTGACCTGCGCTGCGACGCGGTGCAGGGGTGGCTGGTCGCCGCCGCGATGCCACCGCAGGAGACGACGGCCTGGCTCCGGGCGCGGGGCGAGCACGGATGGCGGCGGCCGGCGGAGCGGGAGGCCGCGGCGGCACCGGTGGTGGCGCCCGAGCCGGCGCCCAGGCCCGCGGGGCACGCGCTGAACCCGGGTCCGGCGCCCAGGCCCGCGGGGCACGCGCTGAACCCGGGTCCGGCGACGGCCTGAGGCGCCGGGCGCCCCAGGGGCGCGCCGGGCGAGAGACCGCGGTGGCCGTTTTGTCGCCAATCGCCGGCCGGGCTCGGTCCGCGCGCCGCAGAGGTGTCCGGCGACCCCATAGGATTGGGCCAAAACCACACACCAACCCCTGAGGATCGCTGCATGCCTGGCATCACGCGCGAGGAGGTCGCCCACCTCGCCCGGCTGGCGCGTCTGGAGCTGAAGGGCGAAGAGCTCGAGCACTTCGCCGGTCAGCTCGACGACATCATCGGCGCGGTCGCCCGCGTCTCCGAGGTCGCCGACCAAGACGTACCGCCGACCTCCCACCCGCTGCCGCTGACCAACGTCATGCGGGCGGACGAGGTCCGTCCGTCGCTCACCCCCGAGCAGGCGCTCTCCGGCGCCCCGGCCCAGGAGCAGCAGCGTTTCAAGGTGCCGCAGATCCTGGGGGAGGACTAACAGCCATGACGGACATCAGCACCATCATCAAGCTCACCGCGGCCCGGATCGCCGAGAAGATCGCCTCCGGCGAGCTGACGGCCGTCGAGGTCACCGAGGCCCACCTGGCCCGGATCGACGCCGTCGACGAGAAGGTCCACGCCTTCCTGCACATCGACCGCGAGGGTGCGCTCGCGCAGGCCCGCGCCGTCGACGCCAAGCGTGAGGCCGGCGAGAAGCTCGGCCCGCTGGCCGGCGTCCCGCTGGCGCTCAAGGACATCTTCACCACTCAGGACATGCCGACCACCGTCGGTTCGAAGATCCTCGAGGGCTGGGTCCCGCCGTACGACGCGACCCTCACGAAGAAGCTGAAGGCGGCCGACGTCGTCATCCTCGGCAAGACCAACATGGACGAGTTCGCCATGGGGTCCTCCACCGAGAACAGCGCCTACGGCCCGACCGGCAACCCCTGGGACCTCACCCGCATCCCGGGCGGTTCCGGTGGCGGTTCCTCCGCCGCGCTCGCCTCCTTCGAGGCCCCGCTCGCCATCGGCACGGACACCGGCGGCTCCATCCGCCAGCCCGCCGCCGTCACCGGCACCGTCGGCGTCAAGCCCACCTACGGCGGCGTCTCCCGTTACGGCATGGTCGCCTTCTCGTCCTCCCTCGACCAGGGCGGCCCCTGTGCCCGTACGGTCCTGGACGCGGCGCTGCTGCACGAGGTCATCGGCGGACACGACCCGCTGGACTCGACGTCCATCGACTCACCCGTCCCGCCGGTCGTCGAGGCCGCGCGCAACGGTTCCGTACAGGGCATGCGCGTCGGTGTGGTCAAGCAGTTCGCGGGCGAGGGTTACCAGGCAGGGGTCGTCCAGCGGTTCGACGAGTCCGTCGAACTGCTGAAGTCCCTCGGCGCCACGATCGTCGAGCTGGACTGCCCGTCCTTCGATCTCGCGCTCTCGGCGTACTACCTGATCGCGCCGTCCGAGTGCTCCTCGAACCTGGCGCGCTTCGACGCCATGCGCTACGGCCTGCGGGTCGGCGACGACGGCACGCGCTCCGCCGAGGACGTCACCGCCCTCACCCGCGAGGCCGGCTTCGGCGACGAGGTCAAGCGCCGCATCATCCTCGGTACGTACGCGCTCAGCTCCGGCTACTACGACGCGTACTACGGCTCGGCGCAGAAGGTCCGCACCCTCATCACCCAGGACTTCGAGAAGGCGTTCGAGCAGGTGGACGTGATCGTCTCGCCGACGACACCCACCACCGCCTTCCCGATCGGCGAGCGTGCCGACGACCCGATGGCGATGTACCTCGCGGACCTGTGCACCATTCCGGCCAACCTCGCAGGCAACTCCGCCATGTCGCTGCCCTGCGGCCTGGCCCCGGAGGACGGCCTGCCGGTCGGACTGCAGATCATCGCCCCCGCCATGAAGGACGACCGGCTGTACAAGGTCGGAGCAGCCGTCGAGGCCGCTTTCGTGGAAAAGTGGGGGCACCCGCTGCTTGAGGAGGCTCCGTCACTATGAGCGCAATGGCTAAGAAGGCCAAGAACTTCAAGTCGTCCAAGTCCGGCGTGTACGTGTCCCTGGGCACCACCGCTTTCGGCGCGCTCAGCGTCGTCAAGCAGGCGCGGATGGCCCGCCAGGACAACGACACGTTGCGGCTGATCGACGCCGCCGTATCCGCCGCCGCGATCGTGACCGGACTCGCGATCCTCTACCGCGAGCTCAAGCGTCTCGGCGACGACGACGTCCTGCTGGGCTGAGAGGGAAAGTTTCATCGTGACTGTCATCGACCTGGAGTCGTACGAGGATGCCCTCGCGACGTACGACCCCGTCATGGGCCTCGAGGTCCATGTGGAGCTCGGCACCAGGACCAAGATGTTCTGCGGATGCTCCACCGAGCTCAAGCAGGACGCGAACTCGCAGACCTGCCCGGTCTGCCTCGGACTGCCGGGCGCGCTGCCGGTCGTCAACGAGATCGGCGTCGAGTCCGCCGTCAAGATCGGCCTCGCGCTGAACTGCGAGATCGCCGAGTGGTGCCGCTTCGCCCGGAAGAACTACTTCTATCCGGACATGCCGAAGAACTTCCAGACCTCCCAGTACGACGAGCCGATCGCCTACAACGGCTATCTGGACGTCCAGCTGGAGGACGGGGAGATCTTCCGCGTGGAGATCGAGCGCGCGCACATGGAGGAGGACACCGGCAAGTCGACGCACGTCGGCGGTGCCACCGGCCGTATCCACGGCGCCTCGCACTCGCTGCTCGACTACAACCGTGCGGGTATCCCGCTCATCGAGATCGTCACCAAGCCGATCGAGGGTGCCGGTGCACGTGCCCCCGAGGTCGCCAAGGCGTACGTCGCCGAGCTCCGCGAGCTCATCAAGGCGCTCGGTGTCTCGGAGGCCCGGATGGAGATGGGCCAGATGCGCTGCGACGTCAACCTGTCGCTGCGCCCCCACGGCACCGAGAAGTTCGGCACGCGTTCCGAGACGAAGAACGTCAACTCGCTGCGCTCCGTCGAGCGTGCCGCCCGCTTCGAGATCCAGCGCCACGCCGCGGTCCTGAACTCCGGCGGGACGATCGTGCAGGAGACCCGGCACTTCCACGAGGAGGACGGCTCCACCACGGCCGGCCGCATCAAGGACAACGCCGAGGACTACCGCTACTTCCCCGAGCCGGACCTGGTACCGGTCGCCCCTTCCCGCGACTGGGTCGAGGAACTCCGCAAGGGCCTTCCCGAGCTGCCCCGGCTGCGCCGCAAGCGGCTGAAGGAGGAGTGGGGTGTCAACGAGCACGACATGCAGTCCATCCTCAACGCGGGCGCGGTCGACCTGATCGTCGCCACGACGGACGCGGGCGCTCCCTCCGACCAGGCCCGCAAGTGGTGGATGGGCGAGCTCGCCCGCAACGCCAACGAGACCGGCCGCAGCCTGGACGAACTGCCGGTCACCCCGGCGCAGGTCGCCCGGGTGGCGGAGCTGGTGGCCGCGGGCGACCTCAACGACAAGCTGGCGCGCCAGGTCCTCGAGGGCGTCCTCGCGGGCGAGGGCGACCCGGACACCGTCGTCGAGAAGCGCGGCCTGAAGGTCGTCTCCGACGAGGGTGCGCTGGGCACCGCCGTGGACGAGGCCATCGCGGCGAACGCGGCGATCGCGGACAAGATCCGTGGCGGCAAGGTCGCCGCGGCCGGTGCACTGGTGGGCGCGGTCATGAAGGCCACCCGTGGCCAGGCGGACGCGGCGCGCGTGCGTGAGCTGATCCTGGAGAAGCTCGGCGTCGAGGGCTGACCCCGGCACGCCCTGGGGGCGGCGCACCCGTGAACCGGGTGCGCCGCCCCTTTGCGCTGCCCGGTCCCTGCCGCCGGTCCACCCGCCGGCCGGACGTTCACCGCCAGTCCGTACGGAGGCCTCTCCGTCGCCACCCGGCCTGATTAGCTTCCAGCCGTAGATACGGAATCGGGAGGCGCACTTGACCACGGACATGTCACGGCGGCGGCTTTTCGCGCTCGGGGGCGGCGCGCTCGGCGCCGCTGCGGCGGGATCGTTCCTGCCACCGTCGCTCCAGGCGGCGATCGCCGCACAGCCCGCGGCCGACCGGTCCGGTGGTGCGGGACCGGACGCCATCGAGCACGTGGTGATCCTGATGCAGGAGAACCGTTCCTTCGACCACTACTTCGGAATGCTGCGCGGAGTGCGCGGCTTCGGCGACCGCAACGCGATCGAACTCCCCTCCGGCAGGTCCGTCTTCGAACAGCCGGGGCCGCTGGGCACGACCGTGCTGCCGTTCCCCGTGCGTGAGGCCGCCGAGGCGCAGAAGAAGGACCTGCAGTACATCGGTGACCTCGACCACTCATGGAGCGGTGGCGCCAGGGCGTGGGCCGGTGGCTGGATGAACGGCTGGGTCACCGCGAAGACGTCCGCGACCATGGCGTACTACGACCGCGGTGACATCCCGCTGCACTACGAACTCGCCGACACCTTCACGGTCTGCGACGCCTACCACTCCTCGATCCACACCTCCACCAGTCCGAACCGTAACCACCTGTGGAGCGGGAGGACGGGCAGCGAACCGAACGGCAAGCGAGCCGTGGGCAACGACGCGTACAGCGAGGGCACCCACCCCGGATACGACTGGGGCACGTACGCCGAGCGGCTGGAGAAGGCCGGACGGAGCTGGAAGACGTACACCGAGTGGGAGAACTTCACCGACAACCAGATCGAGTTCTTCGCCACCTTCAAGGCCATCGCCCGCAAGGCCCTGGCGAAGACCGGCGGCCACACCTACATGGAGTCCTTCTACGCCACCGTGCGCGACGCGGACGGGGCCGCCGAGCGGGAACGGCTGCTGGGGCTGCTCGACGAGGGTGTCGCCGGCCTGACGGCGGCCGAACGCAGTCTGTTCGAGAGAGGGCTGCGCCGGGTCGAGACGGGCACGCTCGCCGACGAGTTCGCCAAGGACGTGGCGGCGGGGACCCTGCCCGAGGTCTCCTACCTGGTCCCGTCGGCGGCGGACTCCGAACATCCGAGCGTCTCCTCGCCGGTGCACAGCGCGACGATCGTCTACAAGATCCTGGACGCACTCGGCAAGCACCCCGACGTGTGGCGGCGCACGGCCGTTCTCATCAACTACGACGAGAACGACGGTTTCTTCGACCACGTGCCACCTCCGGTCGCCCCCGCCGAGGTGACCGAGGAGCAGTGGGAGGGCAAGCCCACCGGGCTCGGCGTGCGGGTCCCGCTGCTCGTCGTCTCCCCGTGGTCGGTCGGTGGATACGTCTGCTCCGAGGTCTTCGACCACACCTCCGTGATCCGCCTCCTGGAGCGCTGCACGGGCGTGAAGGAGCCCAACATCGGTGACTGGCGGCGCCAGGTCACCGGCGACCTCACCTCGGCCTTCGACTTCACCCGTGCGCGGCGGCAGCCCGGGACGGAGCGCCCCGCCGCGATCCCGCCGTTCGGCGGACGCTGGCGGCCGAAGCCACCGGCCCTCCAGCAGATGCCGGTTCCGGAAGCGGGCGTCCGCCCGGCCAGGCCCCTGCCCTACCAGCCCGACGCGCAGGCGAAGCAGGCGGACGGCGGGCTGCGTCTGGAACTCAGCAACACCGGCAGGTCTTCCGCGCACTTCACGCTCTACCCGTACGCGCAGGAGTTCGCCGCTCCGCAGCACCGGGACGTCCGGGGCACGGCACGATGGACGGTGCCGCTGACCGGCGTGGGGTACCGCTTCACGGTCACCGGCCCGAACGGCTTCAGGCGTGAGTTCGAAGGAGCCTCCGGCGGTGCCGCGGAAGTCTCCTCCCGCATCGACGCCCACGAGCGGGACGTACACCTCACGCTGCGCAACAACGGCAGGCGGACGCTGACCTACACCGTGCGGCCCCTCGGCTACGTCGACGAGGACGACCTGCGGGACTGGACGCGGACGGTCACGGTCAAGCCGGGGCGCAGCCGGACGGTCGTGCATTCGGCGGCCGACGCCCACGGCTGGTACGACCTGGTGGTGACGGCCGACGAGGCGGGATCCTTCCGGCGCCGGCTGATGGGCCACATCGAGAACGGCAGGGCGAGCGTCTCCGGCTGACGGGCGGGAGGCGGGGGCCAGGCGTGGGGCGTGCGGTGAAGTGCGGACCGTGCGGTGAGGACGGGCGTGCGGTGAGGGTGGAAATCAAGCCATGTGACCATGGCCACGAAAGCGGCACATGACCGCAAATCGCTGACAGAGTGAGCCACTCAGGTCATGAGACTCGTGGGATGTCCCCGGCATGTCCCCTACGGTCCACGAAGCCCAGGAGCACGTCCGTTGGCCGCCATCGCACGCTGGTGCCTCAAGCACCGCCTCGCCGCCGTCCTCATCTGGCTGTCCGCCCTCGGGGGCGTGGCCACCGCGGCGGGATTCGCGGGTTCCGCGTACTCCAACGACTACGAGGTGCCGGGCACCGAGTCGGGCCGTGCGGGCGAGCTCCTGCGGTCGGGGTTCAAGGACCTCGGAGGGGACACCGGCACCGTCGTCTGGCACACCTCCGGCTCCACAGTCCGCGACGCCGGTGTCGAGCGGACGATGACCAGGACACTGCACGAGATCGGAGCGCTGCCCGGTGTGGGTGACGTCACCGGCCCCTACGGACCGGCGGCCCGGGGACAGATCAGCGCGGACGGACGCACCGCCTACGCGACGGTCACCTTCGACCACCGGGCCGGTGAGATCCCGCCCGAACAGGCGCAGGCCGTCGTCGACACCGCGCGGGAGGCCGCGGGCGCAGGACTCCGGGTCGAGCTCGGCGGCACCGCCGTCGCACTGACCGAAGCCCCCGCCCTCCATCTGAGCGAGGCCATCGGGGTGGTCGTCGCCGCAGTGGTCCTCTTCCTCGCTTTCGGTTCGCTCGCCGCGAGCCTGCTGCCGATCGCCACCGCTCTCGTCTCCGTCGGCACGGCGTACGCGGGCACCGTGCTGCTCGGGCACGTCATGATCGTCGCGGACTTCGCGCCCATGCTGGGCATGCTCATCGGGCTCGGCGTCGGCATCGACTACGCGCTCTTCATCGTCACCCGGCACCGGCGGGGGCTGCGCCGCGGCCTCTCCGTGCCCGAAGCGGCGCAGAACGCCGTCGCGACGACCGGGCGTGCCGTCGTCTTCGCCGGAGCCACCGTCTGTGTCGCCCTGCTGGGCATGCTGGTCCTGCGGCTCGGCTTCCTCAACGGCGTCGCGATCGCCGCCTCCCTCACCGTGATGCTGACCGTCGCGGCATCCGTGACCCTGCTGCCCGCGCTGCTCTCCTGCACCGGCATGCGGGCCCTGAGCCGGCGGGAGCGCGAGCGGCTCGCCGAGCACGGGCCGCAGAGCGAACGGGCCACCGGCTTCGCCGCCCGCTGGTCGGTCTTCGTCGAGCGGCGCCCCCGGCTGCTGGGAGCGGCCGCCGCCGCCGTCATGGCCGTGCTCGCGCTGCCCACCCTCTCCCTGCACCTGGGCACCTCCGACCAGGGCAACAACCCCGCGACGGCCACCACCCGCCAGGCGTACGACCTCCTGGCCGACGGGTTCGGCGCCGGTGTCAACGGGCCGCTGACGCTGGCCGCCCGCCTCGACGGAGCCGACGACCGGCTCGCCCTGGACGGCCTGCCCACGGTACTGCGGGGCACCGACGGCGTCGCCTCGGTGAGTCCGGTGACGTACGACGGCAGCGGCGACACCGCGTTCCTCACCGTCGTCCCGGAGTCCGCGCCGCAGTCACAGCGGACCAGCGAACTCGTCCACCGGCTGCGTCACGAGGTCCTGCCGTCGACGACGGATTCCACCTCGCTCCGGATCCACGTGGGTGGGGTGACGGCCGGTTACGACGACTTCGCGGAGATCATCATCGGCAAGCTGCCGCTCTTCGTCGGGGTGGTCATCGGGCTGGGCTGCCTGCTCCTGCTCCTGGCCTTCCGCTCCCTCGCCGTTCCCCTCAAGGCCGCGGTGATGAACGTGGCCGCCGTGGCCGCCTCCTTCGGCGTCGTCGTCGCGGTCTTCCAGTGGGGGTGGGGGAGCGAGCTGCTGGGGCTCGGGAGCGCGGGCCCCATCGAGCCCTTCCTTCCAGTGATCATGGTCTCGGTTCTCTTCGGGCTGTCGATGGACTACCAGGTCTTCCTCGTCGGCCGGATGTACGAGGAGTGGCTGGAGACCGGGGACAACCGCAGGTCGGTGCGAGTCGGCCTCGCGGAGACCGGGCGGGTGATCAACTCGGCTGCCGTGATCATGATTTCGGTCTTTCTCGCCTTCGTCCTCAGCGGCGACCGCGTCATCGCGATGTTCGGCATCGCGCTGGCCGCCGCCGTCGCACTCGACGCCTTCGTCCTGCGCACTTTGCTGGTGCCCGCGCTGATGCACATGCTCGGGGGCGCGAACTGGTGGCTGCCCGCCCGGCTGGACCGGGCGCTTCCGCGCATCAGTATCGAGCCGCCGGACCGCACGGCACCACGTGCGAGGATTCCGGGAAGACGCACCGACGACTCCGGCCGGCCCGTCGCGGAGCGCATCCACTGAGACGTCTCGAAGACCGGGGGGAACAACTGTGTTCACGGTGTCACTGGGGGACGACGGGGCGGAACTCCGCCCGCTCGAGCCCTGGCAGGCGGAGGAATTCCTGGCTCACATGGACCGGGCGCGCGCTCTTGTCGATCCCTGGATCCCGTTCGCCGCAGCTGCCACGGACCTCACCTCCGCACGCGCGCTGCTCCAGCGGTACGCGGACAGGCAGGCGGCCGACACCGGCCGGCTCCACGGCATCTGGCTGGACGGCACGCTGGTCGGCGGTGTCCTGTTCCGGATATTCGAGGCGCAGGCCGGCAACTGCGAGATCGGCTGCTGGCTGGAGCCGGCCGGCCAGGGGCGGGGGCTGGTCAACCGCGCGTCCAGGGTGCTGATCGACTGGGCCGTCGACGTACGGGGGATGCACCGGGTGGAGTGGATCGCCTCCGCCTCCAACACCCGCAGTATCGCCGCGGCCGAGCGGCTGGGAATGACGCGTGAGGGAGTGCTGCGGGAGTCCTACCCGTACCGCGGCAAGCGTCACGACCAGGAGATCTGGGCGGTCCTGGCCTCCGACTGGCGTAAGGGACGGGACCGAGGAGCCCAATGTTAAGGAGGCTCTCATCCGGGCCGCCTAAGGGCTGTCCCGCACTTCCTGGCGAGCGCACGACGACAGCCACGGCACCTCGCCGCGTTGTCGAAACGCCCGGATACATCCAGTACGCGGGCGCCTCTCCGCCTTGCGATGCACCGCGTCTGACGCCGCGCGCTGATCCACCAGGAAGTGCGGGACAGCCCTTGGCGTGCGGCGCATGAACACCTCCCCTCCACCCCGGCCACTGACGACACCGAGGAGAAGAACGCGGCGGACAGGACCGCCGCCGCACCGGACGTGACGAAGAGGACCGGCCCCGCGGAAGACGCCGGGCCGGCCGACGTGGCCCCGGGCGTGACCCCGTCGGACGTGACCGCCATGGACGCAGCCGCGACGGACGCAGCCGCGGAGGACGGACCGGAGGCCGAGCTGGAGCCCGCCCCCTACGACGAGGCCGAAGCCGCCGCGGCTACCGGGGCCGGCGCCGGAGCCGCAGCCGTCGTGGCCGCCGGGCTCGGCATCGTCTCGCTCTCGGGCGCGTGGACCGGCCGCGTCGCCGCCGAGCGCGAGACCCTGATCGGCCAGATCAACACCTCCGGAGACGGCAGCGCCGCCCAGCAGATCTCCGAGATCTACGGCGACGCCTGGCACAGCACGGCCCTCGTCAACGGGCTCTTCGCACTGCTCGCGCTGCTCGTCGGAGTCTTCGTCCCGGTGCGGCCCGCCTTCGGTACCCCCTCACTCCGTCCGCAGGCGGGCTGGGTCCGCTCCGTCGCCGCGGCGGGCATCGCCCTCGGAGCGCTCGGCCTGCTGATCTCCGTGGGCACGTACCTCGACCTCTTCGTCGCCCTGCCGTCCGCCGCCGGAGGCTGAGGCCCGCAGGAAGCCGCCCAGGAGGGAAGAGGGAAGACGATGCACCAGTACGAACTCCACCGACTCGAGCCCGCCGGCCGATCCGCAGGGCCGAGGAGCCGCGCAGTACGGCATGACCCCTGAACCCGCCGGCTACCGGTACGCCGCGTACGATCCGGTCAAAGCCCTGCCCACCGTGCTCCAGACCCCCTGTCCACCGTGCTCCAGACCGCCGTGGAAGCCAGGCCGCCGCTACGCCCGAAACGAGCAACCGGGGCTGCCGGGAAGGGCCATGGAACTCCGGGACGATGTCCCCGACGCGGTGTGTGCCACCCTGCGGCCGCTCGACCACGCCGGGCCTGCCCGGGATGAGGATGCGGGCCGGAGACCGACCCGCTGCGCTACCTCGGCCGTGTGCTTCCGGCCGGGCGCGAAAAGGTCCTCGAAGAAGCGGAACACCCGCTGCGCTTCCCCCCGGCACCCCGCCCGGCGGCGACGCCACGCCGACAGCCCCTGACGGGCTCCGCCGACGGTCAACGCACCTTCAGGAGCAGGATCCGGTCGTCACCCGGCTGTACGGTGCCACGGCCGTCCGTGTTGCTCGTGACCAGCCACAGCTTGTCCCCGCCCGCGGCGAACACCGTGCGCAGACGGCCGTACTTTCCCTCCAGGAACGCCTGGGGGGCGGCCAGCGGTTCCCGGTCCGCCTTGCCCGACAAAGGGATCCGCCACAGCCGCTCGCCCCGCAGCCCCGCCATCCAGACCGATCCCTCGGCATATGCGATCCCGCTCGGTGAGGCTTCGGACGTCTTCCACTGGGCCACCGGGTCGGCGAATCCCGACTTGCCCTCCTTGCCCTCGGCACCGGGCCAGCCGTAATTCCTGCCCTCTTCGATCCGATTCAGCTCGTCCCAGGTGTTCTGGCCGAATTCCGCCGCCCAGAGCCGTTTCCCGCTGTCCCAGGCCAGACCCTGCACATTGCGGTGCCCGTAGGAATAGACCAGCGAGTCGGCCTCGGGATTGCCGTGCACCGGCTCGCCGTCGGGCGTCATCCGCAGGACCTTGCCCGAGAGGGACGACTTGTCCTGGGCGAGCCCCGTGTCACCCGTCTCGCCTGTGCCCGCGTACAGCATGCGGTCCGGTCCGAAGGCGATCCGCCCGCCGTTGTGGACGGAGCCCTTGGGGATCCCCCGGAGAATGGTGTCCGGTGCCCCCAGCTGCTGACCGGCGGGCTTCTTGTCGTCGTACAGAAGGCGGGCGATGCGGTTGTCCGACTCGGTGGTGAAGTACGCGTAGATCAGGTGGTCCGAGCCGTAGGTCGGGGCCACGGCGAGGCCGAGGAGACCGCCCTCGCCGGCCGGTGCGACCCCCGGAACCGAGCCCAGCAGCGTTTTCCTGCCGCTCTCCCCGTCGATCCGGGTGACCGTCGCTTCGTCACGTGAGGCGACCAGCAGGTCACCGCCGGGCAGCGCCGCGAGGCCCCAGGGGGACGCGAGACCGTCCGTGAGCGTCTTCACCACTTCGACCGATCCCTTGGCCGGTGGCGGGTCCGCCGACGGGCTCGCCGAGGCCGGGGGAGCGGACGAGGCGCTCGCCGGGGGCGAGGAGGGGTCCTCACCGTCCGCCGGGCCGCCGCCGGACGAGCAGGCGGACAGCAGGAGGGAGGCCGAGGCGAGCAGAGCCACAGCCCCCTTGCGCAGCACGGGAGTTTGCACAGCACCGATCCTTTCGACGGTCGCACGACTACTGTTCTTACACCGGCGTTCCGCCCCGGGTTCCCGATCTCCGCCGATTCTCCCGCCACGGAGCCGGACCACACGCTCCGAGGAGCCGGCCGGCGTCCGCGGAACCGGCCCCGGGACCGGCGGATCAGTCCCACGACCCACGGGCCCGCGGCAGCCCGGCTATCTCGGCCAGATCCCGGTCCGTGAGCGTCAGCCCCGCCGCACCCGCGTTCTCCACGGCCCACCGCTCCTGCTTCGCACCGGGCACGGGCACCACATGACGGCCCTGTCGCAGAACCCACGCCAGAGCCACCTGCGCGGGAGTGGCGCCGTGCCGCTCCGCGATCCTGCGCAGCCCCGCCACCACCGGCTGGTTCGCCGCCATCATCTCCGCCGTGAACCGGGGGTGCCTCGCCCGTGGGTCATCCGGCTCGAAACCCTGGCCGGGCTTGAGCGTGCCCGTGAGATAACCGTTGCCCAGCGGCATGGCCGCCAGCATCCCCACCCCCCGGGCCGCGCACCACGGCAGCAGATCCTCCAGCGCCTGGGGCGACCACACGGAGAGCTCCGCCTGGACCGCGCTGACGGGAAAGACCTGCTGCACGCGCTCCAGCTGCCGGATGGTCCCGTCGTACATCCGCGCCCCCGGCCCGCGGCCCGCCCGGGCGCCCACCGCGCACAGTCCGAGCGCACGCACCTTGCCCGCCGTCACCAGGTCCGCCATCGCACCCCAGGTCTCCTCGACCGGCACCTCGGGATCCGCCCGGTGCAGTTGGTAGAGGTCGATCACATCGGTCTGGAGCCGCCGCAGCGAGGCGTCGCAGGCCCGGCGCACATAGCCGGGACGCCCGTTGGCCACGATGTGCTGATCGCCCACCAGCAGACCGCACTTGGTCGAGAGGAAGGCTTCGGACCGCCGGCCCCTGAGCGCCCGCCCGACGAGCAGCTCGTTGGTGAAGGGCCCGTACATGTCGGCTGTGTCGAGCAGTTGGACGCCCGCGTCCAGCGCGGCGTGCACCGTCCGCACCGAGCGGTCACCGCGCTGCTGCGACGTGTTGTAGGCCCAGCTCATCGGCATACAGCCCAGCCCGACCGCACCCACGGCGAGCGCCGCCGCACCGATAGTCCTGCGCTCCAACTCCCCGAACCCTCCCCGAACCCTCCCTCGGTACCGTGATCACGGGACCACCAGCACCCCAAAGTAACCTCTGCGGTTCCGCGCCCTTCGCATAGCCTCCTGACCATGACTTCTGTATCTGCTGCCGACGTGTGGCTGCCTTTCGGCGCCGATGAGATCGACGGCCTCCCCGAGGGTCTCAACTACCGTTTCTGGGACGGCGGCCGGGACTACCCGGCGGACCCCTCCGCGTGCGCGTTCTACGTCGTTCCGTACATGAAGGGCCCGGAGGTCGCGGTCCGCCCGCTCAAGGGGATGCACGCGGTCCAGGTCGTCCAGACCCTGTCAGCGGGCATCGACCACGTGGAGCCGGGGCTCGGCCTGCTGCCCGCCGGGGTGCGGCTGTGCAACGCCAAGGGAGTGCACGAGGCCTCGACGGCCGAGCTCGCGCTCACCCTGGTCCTCGCCTCGCTCCGAGGTCTCCCCGGTTTCGTGCACGGCCAGGACAAGGAGGAGTGGCGGTCGGGCTTCTATCCGGCCCTCGCCGACAAGTCCGTCCTCGTGGTGGGCTACGGATCGATCGGCGCGGCCATCGAGGACCGGCTCGAACCGTTCGAGTGCGCGCGAGTGGTGCGCATCGCGCGCTCCGCACGGACAACCGCACGCGGCCCCGTACACGCGATCGAGGAGCTTCCCGCCCTGCTCCCCGAGGCGGACGTCGTCATCCTGTCCACCCCGCTGAACCCCTCCACACAAGGGCTGGTGGAGGCCGGTTTCCTCGCCGCGATGCGGGACGGAGCGCTGCTCGTGAACGTCGCGCGGGGCGCCGTCGTCGACACGGCGGCCCTCCTGTCCGAACTCGAGTCCGGGCGGCTTCGCGCCGCACTCGACGTGACCGACCCGGAGCCCCTGCCCGCCGGCCACCCTCTCTGGCATGCTCCCCACACACTGATCTCCCCTCATGTGGGCGGCAGCACCTCCGCTTTCCTGCCCCGGGCGAAGCGTCTGCTGGCCGGACAGCTCACCCGGTTCGCCGCAGGGGAACCGGTCGGCAACCTCGTACTCACCACCGGCTGAACACGGTCCAGAGCCGTACGGACGCGCCGGGTTCCGGTAACGCCCCAGCTGGTCACGGAGAGTAGAAGGACTATGGCCCTGAGTGACGGCTCTGGTGTATCGTCCACACGGAGGCTGCGCCGTGGCAGGGGCGGCGCCGGGGAGGAAGCGGAACGCGAGGGGGCCACGAGCGATGTTCAGCCAGCGGGAAGACGATCCGACGCAGCGGAGCGACCAGGAGGGGCCGGCGGCAGCGAGAGCGCCAGGAGCTGCCCACGGGGCTCTCCGGTGAGCGCCCTCGGGGCTCTGCTCTCCCGGCGGCCGGCCTCCGGCCGGACCGTGGGGCTGCGCTCCCAGCTCGCCCTCGCCGTCGTCTGCGCGGGATACGCGGTAGGGGCCGCCTTCGGCTGGGGATCGCCCGGAGTCGCCCTGTTCATGGGAGACTTCGGCCTCAGCATCGCCGCCCTGATCGCCGCGGTGTCGTGCTTCCTCTACGCACGCACCGGCGGCAGCAGGTTCCGGCCCGCGTGGTTCCTCTTCTCGCTCTCCTCGGCCATGGCCGCCGGAGGCAACGCGGTGTGGGGATGGTACGAGGTGGTGCTGGGACGCGCGGTGCCCACCCCCTCCCTCGCCGACCTCTTCTTCCTCTGCTTCGCGCCGCCCGCCATCGTCGGGCTGCTCGTCCTGGCCAAACGGCCCGTCACACGGGCGGGATGGGTCTGCCTGGTGCTGGACGCGTGGCTGATCGGCGGATCCATGCTGACGCTCTCCTGGAGCCTCGCACTGGCCCACACCGCACACCTCGTGAACACCGCGGGGGAGAGCGTGGCCCGGGCGGCGCTCTCGCTGGCCTACCCGCTGCTCGACATCGTGCTGGTCTCCATGGTCCTCGCCCTGCACTTCCGGCGGGGCAACGCGAACCGCTCCGCAGTGCACACGGCCATCGCCGGCCTGGCCCTGACCGTGTTGTGCGACGCCCTGTTCACGGCCCCGCTGCTCCGCTCGGCGTACGAGTCGGGCCAGCTGCTGGACGCGGGCTGGTTCGCCGGATCCCTGATCCTCGCGTACGCGCCCTGGGGGGCACGCCGAGGCCAGGACAACGCTGTCGAGAGCCTCGGCCCGGAGCCGCGCGCCATGAGCCGCCCGATCGCCGGATCCATCGCCGCGCTCACGCCCTACCTGGCCGCGGCGGTCTGCACCCTCAGCATTCTGTACAACGTGGTGGAGGGCCGCAGGGTCGACCGGGTCGTGGTCCTCACCGGCTGCACGGTCGTGCTCGCCCTGGTCCTCCGGCAGGCCATCATGCTCCTCGACAACATCGCGCTCACCCAGGAACTGGCCCAGAAGGAGAATCACTTCCGCTCCCTGGTGCAGGGCTCCAGCGACGTCATCA
The DNA here is from genome assembly GCF_043088245.1 of Streptomyces sp. NPDC014623. Lineage (NCBI taxonomy): Bacteria > Bacillati > Actinomycetota > Actinomycetes > Kitasatosporales > Streptomycetaceae > Streptomyces > Streptomyces sp. NPDC014623. The sequence goes on along the minus strand of NZ_JBIBZU010000014.1, from coordinate 48,642 downwards.
TGATCGCCGAGCCCACCGGCAGGCTCCGTTACGTCAGTCCCGCGGCGGCCGGCGTCTACCGGCGCGAAGCCGAGGACCTCGAGGGCGCGGAGCTGTCGTCGATCATCCATCCCGACGACCTCGGGGGAGTGGTCCACGAGCTGCGGCGCTTCCTCGCCGCGCCGTCGCGCGAGGAGCCCACCACCCGGATCGAGTGCCGCTTCCGATCGGGCACGGGCGACTGGCTCCACGTCGAATCCACTGTCAACCGCCACCAGGGCGGTCTTCTCCTCAACAGCAGGGACGTGACCGAGCGGGTCAGGCTGCAGGCGCAGCTCCAGCACAACGCCGAACACGACCCGCTCACCGACCTGCCCAACCGCGCCCTCTTCACCGCTCGCGTCGGCCAGGCGCTCAACGGCCGGCGTGCCGGGGACCCGGGCACCGCCGTGCTCTTCATCGACCTCGACGGCTTCAAGGCGGTCAACGACTCCATCGGCCACCAGGCGGGCGACGAACTCCTCGTGCAGGCCGCGCGCCGCCTCCTGGAGTCCGTGCGCACCTCGGACACCGCGGCCCGCCTCGGGGGCGACGAGTTCGCCGCGCTCATCGTCGGCGACGGCACCCATGACCAGGCCGCCCGGGAGGACCAGGTCCACGAGATCGCCGAGCGCCTGCGCCTGCGGCTCTCCCAGCCCTACCGGATCGGCGCCCAGGAGGTCCGGGTGGCCGCTTCGATCGGTGTCGCCTTCGCCGAGTCGTCCAGCACGCCCAAGGACCTCATGCGCAACGCCGACCTGGCCATGTACCGGGCGAAGGCCGGCGGCAAGGACCGGGTGGAGCTGTACGCCCCCCAGATGCAGGCCGACGTCGTGCGCCGCTCCGAACTCGCGGCGCGGGTCCGCACGGCCTTGCGCGACGGTGAGTTCGCGCTCCTCCACCAGCCCGTCGTCCACCTGGCCAGCGGCGTGGTCGCGGCCGTCGCCGCCCAGGCCCGCTGGCGTTCCGCCCAGGGCATCCTGTTCACCCCCGCCGAGTTCCTCCGTGTCTCCGAGGACAGCAACCGTGCCGCCGAACTCAGTGCCTGGCTGCTGGAGGAGGCCGTCGAGCAGGCCGCCGACCGGTCCAGGGCCGGGCATCCGGTCTCCGTCTCCGTGCGGGTGTCCGCCGCCCGGCTCCTGGACCGGACCCTGCCTCCGGGGCCCGTCGAGGCCCTCCTGGCCCGGCACGGGCTGCCCTCCGGCGCCCTGATGATCGAAGTGGCCGACAGCGACCCCCGGATCTCCTTCGACGAGCTGGAGCAGCGGCTGGTCGCCCTGCGCCGCCTCGGCGTCCGGATCGCGCTCGACGGCTTCGGCAGCGGGTACGCAGCGGTCAACGCCCTGCGCCGGCTCCCCATCGACGTACTGAAGCTGGACCGGTGCCTGGTGGAGGGCGTCGTCGAGTCGGCGAGGCTGCACAAGATCACCAGTGGGCTGCTGCGCATCGCGGGAGATCTCGGCATGCAGTCCGTGGCCGACGGGGTGGACGCGCCCGAGCAGGTACGGGCACTGCGCGCCATGGGATGCACCCACGGCCAGGGAATGGCCTTCGCCGGGCCGCTGGACGAATACCGGCTGCGGCGCACCCTGATCCGGGGGGAATATCCCGTTCCGGGCATCGGTCCGACCGCCCAGCCGGTGCTCGCGGGCGGTGCGATCCCACTGCCGAGCCGCCCACATGATGAGACGCCCGTCCCACCCACTTGACACCGTGTGCGTGCCGGAGAGAGGGTCAATGCCATGCGCACCCGAATTCTCGTACTTGGAAAGCGCGTCGGCTGAAGCAGGGTCGCTCATGGACACCCTGCAGACCGCACCGGCGCGCTCCCCTCGCTTGCCTCACGGCACGAGGGGTTTTTTGTTGCACCGGGACCTTTCGGAACCCACCCAAACACCGCATAAACCCTCAGCTTCGAGAAGAGAATGCCGATGACCGAGCAGGCCACCGGGGCCCAGCACCCGCAGCCGCGGGCCCGTAACGGCGGACCGTCCCCCGCCTCCGTTGAGCACCTCACGGGCGCGCAGTCCCTCATCCGTTCTCTCGAGGAAGTCGGCGCCGACACGGTATTCGGCCTCCCCGGCGGCTGCATCCTGCCCGCGTACGACCCGCTGATGGACTCCACCCGGGTCCGTCACGTCCTGGTCCGTCACGAGCAGGGGGCCGGTCACGCTGCCACCGGTTACGCGCAGGCGACCGGCAAGGTCGGTGTCTGCATGGTCACCTCGGGACCCGGGGCCACCAACCTGGTCACCCCGATCGCCGACGCGGCCATGGACTCCGTGCCGATGGTCGCGATCACCGGTCAGGTGGCCTCCGCCGCCATCGGCACGGACGCCTTCCAGGAAGCCGACATCTGCGGCATCACGATGCCGATCACGAAGCACAACTTCCTGGTCACCCGCGCCGAGGACATCGCGCACACGATCGCCGAGGCCTTCCACATCGCCTCCACCGGCCGTCCGGGGCCCGTCCTCGTCGACATCGCCAAGGACGCGCTGCAGTCGAAGACGGTCTTCAGTTGGCCGCCGACGATGGACCTGCCCGGCTACCGCCCGGTCACCAAGCCGCACGCCAAGCAGATCCGCGAGGCCGCCAAGCTCATCACACAGGCCAAGCGTCCCGTGCTGTACGTCGGCGGCGGGGTCATGAAAGCCGGCGCCACCGCCGAGCTGAAGGTCCTGGCGGAGCTCACCGGAGCGCCCGTCACCACCACGCTGATGGCGCTCGGTTCCTTCCCCGACAGCCACCCGCTGCACGTGGGAATGCCTGGTATGCACGGTTCGGTCACCGCCGTCACCGCGTTGCAGAAGGCCGACCTGATCGTCGCGCTCGGAGCCAGGTTCGACGACCGTGTCACCGGCAGGCTGGACAGCTTCGCCCCGTACGCCAAGATCGTCCACGCGGACATCGACCCGGCCGAGATCGGCAAGAACCGCGCCGCCGACGTCCCGATCGTCGGTGACGCCCGCGAGGTCATCGCCGACCTCGTCCAGGCGGTCCAGGCCGAGCACACCGAGGGCCTCACCGGTGAGGCCGCCAGGCAGTACGCGGACTGGTGGAAGGACCTCAACCGCTGGCGCGAGACCTACCCGGTCGGCTACGACCTGCCGGAGGACGGCAGTCTCTCGCCGCAGCAGGTCATCCAGCGCATCGGTGAACTCGCCCCCGAGGGCACGATCTTCGCGGCGGGTGTCGGCCAGCACCAGATGTGGGCCTCGCACTTCATCCAGTACGAGCAGCCCGCCACCTGGCTCAACTCCGGCGGCGCCGGAACCATGGGGTACGCCGTCCCGGCCGCCATGGGTGCCAAGGCGGGCATGCCCGACCGTGCCGTCTGGGCCATCGACGGTGACGGCTGCTTCCAGATGACCAACCAGGAACTCACCACCTGCGCGCTCAACAACATCCCGATCAAGGTCGCGATCATCAACAACGGCGCGCTCGGGATGGTCCGCCAGTGGCAGACCCTGTTCTACAACCAGCGGTACTCCAACACCGTGCTGCACTCCGGCCCGGACGCGGACGGCAACGCCGCCAAGGGCACCCGGGTGCCGGACTTCGTCAAGCTGTCCGAGGCCATGGGCTGCTACGCGATCCGCTGCGAGGACCCTGCCGACCTGGACAAGGTCATCGCCGAGGCCAACGCGGTCAACGACCGTCCGGTCGTCATCGACTTCATCGTCCACGAGGACGCCATGGTGTGGCCGATGGTCGCAGCCGGCACCTCCAACGACGAGGTCATGGCGGCGCGCGGTGTCCGCCCCGACTTCGGCGACAACGAAGAAGACTGAGAGACAGAGAGAGACCGACTCCCATGTCCAGTAAGCACACGCTCTCCGTCCTGGTCGAGAACAAGCCGGGTGTCCTCGCCCGGATCACGGCCCTGTTCTCCCGGCGCGGCTTCAACATCGACTCGCTCGCGGTCGGTACCACCGAACATCCCGACATCTCGCGCATCACCATTGTCGTGAACGTCGAGGGCCTGCCCCTGGAGCAGGTGACCAAGCAGCTCAACAAGCTGGTCAACGTCTTGAAGATCGTCGAACTCGAGCCCGCCGCAGCGATCCAGCGGGAGCTCGTCCTGGTGAAGGTCCGCGCCGACAACGAGACCCGCTCCCAGATCGTCGAGATCGTCCAGCTGTTCCGCGCCAAGACCGTGGACGTCTCCCCGGAGGCCGTCACGATCGAGGCGACGGGGGGCGCCGAAAAGCTGGAGGCCATGCTCAAGATGCTCGAGCAGTTCGGCATCAAGGAGCTCGTCCAGTCCGGCACCATCGCCATAGGGCGCGGCGCGCGCTCGATCACCGACCGTTCTCTGCGCGCACTCGACCGCACGGCGTAACCCCTTCCGGCCGTCTCGCCGCTCGCATGGCGAGACCCGGCGACGAACCCCACGCACCCCGCCGTACGGTGGGACGCAACACCTGCACACCAAGGAGAAGACCCAGTGGCCGAGCTGTTCTACGACGACGATGCCGACCTGTCCATCATCCAGGGCCGTAAGGTCGCGGTCCTTGGTTACGGCAGCCAGGGGCACGCCCACGCGCTGTCGCTGCGTGACTCGGGTGTCGACGTCCGCGTCGGTCTGCACGAGGGCTCGAAGTCCAAGGCCAAGGCCGAGGAGCAGGGGCTGCGCGTGGTGACCCCGTCCGAGGCGGCCGCCGAGGCCGACGTCATCATGATCCTCGTCCCGGACCCGATCCAGGCCCAGGTCTACGAGGAGTCCGTCAAGGACAACCTCAAGGACGGCGACGCGCTGTTCTTCGGCCACGGCCTGAACATCCGCTTCGACTTCATCAAGCCGCCGGCCAACGTCGACGTCTGCATGGTCGCCCCGAAGGGCCCGGGCCACCTGGTCCGCCGTCAGTACGAGGAGGGCCGCGGCGTCCCGTGCATCGTGGCCGTCGAGCAGGACGCCTCGGGCAAGGGCCTGGAGCTCGCCCTCAGTTACGCGAAGGGCATCGGCGGCACGCGTGCCGGCGTCATCAAGACGACCTTCACCGAGGAGACCGAGACCGACCTGTTCGGTGAGCAGGCCGTTCTCTGCGGTGGTACCGCCGCTCTGGTCAAGGCCGGTTTCGAGACGCTGACCGAGGCCGGTTACCAGCCGGAGATCGCGTACTTCGAGTGCCTCCACGAGCTGAAGCTCATCGTGGACCTCATGTACGAGGGCGGCCTGGAGAAGATGCGCTGGTCCATCTCGGAGACCGCCGAGTGGGGCGACTACGTCACCGGCCCGCGCATCATCACGGACGCCACCAAGGCCGAGATGAAGAAGGTCCTCGCCGAGATCCAGGACGGCACCTTCGCCAAGAACTGGATGGCCGAGTACCACAACGGCCTGCCCAAGTACAACGAGTACAAGAAGGCCGACAGCGAGTCCCTGCTGGAGACCACCGGCGCGGAGCTGCGCAAGCTCATGAGCTGGGTCGACAACGAGGAAGCCTGAGTTCAGGCCGGGGGGCGGGTCCGCACGGGCCCGCCCCCCGGCGCCAGGCCGGCCTCACGCCCCGTGTCACTGCGGGGAGAGGCGGTGGCAGGGAAGCGGCACGTACGTCTGTACAGACCGTCCACCCCGTGCGAGTGATCCTTCCACCAGGGCGCATTGCGTGCCCGGCCGCATGACTACACTCTCAACAACACATACACGCGTCAGGGCCCACAGTGTCGTGCGTCTTCCACGCGGCTAGCCCCTCCACGCCTGCGGCCGTCGGGACGGCCGTCCGCACTGGACTTGTGAGGACACACGTGAGCTCGAAACCTGTCGTACTCATCGCCGAAGAGCTGTCGCCCGCCACGGTTGACGCCCTGGGTCCGGACTTCGAGATCCGGCACTGCAACGGCGCGGACCGCGCCGAACTCCTCCCCGCGATCGCCGACGTCGACGCGATCCTGGTGCGCTCCGCCACCAAGGTCGACGCCGAGGCCATCGCCGCGGCCAAGCAGCTCAAGGTCGTCGCCCGCGCGGGTGTCGGTCTGGACAACGTCGACGTCTCCTCGGCCACCAAGGCCGGCGTGATGGTCGTCAACGCGCCGACGTCCAACATCGTCACCGCCGCCGAGCTGGCCTGTGGTCTGCTCGTCGCCACCGCGCGCAACATCCCGCAGGCCAACACCGCCCTGAAGAACGGCGAGTGGAAGCGCTCCAAGTACACGGGCGTCGAGCTCAGCGAGAAGACCCTCGGTGTCGTCGGCCTCGGCCGCATCGGCGTGCTGGTCGCGCAGCGCATGTCGGCCTTCGGCATGAAGATCGTCGCGTACGACCCCTACGTGCAGCCCGCGCGCGCCGCCCAGATGGGCGTCAAGCTCCTCACACTGGACGAGCTGCTCGAGGTCTCCGACTTCATCACGGTGCACCTCCCCAAGACCCCCGAGACGCTCGGTCTGATCGGCGACGACGCGCTGCACAAGGTGAAGCCCTCGGTGCGCATCGTCAACGCCGCGCGCGGCGGCATCGTCGACGAGGACGCGCTCGCCTCCGCTCTCAAGGAGGGCCGGGTCGCCGGCGCCGGTCTGGACGTCTACACCAAGGAGCCCTGCACGGACTCCCCGCTGTTCCAGTTCGACCAGGTCGTCTGCACCCCGCACCTCGGGGCCTCCACCGACGAGGCGCAGGAGAAGGCGGGCATCGCCGTCGCCAAGTCCGTCCGCCTCGCCCTCGCCGGTGAGCTCGTCCCCGACGCGGTCAACGTCCAGGGCGGCGTCATCGCCGAGGACGTGCGTCCCGGTCTGCCGCTCGCCGAGAAGCTCGGCCGGATCTTCACCGCGCTCGCGGGCGAGGTCGCGGCCCGCCTCGACGTCGAGGTGTACGGCGAGATCACCCAGCACGACGTGAAGGTGCTCGAGCTCTCCGCGCTCAAGGGCGTCTTCGAGGACGTCGTCGACGAGACCGTCAGTTACGTCAACGCCCCGCTCTTCGCGCAGGAGCGGGGTGTCGAGGTCCGCCTCACCACCAGCTCCGAGTCGCCGGACCACCGCAACGTGGTGACCGTCCGCGGCACGCTGTCGAGTGGCGAGGAGGTCGCGGTCTCCGGCACGCTGGCCGGGCCCAAGCACCTCCGGAAGATCGTCGCGATCGGTGAGCACGACGTCGACCTGGCGCTCGCCGACCACATGGTCGTCCTGCGGTACGAGGACCGCCCCGGCGTCGTCGGCGCGGTCGGCAAGATCCTCGGCGAGGCCGGGCTGAACATCGCCGGCATGCAGGTCTCGCGTCAGGACGCGGGCGGCGAGGCACTGGTCGTACTCACCGTCGACGACACCGTCCCGCAGTCGGTCCTCACCGAGATCGCCGAGGAGATCGGCGCCACGTCGGCGCGTTCGGTCGACCTCACGGACTGATCACCCGCCTGTACGACGACCGCGCCCGGCGGACAGAGCGAAAGCCTGTCCGCCGGGCGCGGTCGTACGCCGTCCTGGGCCCCGTGCGGGGGCCGGGGCGACGACGTGTCCCGTGAAGAGCAGGACGGGGGACGCCGCCCGGCCGGGCGTGCTGATCAGGACCGGGGAGACGGCGGCTGCCACGCAGCCGGCCACGGCGAGACCCTTCCGTCGGCTCCTGCGGGCCGGCGCCCGGGCGAGGAACCAGCTCGGCAGGATCAGCGCGTGAGCGAGCGCCGGGCCGCCGGTCAGCCGGAACGGCCGATCGGCGAACGCGTTCCCCGCCCGGCGTCACGACCGCCGGCAGGGGCCCGCCGACGGGGCGGCCCACCCCCACGGGTCGGTTCTTGCGGGTGAGGGTGCGGGTGCGGAGACGCGGGCAGGGGCCTGGACGCCGTTGCTCGTGGTCCGGCCGGCAGGGGCACCGCTGTCCCCTCCGCCGCCGTACCCGGCTCCCGCCCGTGGCGTACCCGACCGAGGCCGGCGGCAGGCCCGGCGCTCACAGCCGGGTCTGCTTCAGAGCCATGTGCAGCAGCAGCCGGTCCTCACCGTCGTTCAGGTCGAGGCCGGTGAGCTGCTGGACCCGGGCGAGGCGGTAGTAGAGCGTCTGGCGGTGGATGCCCAGCTCGGCGGCGGTCCGGCTCGCCTGGCCCGCACGGTCGAGGAACACCTCGGCGGTGCGGGCCAGTTCCGCGTGGGGCGGGGTCAGCAGGGGGCGGACGGCCTGGTCCGGTCCGGTGTCCGGGGCGTGGGGCAGCGCAGTGAGGAGCCGGTAGGGGCCGATGGCCGACCAGTCGGCGACCGGGCCGAAACGGGGCTCCGCCGAGGCGGCACGGGCGGCTGACAGGGCCTCGTGCCAGGAGTCGGCCAGCTCCGCCAGACCCCGCCGGGCAGTGGCGAGGCCACCGGTCGCGGCGGTGCCGGCGGCGGTGCGCAGCCGCTCCGCAGCCGTCGTCGCGGGGTCGCGCGCCTCGGGGGAGCGCAGCCGGACCAGGGCGGCCAGGGCCTGGATGCCGGCGCCGGGCACGGTGGTGAGGGCCGCCGCCGACGGCACCGTACGCACGGACGGGGGCTCGCCCGGCCAGGGGGTCACGCACACCACCGTGTGCAGCCCGTCCGCGTCGGCGCCGAGGGCCTCGTGCAGCGCGGTGACCGCCATGTCGCGCTGCCAGCCGCGCCCGGCGACGAGCACCGCCGCGAACTCCCGGGACAGGTCCGTGCCCGCCCGCTCCTCGTCGGCGAGCAGGGCGCCGATCCGGGCGGCGACGTCCATGGCCGCCGCCAGCTGCCCGTCGGCGGGCCCCGGCTCCGCGTCCAGCAGCCATACGTAGCCCAGGACGACATCCCGGTGGCGTACCGGGAGGCAGACGCGGTCCCGGTAGACCCCGGCCTCCGGGGCGGCGGGGATGCGGACCGGGCCCGTCGCGCGGGTGATGCCGAAACCCTCGAACCAGGCGCGGACCGCGGGGGTGGAGCGCCGGGTGAGGATCGAGCGCGTACGGACGGGGTCCATGGCCGTGTCGTCGTCGCTGTCGTGGGCCCCGAAGGCGACCAGGCCGAAGTCGCGGTTCTCCAGAGTGGCGGGGGCGCCGAGCAGCGCGGAGATCTCGTCGACCAACTCCTGGTAATCGCCCTTCACACCGCCATTCTCGCACCCCTTCAGACAAATGTCTGAGAGCCGGTACACGGATGCGTGACAGCTGTCGATGGCACGTGTCTGCCGGGATACCTAGATTTCACAGTGGTTCTCCGTGCCGTCCCGGTCCGTTCGCATGCGTACCGGCCCGGCCTCGTTCGTACTCCGTGGAGGTGCCCCGTGCTGGGTCCCGTGATTCTCGCCGCGTCACGCAGCGACAAGATGCGTCGTTTCGTCTCGGCCGCGCCGGGCACCAAGCAGGTCGTCGACCGCTTCATCGCCGGTGAGAGCCTCGACCAGGTCGTCCCCGTCATCCGGGACGCGGCCGCCAAGGGCCTCGAGGTCACCCTGGACGTCGTGGGTGAGGACATCACCACCCCCGAGCAGGCCGCCGCCGCGCGCGACGCCTATCTGGAGCTCATCGGCCGCCTCGAGGAGCTCGGCCTCGGCGAGCGCGCCGAGATGTCCGTCAAGCTGTCGATGTTCGGCCAGTCCCTCCCGTCGCCCGCCACCGCCGCCGGCAAAGAGGCCTCCGGGCCCGCCCCCGAATTCCCGGGCGGCCACGAGCTCGCCCTCGCCAACGTCCGCCCCGTCGTCGAGGCCGCCGCCGCGATCGGCACCACGGTCACGCTGGACGCCGAGGACCACACCACGCTCGACTCGATGTTCGCCATCCACGAGGAGCTGCGGAAGGACTTTCCGCAGACCGGCTGCGTGATCCAGTCCTACCTGTTCCGCACCGAGGCCGACGCCCGGCGCCTCGCCGCCGCGGGCAGCCGGGTCCGCCTGGTGAAGGGCGCCTACAAGGAGCCCGCCTCCGTCGCGTACCAGAGCAAGCCGGAGATCGACAAGGCGTACGTCCGCGTCCTGAAGACGCTGATGCAGGGCGAGGGCTACCCGATGATCGGCTCCCACGATCCCCGTCTGATCGCCATCGGCCAGGAGCTCGCACGCCAGGCCGGGCGCAAACTGGATGAGTACGAGTTCCAGATGCTGTACGGCATCCGCAGTGAGGAGCACGTCCGGCTCGCGGCCGAGGGCCACCGGATGCGCGTCTACACGGCGTACGGAACCGACTGGTACGGATACTTCATGCGCCGCCTCGCGGAGAAGCCGGCCAACCTGCTGTTCTTCGGCCGGTCCGTTCTCACCAAGGGCTGAACAAAAGGGCTGCACCACGGGCTGAACCAGGGCTGACCCGCCCGGCCGGCCAACCCACCTCAACCAAGGAGACAAGGCACTCATGGACGCTGTCACCCAGGTCCCCGCGCCGGTCAACGAGCCGGTCCACTCCTACGCCCCCGGCACCCCGGAGCGCGCCCGTCTGGAGGCGAAGCTCAAGGAGCTCGGCGAGAACCCGATCGACCTGCCGATGACCATCGGCGGCGAGAAGAGGATGGGCGGCGGCGCCCGCGTCGACGTCGTGCAGCCGCACAACCACAAGGCCGTCATCGGCACCTTCGCCGGCGCCACCGAGCAGGACGCGCAGGACGCGATCGACGCCGCCCTCGCCGCCGCCCCGGCCTGGCGTGCGATGTCCTTCGACGACCGCGCCGCGATCATCCTGCGCGCGGCCGAGCTGCTGTCCGGCCCCTGGCGCGAGACGATGGCCGCCTCCACGATGCTCGGCCAGGGCAAGACCGCCCAGCAGGCCGAGATCGACACCCCCTGCGAGCTCGTCGACTTCTGGCGCTTCAACGTGCACTACGCGCGCCAGATCCTCGCCGAGCAGCCCCCGGCCAACTCCACCGGCGTGTGGAACCGCATGGACCACCGCCCGCTGGAGGGCTTCGTCTACGCGATCACGCCGTTCAACTTCACCGCCATCGCGGGCAACCTGCCGACCGCCCCCGCGCTCATGGGCAACGTGGTGGTGTGGAAGCCGTCCCCGACACAGACCCACGCCGCCGTGCTGCTGATGCAGCTCCTGGAGGAGGCCGGTCTGCCCAAGGGCGTCATCAACCTGGTCACGGGCGACGGCATCGCCGTCTCCGAGGTGGCCCTGAACCACCGCGACCTGGCCGGCATCCACTTCACCGGCTCGACCCCCACCTTCCAGCACCTGTGGAGGACGGTCGGCAACAACATCGCCAACTACCGCACGTACCCGCGGCTCGTGGGTGAGACCGGTGGCAAGGACTTCGTGGTCGCCCACCCGAGTGCCGACCGCGCCGTCCTGAAGACCGCGCTGACCCGCGGCTCCTTCGAGTACCAGGGCCAGAAGTGCTCAGCCTCCTCCCGCGCGTACGTTCCCGCCTCCATCTGGAACTCCGGTTTCAAGGAGGAGTTCGCGGCCGAGGTCGACGGCATCACCATGGGTGACGTCACCGACCTGTCGCACTTCATGGGCGCCGTCATCGACGAGCGTTCCTTCGCGAAGAACAAGGCCGCGATCGACCGCGCCGCCGCCGACCCGACCTGCACGATCATCGCGGGCGGCACGTACGACGACTCCGTCGGCTACTTCGTCCGCCCGACCGTCATCGTCTGCGACGACCCGGCCAACGAGGTCTTCACCACCGAGTACTTCGGTCCGATCCTCGCCGTCCACGTCTACGAGGACGAGAAGTACGACACCATGCTGGAGCAGATGGAGTCGGTCTCCGACTACGCGCTGACCGGTGCGGTCATCTCCAACGACCGCGCGGCCGCCGCGTACACGATGGACAAGCTCCGTTACGCGGCGGGCAACTTCTACATCAACGACAAGTCGACCGGCGCCGTCGTCGGCCAGCAGCCCTTCGGCGGCGGCCGTGCTTCGGGGACCAACGACAAGGCGGGCGCCCCGCAGAACCTGCAGCGCTGGACGCTGACCCGCGCCATCAAGGAGACGCTGGTCCCGCCGACCGAGTACACCTACCCCCACCAGGGCTGACAGTCCTCAGGGGCGCCCGCCCGGGCGCCCCGCCCCGCACTCCGCCTCCCGGCCGGCTCCCCCCGCCGGGCCGGGAGGCGGTTTCCGTTCCAGGGCAGGACCAGCCCCTCCAGGGCAGGAACCCCGGGCAGCCTCAGCCCTTCACGGTGAAGCCGGCCCGCAGGAGGACGTCGTCGCGTGAGGACGGTCCGACGAGCAGCTCGAAAGCGCCGGGCTCGACGACACGCCGGCCGGCCGCGTCCACGAGGGTGCAGTCGGAGACCGGGAGTTCCAGCAGCACCTCGCGCGCCTCGCCCGGGGCGAGCGTCACCTGCCGGTAGGCCTTGAGCTCCTTCTCGGCCCAGGTCACGGACGTCACCGTGTCGCTGATGTACACCTGCACCGTCTCCAGGGCCGGCCGCGCGCCGGTGTTACGGACGGTGACGCGGGCCCGCAGCGTGTCGCTCTCCCCGACGCTCGCCGTGAGGATCTCCAGGCCGCAGTACACGACGGTCGTGTAGCTCAGGCCCTCGCCGAACACGAAGGCGGGACGCTGGGTGAGGTCGGCGTACCGGGAGCCGTGCTGGCCGCGGATCTGGTTGTAGTACGTCGGCTGCTGTCCCGCGTGCCGGGCGAAGGAGACGGGCAGCCGGCCCGACGGCTCGACGAGGCCCAGCAGGACCTCCGCCACCGCACGGCCGCCCTGCATGCCCGGGTTGAAGGCGTGCAGGACCGCGGCCGCGCCGAGGGCGGACGCCGGGAGCACCAGCGGCTTCGAGCTGATGACCACGACGACCAGCGGCTTGCCGGTCGCGGCCAGCGCGTCGAGCAACGCGACCTGGTCCCCGACGAGTTCCAGGGTCGCCGTCGAACGTCCCTCACCGACCAGCTCGATGCGGTCACCCACCACGGCCACGACGTAGTCGGCGGCCTCGGCCGCGGCGACGGCTTCCCCGATCAGGGACTCGGAGGGCCGCGCGGGGACGACGACGTCCGGACGGGGCTGTCCGTCAGGGAAGAACGCGCCCTCGGGGCCGGGGCCCACGGAGAGGATCGCGGCGCCGCGTGCGTAGGTGACCTCCCAGCCGTCCGGGACGTGCTCGCGGAAGCCGTCGAGCACGGTACGGATCATGGGGCGCGGGTGGCCGTCGGGCAGCCAGTCCGCCTGACCGGAGGAGCCCGCCCAGTCGCCCAGCTGGGTCTGCGCGTCGTCCGCGTTGGGCCCGATGACGGCGACCGTACGCGCAGCCGGGTCCGTCCCGGCCGCGGCGCGTCCGTCCCGGCCCGGCACGAACCCGCCGGCCAGCGGCAGGGTCCCGTCGTTGGTGAGCAGCACCAACGAGCGGCGGGCCGCCTCCAGATTCAGCTCGGTGTGCCCGGCACTGCCGATGACCGCGGCCTGCCGGGCGGTGTCGGGGTGGCGGGGGTCCTCGAACAGGCCGAGCTCGAACTTCAGGGTCAGGACGCGCCGTACCGCCGCGTCGATCTCCGCCTCGTCCAGCAAGCCCTCGGCGACCGCGCTCTGCGCGCCCTCGAAGAACTGCGGGGTGGTCATCACCATGTCGTTGCCCGCCCGGACCGCGGCCGCTGCCGCCTGGGTGTGGTCGGCGTAGACCTTCTGTTCCCACACCATGCGGCCGACGTTGTCCCAGTCGGTGACCAGCGTGCCCGTGTAACCCCATTCACCGCGCAGCACCTCGTCGAGCAGCCAGTCGTTGACCGTGATCGGCACACCGTCCATGGACTGGTAGCCGAGCATGAACGTACGGCAGCCCTCGCGGGCGACCCGCTCGAACGGGGGCAGGAACCAGGAGCGCAGCTTGCGCCGGGAGATGTCGGCCTCGCTCGCGTCACGGCCGCCCTGGGTCTCGGAGTAGCCCGCGAAGTGCTTGGCGCACGCGAGGACCGCGGTCGGGTCCCCCATCCCCTCGCCCTGGTAGCCGCGGACCATCGCCGAGGCCAGCTCGCCGATCAGGAAGGGATCCTCGCCGAAGGTCTCGCCGACCCGGCCCCAGCGCAGGTCCCGGGTGATGCAGAGCACCGGCGAGAAGGTCCAGTGGACGCCCGTCGCCGCGACCTCGACGGCGGTGGCCCTGGCCACGCGCTCCACGAGTTCCGGGTCCCAGCTCGCGGCCAGACCGAGCTGGGTGGGATAGATCGTGGCCCCCTCCCAGAAGGAGTGGCCGTGGATGCAGTCCTCCGCGACCAGCAGGGGGATGCGCAGCCGGGACCGCCCGGTCAGCTCCGCCGCTTCGAGGACGCGCTCGGGCGACGCGTGCAGGATCGAACCCGCATTCAGGTCCTCGATGAGGTGGCGTACCCCGTCCTTGGCGTTCAGCTGGAGCATCTGGCCGGTCTTCTCGGCCAGGGTCATGCGGCCGAGGAGGTCGCCGACCCGCTCGGCGACGGGGAGCGAGGGGTCGAGATAGGGGAGGGAGGGGGACACGGGAGGTCCTTTCGCGACATGGTTCGCTTCACCATAGAGTCAATACCGACCAGCTGGTAAGTATCTCCGGGAGCCGGATCCTCCGGGCGGTTGGCCGGAAACCCGTACACCGAAGTACCGGCCCGACCGGGGCCGGCGGATCTGGGGAGTGGCGAGTGACGGCCGAAGCGCGGCGCGGTTACGCGAAGGGCCGCGCGAAGCGGCGCGAGATCCTGGACCAGGCCATGGCCCTGTTCGGCGAGGCCGGTTACCGGGGCGCGTCACTGCGGGTGATCGCGACCCGCTGCGGCATCTCGCACACCGGCCTGCTGCATCACTTCCCGACCAAGGAGGCGCTGCTGCTCGCCGTGCTGGAGCACCGCGACGACGTGGACGGCGCGTGGCTCTCACTCGGAGGCACCGCGGGCGTCGAACGGCTGCGGCGGTTCGCCGAGCTGGCCGAGCTGAACTCCGCACGGCGCGGGATCGTCGAGCTGTTCTCGGTGGTCTCCGCCGAGGCGACGGCCGCCGACCACCCGGCTCACGGATATTTCGTGCGCCGCTACGAGAACTCGGTCGCCGGAGCGCAGCTCGCCTACGAGGAGGCGCGCCGGGCCGGCGCGCTGCGGCCGGGCATCGCTCCCGGCGACGCCGGCCGTCAGCTGATCGCCCTGATGGACGGGCTCCAGGTGCAGTGGCTGCTCAGCGACTGCACCACGGACATGGCAGGTGTCCTGCGCACGCACATGGAGGCGCAGCTCACCGTGGATCTCTGAGGTTCACCTCTCCGCTCTCCGGGGCCGGATCACCGGCCGGCCGCACCGTCCGGCCGCGCCACCGTCTCAGATAGTAGGAAGTCCGAGTATCTGTAGAGACAGATGGCCCGGGCTGTCCTAACTTTGTAGGAGCCGAACGAATCGCTGATCCAGCGACCGGCGTGTGTGAGCGTGCCCCGAGCAGGCAACCCCTGCGGCCGCTCCCCGCCCCTTCAGGCGCATCGAAATCCCGATCCCGACCTCCGCTGCGCGAAGTCCTGATCCCGAAATCCACGCGATCCCAAGGAGTCGATCCCTCATGGCCGAGACCACTGTCCGCCGCGTCCGCCACACCTCCCGCACCGCCGAGTCGGAGCGCAAGAACGCCGCCGCAGCCCTGCAGAGGGCCCTCGACCGCCGCGACAACGGCGGGACGACCGGTCACTGAGGGAGCGCACCCGCCCCGCGGCACGAACCGCGCCCGAACCCGCGATGTCCGTATCGTGGACGCCGAGTGTCACGGGGTGGGACGGAAGGCTAGGGTGCCTGCATGTCTCGCAGCATCGATCTCGCAGTGATCCCCGGCGACGGTATCGGCCAGGAGGTCGTCACCCAGGGCCTCAAGGTTCTCAACGCTGTTCTCCCGCAGGATGTGAAGCTGGAGACCAAGGAGTACGACCTCGGCGCCCGGCGATGGCACCGCACCGGTGAGACCCTTCCCGACGCGGAGCTGGAGGCCCTCAAGGGGCACGACGCCATCCTGCTCGGCGCCATCGGCGACCCGTCCGTCCCGTCGGGCGTGCTGGAGCGCGGACTGCTGCTGAAGCTGCGTTTCGCCTTCGACCACTTCATCAACCTGCGGCCGTCGAAGCTCTTCCCGAACACGGCGACCCCGCTGGCCGGGCGCCCCGAGATCGACTTCGTCGTCGTCCGCGAGGGCACCGAGGGCCCGTACACGGGCAACGGCGGTTCCCTGCGCACGGGCACCGAGCACGAGGTCGCCACCGAGGTCAGCGTCAACACCGCCTACGGTGTCGAGCGTGTCGTGCGTGACGCCTTCGCGCGAGCCGCCGCCCGTCCGCGCAAGAAGCTGACGCTGGTCCACAAGAACAACGTCCTCGTACACGCCGGCCACCTGTGGAAGAACACCTTCGACAGGGTCGCGGCCGATTTCCCCGAGGTCGGCACCGACTACCTGCACGTCGACGCCGCGACGATCTTCTTCGTCACCCAGCCGGAGCGCTTCGACGTCATCGTCACCGACAACCTCTTCGGTGACATCCTCACCGACCTCGCCGCAGCCGTGACCGGCGGCATCGGCCTGGCCGCTTCCGGCAACATCAACCCGACGGGCGCCTTCCCGTCGATGTTCGAGCCGGTGCACGGCACCGCGCCCGACATCGCGGGCCAGGGCAAGGCCGACCCGACCGCCACGGTCCTCTCCGTCGCCCTCCTGCTGCGCCACCTCGGCTACGAGGCCGAGGCCGTGCGCATCGAGGAGGCCGTCTCCGCCGACCTCGCGGAGCGTGACGGGAAGAACGCGCGCACCACTGACGAGATCGGCGACGCGCTCGCGGTACGCGTAGCGAGCTGACCCGACGTCTCCCCTTCGAAGCCGCCGGGTCGCAACCGCACCCGGCGGCTTCACCTTGCGGTCCCGGGTGCCACCATCGACCTCCGGACCGCGTTTTCGCGCCCCTGTGAACGTCACCGCAATCACGTCATTTCGTGCAGAGCCGCCCCCGGGAGATAATCGAACGGCGGGACCGCGGCTCGCGGTGGTGCTCGGACGTCCTACAACCTGCCCGGCAGCTGCTGGGGCGGAAGCGGGCGTGAGCGCGGTCCATCACACACAAGACCGGTGAAGGACACGCACTCATGACGACGCCCACGATCGAGCTCAAGCCCTCCTCCAACCCGCTGTCCGACGCGGAGCGCGAGGCGATCCTGGCCAACCCCGGCTTCGGCCGCCACTTCACCGATCACATGGTGACGATCCGCTGGACCGAGGGCCGCGGCTGGCACGACGCCCAGCTCGTGCCGTACGGGCCGCTGTCGGTGGACCCGGCCAACATGACGCTGCACTACGCGCAGGAGATCTTCGAAGGCCTCAAGGCGTACCGGCAGCCCGACGGCACGGTCGCCACCTTCCGCCCCGAGGCCAACGCCGCACGCTTCCAGCGGTCCGCCGCGCGGCTGGCGATGCCGGAGCTGCCGGCCGAGACCTTCATCGAGGCCTGTGACGCCCTGGTCCGGCAGGACCAGGCCTGGGTCCCGGAGCACGGCGGTGAGGAGTCCCTCTACCTGCGGCCCTTCATGATCGCCGCCGAGGTCGGTCTCGGTGTCCGGCCGGCCAACGAGTACCTCTTCCTCGTCATCGCCTCTCCCGCCGGCGCCTACTTCCCCGGCGGCGTGAAGCCGGTCTCGATCTGGCTCTCCCAGGACCGGGTGCGCGCCGTCCCCGGCGGCATGGGCGACGCCAAGACCGGGGGTAACTACGCGGCTTCCCTGCTCGCCCAGGCCGAGGCCGCGGCGCAGGGCTGCGACCAGGTCGCCTACCTCGACGCCGTCGAGCACAAGTGGGTCGAGGAGCTGGGCGGCATGAACCTCTACTTCGTGTACGGGCAGGAGGACGGCAGCAAGAGGATCGTCACTCCCACCCTCACCGGCTCGCTGCTCGCGGGAGTCACGCGTGACTCCCTGCTCACCGTCGCCCGCGACCTCGGTTACGCCTCCGAGGAGGGGCGCGTCTCCATCGACCAGTGGCGCACCGACACCCGGAACGGCACCCTCACCGAGGTCTTCGCCTGCGGCACCGCCGCCGTCATCACGCCGGTCGGCACCGTGAAGTCCGCGGACGGTGAGTGGACCCAGGGCGACGGCACGCCCGGCGAGGTCACCCTCAAGCTGCGCGAGCGCCTGCTGGACATCCAGCGCGGTATCGCCGAGGACACCCACGGCTGGATGCACGAGCTCGTCTGACCGACGGACGTACCCACGAGGGCCGCGCCCCCCACCAGGGGGTGCGGCCCTCGTCGTCTCGCGGCACGGGTTTTGAGCGACGCTCGAAACATGGTTAGAGTGCTGCTCCAACCAGGAGGTGCCGCGACGTGCGACTGACCCCGACCGAACGTGACCGGCTGCTGCTCTTCGGCGCGGCCGAGCTGGCCAGGGCCCGGCGGGCCCGTGGCCTGCGGCTCAACGTCCCCGAGGCGACGGCTCTGATCGCGGACACCGTCTGCGAGGCGGCCAGGGACGGGCACAGACTCGCCGACGCGATCGAGGCAGCCCGCGCTGTACTGGGGCCGGACGACGTGCTGCCAGGTGTGGCGGACGTGGTCACCGAGGTCCAGGTGGAGGCCGTGTTCGACGACGGCTCCCGGCTCGCCGTGGTCAGCGGTCCTCTGGACGGCGGTTCGCTCGGCGACGACGCCCCCGGCGCGCTTCTCCCCGGCCCGGTGAAGGCTGGTCCGGAGCCGTCCGTGCGCCTCGCCGTCCGTAACACCGCGACCGTTCCGGTCAGTGTGACGTCCCACTTCCACTTCTTCGAGGCCAATCCCCGCCTCGACTTCGACCGGGCGGCGGCGTACGGGATGCGGCTGAGCGTGCCCGCCGGGTCCTCCGTCCGCTTCGGGCCGGGGGAGACGGCCGAGGCCGCTCTCGTCCCGATCGGCGGCGACCGGATCGCGATCGGCTTCGCCGGGCTCGTGGACGGGCCCCTGGACGCGCCGGGCGCGAAGGAGGAGGCGCTGCGCAGGGCAGCGGCCTGCGGCTACCTCGGAGCAGGAGCAGAGGAGGACGGCCGATGAATCCGTACGAGTACGCCTCCGTGCACGGGCCGCGCGCCGGGGACCGGGTCAGGCTCGGTGACTCCGGTCTGACCGTCCGCGTGGAGTCCGACGCCCAGAAGCAGGGGGACGAGTTCCTCGCCGGCTTCGGCAAGACGGCCCGGGACGGCCTGCACCTCAAGGCCGCCGCCGTCCGGGACACCTGCGACGTCGTCATCAGCAACGTGCTGGTCATCGATGCCGTACTGGGCATCAGGAAGGTGTCGATCGGCATCCGTGAGGGCCGCATCGCCGCGATCGGCCGGGCCGGGAATCCGGACACCCTCGACGGCGTCGACGTGGTCGTCGGCACGGGCACGGCCATCGTCTCCGGGGAGGGCCTCATCGCGACGGCGGGAGCCGTGGACCCGCACGTCCACCTGCTCTCCCCGCGCATCATGGAGGCGTCCCTGGCCTCCGGCGTCACCACGGTCATCGGCCAGGAGTTCGGTCCGGTCTGGGGTGTCGGCGTCAACTCGCCGTGGGCCCTGCGGCACGCCTTCAACGCCTTCGACGCCTGGCCCGTCAACATCGGTTTCCTGGGACGCGGTTCGTCCTCGCACGAGGCGCCGCTGGTGGAAGCCCTCGCCGAGGGCGGCGCCTGCGGCTTCAAGGTCCACGAGGACATGGGCGCCCACACCCGCGCCCTGGACACCGCCCTGCGGGTCGCCGAGGACCACGACGTCCAGGTCGCCCTGCACAGCGACGGGCTCAACGAGTGCCTGTCCGTCGAGGACACCCTGAGCGTGCTCGAAGGCCGGACGATCCACGCCTTCCACATCGAGGGCTGCGGTGGCGGACACGTCCCCAACGTGCTGAAGATGGCGGGGGTCCCCCACGTCATCGGCTCCTCCACCAACCCGACGCTCCCTTTCGGCCGTGACGCGGTCGCCGAGCACTACGGGATGATCGTCTCCGTCCACGACCTCAAGACGGACCTCCCCGGCGATGCCGCCATGGCCCGCGACCGGATCAGGGCCGGGACCATGGGGGCCGAGGACGTGCTGCACGACCTGGGTGCCATCGGGATCACCTCGTCCGACGCGCAGGGCATGGGGCGGGCCGGCGAGACCGTACGCCGCACGTTCGCCATGGCCGCGAAGATGAAGGCCGAGCTCGGCCCGATGGAGGGCGACGGCCCCGGTGACGACAACGCCCGCGTGCTGCGCTACATCGCCAAACTCACCGTCAACCCCGCCATCGCCCACGGCCTCTCCCACGAGGTCGGCTCCATCGAGACGGGGAAGCTCGCCGACATCGTCCTGTGGCGCCCCGAGTTCTTCGGTGCGAAGCCCCAGCTGGTCCTCAAGTCCGGCTTTCCCGCCTACGGAGTGACGGGCGACCCCAACGCCGCCACGGACACCTGCGAACCCCTCGTCCTCGGCCCGCAGTTCGGTGCGTACGGAGCCACGGCCGCGGATCTCTCCGTCGCCTTCGTCGCGGAGGCCGCCACCCAGCTGGGCGCCGATCTCATGCCCACCCGCCGCCGCAGGGTCGCGGTCCGGGGCACACGCGGCATCGGGCCCGCGGACCTGCGCCTCAACTCCCGCACCGGAAAGGTCGACGTCGACGGCGACACCGGTCTCGTCACCCTCGACGGTGACCCGTTGCGCTCACCGGCCGCCGGATCCGTCTCCCTCAACCGCCTCTACTTCCTCTAGGGACCCGCCATGACCTTCCGTATGCCGCCCGAGTGGGCCCCCCACGAGCGCACCTGGATGGCCTGGCCGGGCCCCAACCCCACCTTCGCCACCGCGGCCGGGCTCGACGAGGCCCGCAGGGCGTGGGCCGCCGTCGCCCGCGCCGTGCGCCGCTTCGAACCGGTCACCGTGATCGTCGGTCCCGGCCAGGAGGACAGCGCCCGGGCGTTGCTCGGCCCGGACGTCGAGACGGCCGTACGGCCCCTCGACGACGCCTGGATGCGGGACATCGGACCGACCTTCGTCATCGACGCCGAAAACCGCCGGATCGCCGCGGTGGACTGGACGTTCAACGGCTGGGGTGCCCAGGACTGGGCCCGCTGGACGCACGACCGGCACATCGCGCGGGGCGTCGCCGAGCTGGCCGGAGTGCCCGTGCACAGCTCGCCGCTGGTCAACGAGGGCGGCGCGATCCACGTGGACGGCGAGGGCACCGTGCTGCTCACCGAAACCGTCCAGCTGGGCAAGGAGCGCAACCCCGGCTGGACCCGGCAGGCCGTCGAGGACGAGATCCACGCCCGTCTCGGCACCGAGAAGGCCCTCTGGCTGCCGCGCGGCCTGGCCGGTGACTACGGCACGTACGGCACCCTCGGCCATGTCGACATCGTCGCCGCCTTCGCCCGCCCCGGTGTGGTCGTCGCCCACGTCCAGCCCGACCCCTCCCACCCGGACCACGAGATCACCCGTGAGACGGTCCGGATCCTGCGGACCGCCACCGACGCGGGGGGCCGCAGGCTGGAGGTCGTGGAGATCCCGGCCCCCACGGCACTGCGCGGCGCCGACGGCGCATGGACCGAGCACTCCTACATCAACCACTACCTGTGCAACGACGGGGTGATCCTCTGCGCCTTCGACGACCCGAGGGACGAGGAGGCGGCGGCCGTGTTCGCAGACCTGTTCCCGGACCGTACGGTGACACCCGTCGACGCCCGTACGATCTTTGCCGGTGGTGGAGGCATCCACTGCATCACGCAGCAACAGCCCAGGATCTGAAACCGTGCCCAGTACCCCGCGCCGCCGCAACGTCGCCCCGCCCAGGAAGGACGTGCTCGCCGCCGTCATGGCCACCGTCGCCGAGCGCGGACTGGACGGGCTCACCATGGCGGGACTCGGCCGCGAGGTGGGGATGAGCAGCGGGCACCTCCTCTACTACTTCCGCACCAAGGACGAGCTGCTGCTGCAGACCCTGGAGTGGAGTGAGGCGCGGCTCGGATCCGAACGCCGGGCCCTGCTCGGCGGACCCGGCACCGCCCGTGAGCGGCTCGACGCCTACATCGCGCTGTACGTCCCCGACGGCCACCGCGACCCGCACTGGACGCTCTGGCTGGAGGTCTGGAACCGCTCGCAGGACGCCGACGACGACGCCCGCGCCCGGCAGGCGGCCATCGAGGACGCCTGGCACCGCGACCTCGTGGAGCTGCTGGCCGACGGCATCGCACGCGGTGAGTTCCGCGCCGTGGACACCGACCGGGCCGCGGTCCGCCTGAGAGCCCTCATGGACGGGTTCAGCGTCCATGTCACGGTCGGTGTCCCCGGCACCGGACGGGACCAGGTCCTGGAACAGATGCGCGGATATGCGGACGAGACGCTCACACCTCCCGGACCGCCCGGTCGCACAGCGGAATTCACGCCCGCATCCTGAGACGGACCGGGCCACGGAGGTGCCGTTGTGCCAGACTGCGTGCGTGTCCTCGTCCGCCATGATTATCGGCAGCAGGCGCGCCGGTCCGCAGTGACCGTCCCGTACCACCACGTACGGAACGGACATCGTGCCCCAGACCCGCGCGCAGACCTCTCGCACCCGCGAGGGGTTTTTTCGTTTTCCGGTCCACACCACGGCCGGAGCGAGGCACGCGAGAGGATGGGGGCAAGTGGAGCCGATTCGTCCGGATCCGCTCACCCGACAGGAGTCAGATCAGCATGACCACCAAGGCCACGGCCCCCGACGACACCTTCCATGTCTTCGACACCACCCTGCGCGACGGTGCGCAGCGTGAAGGCATCAACCTGACGGTCGCGGACAAGCTGACCATTGCCCGGCATCTGGACGACTTCGGCGTGGGCTTCGTCGAGGGGGGCTGGCCCGGCGCCAACCCCCGCGACACCGAGTTCTTCGCCCGTGCCCAGCAGGAGATCGACTTCCGGCACGCCCAGCTCGTCGCGTTCGGTG
Source organism: Streptomyces sp. NPDC014623 (assembly GCF_043088245.1). NCBI lineage: Bacteria > Bacillati > Actinomycetota > Actinomycetes > Kitasatosporales > Streptomycetaceae > Streptomyces > Streptomyces sp. NPDC014623. The sequence goes on along the minus strand of NZ_JBIBZU010000014.1, from coordinate 25,874 downwards.
CCACCCGCAGGGCCGGCGGCAAGGCCGCGGAGGACCCGCAGGTCCAGGCGCTCCTGGACTCGGGCGCCCCGGTGATCACACTGGTGGCCAAGTCCCACGACCGCCATGTGGAGCTGGCCCTGCGCACCACCCTGGACGAGAACCTGGAGATGGTCCGCGACACCGTCGCCCACCTCCGGGAGCAGGGCCGGCGGGTCTTCGTCGACTGCGAGCACTTCTTCGACGGCTACCGCGCCGACGCCGAGTACGCCAAGGCGGTCGTACGCACGGCCCATGAGGCAGGCGCCGATGTGGTCATCCTCTGCGACACCAACGGCGGGATGCTCCCCGCCCAGGTACAGGCCGTCGTCTCCACCGTCCTCGCCGACACCGGCGCCCGGCTCGGAATCCACGCCCAGGACGACACGGGCTGCGCCGTCGCCAACACCCTGGCCGCCGTGGACGCGGGCGCCACCCACGTGCAGTGCACCGCCAACGGATACGGCGAGCGGGTCGGCAACGCCAACCTCTTCCCGGTCGTCGCCGCGCTGGAACTCAAGTACGGCAAGAACGTCCTGCCCGAGGGCGCCCTCGCCGAGATGACCCGTATCTCCCACGCCATCGCCGAGGTCGTCAACCTCACGCCCTCCACCCACCAGCCGTACGTGGGTGTCTCCGCCTTCGCCCACAAGGCCGGACTCCACGCCTCCGCGATCAAGGTCGACCCGGACCTCTACCAGCACATCGACCCGGAGCGCGTCGGCAACACCATGCGGATGCTGGTCTCCGACATGGCGGGCCGCGCCTCCATCGAGCTCAAGGGCAAGGAGCTCGGCATCGAACTCGGAGACGACCGCGCGCTCGTCCAGCGGGTCGTCGAGCGGGTCAAGGAGCGCGAACTCCAGGGCTACACCTACGAGGCGGCCGACGCCTCCTTCGAGCTGCTGCTGCGTGCCGAGGCCGAGGGCAGGCCGCGGCGCTACTTCCGCACCGAGTCCTGGCGAGCCATCGTCGAGGACCGCCCCGACGGCACCCACGCCAACGAAGCGACCGTGAAGCTCTGGGCGAAGGGCGAGCGGATCGTCGCCACGGCGGAGGGCAACGGCCCGGTCAACGCCCTGGACCGGGCGCTGCGCGTTGGTCTGGAGCGGATCTACCCGCAGCTCGCCAAGCTCGAACTGGTCGACTACAAGGTCCGCATCCTGGAGGGCCGCACCGGCACCGAGTCCACCACCCGGGTGCTGATCACCACGGGTGACGGGACCGGGGACTGGGCGACGGTCGGCGTGGCCGAGAACGTCATCGCCGCGTCCTGGCAGGCACTGGAGGACGCGTACACCTACGGTCTGCTGCGGGCGGGCGTCGAACCGGCCGAGTGACGGGCGCCGCCCCGGTCGGAGCCGCCGGACCTCGTGGCCGGCGGCTCCGACGCATGTACGGATCCGGGCCGCCGGGCACGGCGCGCCGGCGGGTACGGCCGGGCCGGCGCACCATCCGCCGTACACGGTGCCCAGCTCACCGCGGGTGCCCAAGTGAACGGCGTCTTCTGCGCTCACGTCAAGAGGCCGGCACGTTCAAGAGGTGAACAAACGGCCTCCCGAACCTGCTTCGCGCATGGGTACGGACCAATCTCGGTGTGAAGTATTGACGCCCCTGCCCCGGCGCGGTTAACTCCAGCCGCAACGCCGGTACCGGTTCCGGTACCGGTTGCGGAACCGGTACCGAAGCCCCCGTCCCACCCTCGTCCCGCCTTGTCCCTGGAGGCCCCGTTGCGCGTCACCATCGCCGATGTCGCCCGTGAGGCCGGCGTCAGCAAGACGACCGTGTCACGGGTCATCAACGTCAAGGGAGAGGTGGATGATTCGACGGCCGACCGCGTTCGTGAAGTGATCGCAGCCCTCGGTTATGTGCCCAGCTCGGGCGCCGTCGGACTGGCGCGCGGCAGCAGCCGCACGGTCGGCATGCTGGTTCCCTCGCTCACCTGGCCGTGGATGGGCGAAGTGCTCCAGGGCGTCGTCGACACGGTCGAGGCCGCCGACTACGGGCTGCTGCTCTTCACCTGCAACCGGGGCTCGGAGTCCGTCGAACGCTTCACCACCCAGGTGTCGGCGCGCGCCTTCGACGGACTCGTCGTCGTCGAGCCGGAGAACACGCTCGCGCAGCTCACCGCACTGCACCGGGCCGGTCTGCCGATCGTCCTGATCGACGACCGGGGCCACCATCCGGAATTCCCCTCCGTCGTGACCACCAATCACGAGGGAGGCGCGTCCGCCGCCCGTCATCTGCGGGCCGCGGGGCGTACCAGACCCCTGGTCCTCACCGGCCCGAAACACTTCGGCTGTGTCCGTGACCGGCTCGCGGGCTTCCGTTCGGTCCTGCCCACCGAACTGGTCGTGGACGGGGACTTCACCGAACGCCGGGGCCGGCTCGCGGTGGAGGAACTCCTGGCGGACGGCGTGGAGTTCGACTCGGTCTTCGCCCACAACGACATCAGTGCGGCCGGGGTCCTGCGAGCGCTGAGGGCCGTCGGCCGCCGTGTCCCCGACGACATCGCGGTGATCGGCTTCGACGACATCCCGATGGCCGAGCACACCGAACCGCCCCTGACCACCGTGCACCAGCCCACGCGGCAGATGGGCGAGGCGGCGGCCCGCGTGCTGCTCTCCCGCCTCGGCGGCACCACCGTGCCGGACGGGCCGGTCGTCCTGCCCACCGAACTGGTCGTGCGCCGCTCGGCGCCATAACGGGGCCGGCCCCCGCCGGTCACCCGCCCGCATCCCCGAACCAGCCGCACACGCCTCACCGCACCCGGCGCGTCGAGCGCTGCCCACACCACCGGATCTCCCAGACCCGCAGTCCTCCTGGAGTCGCCATGTCCGTACGTCGCCGTCACACTCTGAGAGCGCTCTCAGCCGCCACCGCCGTGGTCGCGCTCGCCGCCGGCTGCTCGTCCGCCAACTCGGGTGCCGGCAAGGGGGGCGCCGGTGCTTCCGGCGTGCTGACCCTCGGAAAGCCCGACGGGCCGCAGACGAACAACAGCAACCCGTTCCTCGCGACCTCGGCGAGCGCCACCCTCGGCTACCGGTTCATGATCTACGAGCCGCTGGCGATGACGAACCAGATCCGCCCCACCGACAAGGCGGACCCCTGGCTGGCGACGGACTGGGCCTGGGAGGCCAACTTCACCAAGGTCACCTTCACCCTCGACGAGCGGGCCAAGTGGGCCGACGGCAAGCCGCTCACCGCCGCGGACGTCGCCTTCACCTTCGAACTGCTCAAGAAGCACCCGGCGCTCAACGGCAACGGCATCCCGTACGACGGCGTCACCGTCGAGGGGGACAAGGTCGTCCTGACCTTCAAGGAGTCCCAGTTCGTCAACCAGAACAAGATCATCACGACGTTCGTCGTGCCCAAGCACATCTGGGAGAAGGTCGAGAACCCGGAGACCTGGCCCAACCGCACCCCGGTCGGCTCCGGCCCGTACAAGCTGAAGACCTTCACCCCGCAGACCACCACCCTGACCGCCACACCCGCCTACTGGAAGGGTGAGACGAAGGTCAAGGAACTGCGCTACTCCGCGTACAACGACAACAGCGCGGCGACGACGGCCCTGGCGAACGGCAAGCTGGAATGGTCGTTCGTCTTCATGCCGAACTACAAGCAGCTGTACGTCGCCAAGGACCCGAAGAACCACAAGCTGTGGTTCCCCTCGGGGCTCGGCATCCACGGCCTGTGGTTCAACACCGCCCGCAAGCCGTTCGACAACCCGGCCCTGCGCAAGGCGATGGCCATGGTCGTCGACCGCAAGGCGATCCACGTGCAGGCCCAGGCGACCCTCTACCCGGAGATCAGCAACCCGACCGGCATCCCGCTGCCCGCCGGGGAGCCGTTCCTCGCCCCGGAGTACAAGAACGCCACCACGGCGCCCGACGTGGCCGGGGCCAAGAAGATCCTCGCCGAGGCGGGCTTCGAGCTCAGCGGCGGCGTCCTGAAGGACCCGGGCGGCAAGCCCGTCGAGCTGACCTTCACCGACCCGGCCGGCTGGAACGACTACATCACCGGGCTCTCCATCATCAAGGACGACATCAAGCAGCTCGGCATCGAGGCCAAGGTCAAGACGCAGACAGCGGAGGCGTGGGGCAACGACGTCGCCACCGGAAACTTCGACGCCACCCTGCACTGGACCAACAGCGGCGCGACGCCGTACGACATGTACCAGAACATCATGGACGGGGCGATCCTCCAGCCCGTCGGCAAGAGCTCCCAGCTCGGCAACTTCGGCCGCTTCAAGAGCCCCGAGGCCACCGCCGCGCTGAAGGAGTACGCCAACGCCACCGACGACGCCACCCGCACCAGGGCCATGAACACGCTTCAGAAGATCATGGTCGAGCAGGCGCCGGTCATCCCGACGGCCGCGGCCCCCATCGGTGCCGAGTACTCCACGAAGAACTGGGTGGGATGGCCGACCGAGAAGGACCCGTACGCAGCCCCGCAGCACACCCAGCCGGACGCGCTGGAAGTCGTGCTGAACCTCGAGCCCGCCAAGTAAGTACGGGGAAGAACCGGCCGATGACCACCGAACAGTCCGCAGACGTGCGCACCGTGAACGACGTGGTGCTCGAAGCACGCGGAGTCACCAAGCACTTCCCCGTACGGCGCACCGCCGGCGACCTCGTCGCCCGCAGGCGCCGCACCGTCCACGCCGTCGACGACGTCTCGCTGGAACTCCGGCGGGGGACCGTCACGGCCCTGGTGGGGGAGTCGGGTTCCGGCAAGTCCACCGTCGCACGGCTGCTCGCCCAGCTCTACCCGCTCACCTCCGGTGAGATACACCTGGGCGGCACGGCGGTGAAGGCCGGGCGCGGCCGGTCCTTCCGTACGTACGTCAAGCAGGTCCAGCTGATCTTCCAGGACCCCTTCGCCTCGCTCAACCCCGTGCACACCGTGCGCTACCACCTGACCCGGGCGCTCAGGATCCACGGCCGGGCGGGGAGCGGGGAGGCGGACCTGGAGAAGAACCTGGCCGCTCTGCTCGAACGCGTCCAGCTGACTCCTCCCCGTCAGTTCCTGGACAAGTTCCCGCACGAGCTGTCCGGAGGGCAGCGCCAGCGCGTGGCGATAGCGCGCGCGCTCGGCGCCGACCCTCAGGTGCTGCTGGCCGACGAGCCGGTGTCGATGCTGGACGTGTCGATCCGGCTCGGCGTCCTCAACCTGCTCCGTGACCTCAAGGAGCGTCTGCACCTCGCGATCCTCTACATCACCCACGACATCGCGTCCGCCCGCTACTTCGCGGACACGACCCTGGTGATGTACGCGGGCCGGATCGTCGAGGGCGGTGACAGCGAGACCGTCACCCAGCACCCCGCGCACCCCTACACACAGCTGCTGATCGCCTCCGCGCCGGACCCCGACCGGGTGGCGGACGAGGAGGCGCAGGAAGAGACCGGAAGCGGCGAGCCGCCCTCCCTGATCGCCCCGCCGGACGGCTGCCGCTTCCACCCCCGCTGCCCGAAGGCCATGGAGCGCTGCCGCACCGAACTGCCGCCGCGCTTCGACCTGGCGGACGGCCGGTGGGCCGCCTGCTGGCTGTACGACGGCACCGCCGCCGAGGGAGGAGCGAAGTGAAGTACGTCCTCCAGCGGCTCGTCTTCTACGCGGTCACCGCGTGGGCCGCCATCACCATCAACTTCCTGATCCCGCGCCTGATGCCGGGCGACCCCGTCGAGGCCCTGATGAGCCGCTACCAGGGGCAGCTCGACACCAGCGCCATCGCCTCCCTGAAGGCGCTGTTCGGGCTCGACGAGGACCAGTCCCTCTGGTCGCAGTACACCGACTACTGGTCCCACCTGCTCGACGGAGACCTCGGCCTGTCCTTCACCTTCTTCCCGACCCCGGTCGGTGAGGTGATCTCCGCGTCACTGCCGTGGACGCTCGCGCTGGTCGGCATCACCACCCTGATCAGCTTCCTGCTCGGCACCGGTATCGGCGTCTACAGCGGGTGGCGGCGCGGCTCCTGGCTGGACGGGCTGCTGCCCGTCACCACCTTCATCTCGGCCATCCCGTACTTCTGGCTCGGCCTCATCGCCATCGCGCTGTTCGCGGTGAAGTGGCAGGTCTTCCCGGCCGCCGGAGGATACGACAACTCCCTGGTCCCCGCCTTCGACTGGCCGTTCATCTCCAGCGCGCTCTACCACGGGGTGCTCCCCGGGGTGACGATCGTGCTGAGCGCCATCGCCGGCTGGATCCTCGGCATGCGCAACATGATGGTGACCGTCTCCTCCGAGGACTACGTCATGGTGGCGCAGGCCAAGGGGCTGTCCGAGCGGCGCGTGATGTTCTCGTACGCCGCGCGCAACGCCGTCCTGCCCAACATCTCGGGCTTCGCCCTCTCGCTGGGCTTCATCGTCGGCGGCACCCTGCTGGTCGAGATGGTCTTCTCCTACCCGGGCATCGGCTTCCAGCTGTTCCAGGCCGTCGGGGCCAAGGACTACCCGCTGATGCAGGGCGTCTTCCTGATCATCACGCTGTCCGTCCTCGCCGCGAACCTGCTGGCCGACATGGCGTACGCCCTCCTCGACCCGCGCACCCGCAAGGAGGCCTAGTGGGCCTCTCTTCCGGGACGGGCCGGACCCGCGTGGCCCGGCACGCGCTCCCCCCGGGCCCTGAGGGGCGGGGGGAGTCCCGTCCGCGTCGTCGTCAGTCCACCACTTCCCCGCGCCCTCGGCGTCCTCCCCGGTCTCCCGGCCGCGCTCGAGGAGGGGAGAGAGCGTCGAGCAGGGCGAGGCCCCGCCGCGCCGCCTCCCTCCTCCGCCCCGCGGCCGCCCGCACCGGAGCACGCTCCCTGTTCCGGCCCGTCCCGGAAGAGAGGCCCTGATCATGGCCGTCACCACCACCACCGACGTAGTCGTCACGGACGCCGCCCCCGCCGCGTCCCGGGCCAGGTTCCGCTTCCTGCGCGGCGGGAAGACCCGCACCGGGCTGCTGATCCTCGCGTTCTTCGCCGTCCTCGCCGTGGCGGGCCCCTGGCTCGCCCCGTACGACCCGGACGCGATGAGCGACCAGCTGCTGCGGCCGCCGTCCGCCGACCACTGGTTCGGTACGACGCAGACCGGGCAGGACGTCCTCTCGCAGATCCTGGTGGGCACCCGCGGTGTGCTGCTCGTGGGATTCCTCGCGGGCATCCTGGCGACCGTGCTGTCCGTCCTCATCGGGGTCAGCGCGGGATTCCTCGGCGGGGCCGCCGACGAGCTCCTCTCGATGCTCTCCAACATCTTCCTCGTCATCCCGGGCCTGCCGCTGATCATCATCATCGCGAGCTTCGTCGAGGACACCGGCGACCTCCTGATCGCCTCCGTCATCGCCCTCACCTCCTGGGCCTGGGGTGCGCGCGTCCTGCGTGCCCAGACCCTGTCGCTCCGGCGCCGGGACTACGTGGAGGCGGCGCGTGCCACCGGTGAGTCCACCTGGCGGATCATCCTCTTCGAGGTCATGCCGAACCTCACCGCCGTCATCGCGTCCGGCTTCGTCGGCACCGTCATCTTCGCGGTCCTCTCCGAGATCACCCTCGCCTTCATCGGCGTCGCCGACATCTCCCACTGGAACTGGGGCACCGTGCTCTTCTGGGCCCAGTCCAACCAGGCCCTGGCCCAGGGCGCCTGGTGGTGGTTCGTTCCCGCCGGGCTGTGCATCGCCCTGTTGGGCACCGCCCTCTCGCTGATCAACTTCGGCATCGACGAGTTCGTCAACCCGCGCCTGCGCACCGCGACGGGCGCCTCCCGGAAGGTCCGGATGCGGGTCGGCTTCACCCCGGTGGCCCGTACGGCCTCGCCCGGCACCCCTGCCTCGCCCGGAACGCCCGAGTCGCCCGGCACCCCCGAGTCGCCCGGAACGCCCAGCAAGGAGCACACCGCATGACCGCCGAGCCGATCCTCACCATCAGCGGACTGAACGTCGACTACGGCACCGGCGCGAGCGGCGTCCGTGCGCTGCGGGACATCGACCTCACCCTGCACCGCGGTGAAGTCCTGGGCCTGGCGGGGGAGTCGGGATCGGGCAAGTCCACGCTCGCGTACGCCGTCACCCGGCTGCTCTCGCCGCCCGGGGTGATCACCGGAGGCGACGTCCACTACCACCGGCCGGGTGGGGAGAGCGTCGACATCCTCTCCCTCACCCCGGACGAGCTGCGCGCCTTCCGCTGGCAGGAACTGTCGATCGTGTTCCAGGGGGCGATGAACTCGCTGAACCCGGTGCACACGGTCCACAGCCAGCTCACCGACGTCCTCACCGCGCACCGCCCCGGCATGCGGGCCGCCGAACGCACCGCGCGGGCCGAGGAACTGCTGAACCTCGTCGGCATCTCCACCGACCGGCTCGCCGCCTATCCGCACCAGCTCTCCGGCGGCATGCGCCAGCGCGTGATGATCGCGATGGCACTCGCCCTGGAACCCGAGATCGTCATCATGGACGAGCCCACCACCGCCCTGGACGTCGTGATGCAGCGGCAGATCCTGCGCAAGCTGGTGGAGCTGCGGGAGCGGCTCTCCTTCTCCGTCGTGTTCATCACCCACGACATCTCGCTGCTGATCGAGTTCTCCGACCGGATCGCGATCATGTACGGCGGCCGGATCGTGGAACAGGCGGGCGCCGCCGAGATCTACCGCGACCCCCGCCACCCCTACAGCGAAGGCCTCCTGCACTCCTTCCCCGCACTGCACGGCCCCCGGCGTGAGCTCACGGGCATCCCGGGGTCGCCCCCGCACCTGTCCGCGATGCCCACCGGCTGCGCCTTCCACCCGCGCTGCGGCAAGGCCTTCGAGCCGTGCCCGGAGCGGGTGCCGGTCCTCGCCCCGCCGGAGAGCGGCCAGGACCGCGAAGTCGCCTGCTGGCTGCACGACTGACCGCCGGCACCGCCGCACACCATCCACAGCAGACCCGGAGTTACGGAGAACGATGAACCTCGACACGCCTCGCAGCAGCCTGCAGCCCACCGCCGTCCAGGGACTCCCCGCCGGCTTCCGCTGGGGCGTCGCCACGTCCTCGTACCAGATCGAGGGCGCCGCTTCGGAGGACGGCCGCGCCCCGTCGATCTGGGACACCTACTGCCGTGTGCCCGGCGCCGTGCACAACGCCGAGCACGGCGACGTGGCCTGCGACCACTACCACCGGATGCCCGAGGACGTGGAGCTGATCGCGGGCCTCGGCGTCGACACGTACCGCTTCTCGCTGGCCTGGCCGCGCATCCAGCCGGGTGGCCGTGGCCTCGCCAACGCCAAGGGCCTCGACTTCTACAAGCGGCTGGTCGACGAGCTCCACGGCAGGAACGTCACCCCCTGGATCACCCTCTACCACTGGGACCTGCCGCAGGAGCTGGAGGACGCGGGCGGCTGGCCGGCCCGCGACACCGCCCTGCGGTTCGCCGAGTACGCCATGCTCGCCTACGAGGCCCTCGGCGACCGGGTCGAGCACTGGACGACCCTGAACGAGCCGTGGTGCTCGGCGATGCTCGGATACGCCTACGGGGCGCACGCCCCCGGCCGGCGCGACATGGGTGACGCCATGGGGGCCGTCCACCACCTGCTCCTGGGCCACGGGCTCGCCGCCCGGCAGATGCGCGAGGCGGCGGGGAGCAACCCGCTCGAACTCGGTATCACCCTCAACCTCGGCACCGCCACCCCGGAGACCGGCAGCGAGGCCGACCGGGAGGCCTGCCGCCGCGCCGACGGCATGGGCACCCGCCTCTACCTCGACCCGGTCGTCCACGGCCGCTATCCGCAGGACGTCCTCGACGACCTCGCGGCCCAGAACATCGGACTTCCCGTCCAGGAAGGCGACATGGCAGCCATCGCCACTCCCCTCGACGTCCTCGGCGTCAACTTCTACCGCGGCGCCATGTTCTCCGGAGTCACCGAGGACGGTTCGCCGACCGGTGCCGACGGCCTCCCCGTCGTCCGGGGGGTGGAGCGCGACCTGCCCCGCACGGCGATGGACTGGGAGATCACCCCCGCCGAGCTCACCGAGCTGCTGCTGCGGCTCCAGCGGGACTACGCACTGCCGACCGTCATCACGGAGAACGGGGCCGCCTTCGACGACACGGTCGCCGCCGACGGCTCCGTCCCCGACGCCGACCGCACCGCCTACCTCGCCGACCACATCGCCGCCGTGTCCGAGGCCCGCCGGCAGGGCGCGGACGTCCGGGGCTACTTCGCCTGGTCGCTGATGGACAACTTCGAGTGGGCCTACGGATACGACAAGCGGTTCGGCATCGTCCGCGTCGACTACGACACGCAGGTGCGGACGCTCAAGGACAGCGCCAAGTGGTACCGCGACACGATCCGCCTCACCCGGAACGCCCGCACCGACTGACCTCCCCGTGCCGAACCGCCACCGGAGCAGAGAAGAGCCGCACATGCCCCGCACACCCCGTCCCCGCGCACGTCACCGGGCGAGACCGGCGACAGCCGCGCTCGCCGCCGCCACCGTCCTCGCCTCCCTGCTGGCCGGGGCCGTCCCCAGCGCGGCGGCCGGCGCCGAGGACCCTGCCCCCGTCCTCGTCGACCGCTTCGAGGGAGAGGTCCCGCTCGGCAACCCGCCCGCCGACTCCCTGTTCACCTGGGGCGGCGACGCGGACGACCACCCCGCCCTGAAGTTCGAGGAGCGCGCCGACGCGCCCGAGGGCTCCACGGTCCTGTCGGGCACCTACGACATCAGTGCCTACGGAGGGCTCAGCCACGAGTTCGCCGTGGACCAGCCACCGGAGGACTGGACCGCCCACAAGGGCATCCGCTTCTGGTGGTACGGCCAGAACACCGCGCCCCTGCCGCCCGGCTCGGGCAAGCGGATCAACTTCGAGATCAAGGACGGCGGAGCCAACGGCGGCGCCTCCGAGCTGTGGACCACCTCGTTCACCGACGACTGGGAGGGCTGGCACCAGGTCGAGATCCCCTTCGCGGACTTCGTCTACCGGGCCGACTACCAGCCCGTCGGCGGCATCGACCAGGTACTCGGCCTGAACGAGATGTGGGGCTACGCCCTCACCCTGCCGACCGGCGCCCCCGGCTCCTTCGCCATGGACGCCGTCGAGCTGTACGGGAAGGCCGACCCGGCCCTGAAGTCGAGCGTCGTCGTCGACTCCGCCGTGCACCCGGTCGAGGAGGGCGGGACGGCGGACATCAGGATCTCCGTCGTCACGACCGGCTCCGTCCCCACCGAGGAACCCGTCACCGTCGCCTACACGACCAAGGGCGGCAGCGCCGGCTCCGGCAAGGACTACACACCGGTCACCGGCACCCACACCTTCCCCGCGGGCACCGCCTCAGGCACCACCCACACCGTCTCCGTGGCCACCACCAGGGACAGGGGCGCGGAGTCGGCGGAGACGATCCCGCTGGAACTCACCGTCACCGGGGCCAAGGCGCCCAAGGAGAACCCCCAGGTCGTCATCGACGCCCACGGGCTGCCGTACCAGAACGCGAAGCTCCCGGTGAAGAAGCGCGTCGCCGACCTGCTGTCGCGGATGTCCCCCGCCGAGAAGGCCGGCCAGATGACCCAGGCGGAGCGCAACGCGCTGAAGTCACAGGGTGACATCGCCGCGTACGACCTCGGTTCGCTGCTCTCCGGGGGAGGCTCCGTACCCACCCCGAACACGCCCGAGGCCTGGGCGAAGATGACCGACGCCTACCAGCTGCGCGCGCAGGCCACCCATTTCCAGATCCCGCTGATCTACGGCGTGGACGCCGTGCACGGCCACAACAACGTGATCGGCTCGACGATCATGCCGCACAACATCGGCATCGGCGCGGGCCGCGACCCGAAGCTCGCGGAGAAGACGGGCGCCGTCACCGCGAAGGAGGTCCGGGCCACCGGCATCCCGTGGGACTTCGCCCCCTGTGTGTGCGTCACCCGTGACGAGCGCTGGGGCCGCTCCTACGAGGCGTACGGCGAGGACCCGGCGCTGGTCGAGGCCATGGAGACGGTCATCACCGGCATGCAGGGCAGCCCCTCCGGCAGGGACCTCGACCGCAACGACAAGGTGCTGGCCAGCGCCAAGCACTTCGTCGGTGACGGCGGCACGGAGTTCGGTTCGTCCACCACCGGCTCTTACACCATCGACCAGGGCGTCACGAAGGTCACGCGCCAGGAGCTCGAAGCGGTGCACCTCGCGCCCTTCGCCGAGTCCGTGAAGCGGGGCGTCGGCACGGTCATGCCGTCGTACTCCTCGCTGGACGTCCTCGGTGACGACGAGGGCCCGGTGAAGATGCACGCCCACGCCGGGATGATCAACGGTGTGCTCAAGGACCGGATGGGCTTCGAGGGCTTCGTCATCAGCGACTGGCAGGCCATCGACCAGATCCCCGGTGACTACGCGAGCGACGTCCGCACCTCGGTGAACGCCGGCCTCGACATGATCATGGTCCCGACCGCCTACCAGGACTTCACGAAGACGCTCCAGGAAGAGGTCGCCGCGGGCCGGATCGGCCAGGCCCGCATCGACGACGCCGTCTCCCGCATCCTGACCCAGAAGTTCCGTCTCGGCCTCTTCGAGAAGCCGTACGCCGACACCTCCCACCTGGACGAGGTCGGCTCCGCCGGGCACCGGGCGGTCGCCCGTGAGGCAGCCGCCAAGTCCCAGGTGCTGCTGAAGAACGACGGCGCGGTGCTGCCGCTCGAGCCGTCGCAGAAGGTCTACGTCGCCGGCTCCAACGCCGACGACCTCGGCAACCAGGCCGGTGGCTGGACCGTCAGCTGGCAGGGCGCCTCCGGTGCCACCACCACGGGCACGACGATCCTGGAGGGCATCGCGAAGAACACTTCCTCGGCCACCTTCTCGAAGGACGCCTCCGCCCCCACCGAGGGCTACGACGTGGGAGTCGTGGTCGTCGGCGAGAAGCCGTACGCCGAGGGCATCGGGGACGTCGGCAACGGCCACGACCTGGAGCTCACCGACGCCGACAAGGCGGCCGTCGACACGGTCTGCGCCGCCATGAAGTGTGCCGTCCTCGTGGTCTCGGGCCGCCCGCAGCTCATCGGGGACCGGCTCGGGGACATCGACGCCCTGGTCGCCTCCTGGCTGCCGGGCACCGAGGGCGACGGCGTCGCCGACGTCCTCTACGGCAAGCGGGCCTTCACCGGGCAGCTTCCGGTGACCTGGCCGAGGTCCGAGTCGCAACTGCCGGTCAACGTCGGCGACACGGTGTACGACCCGCAGTTCCCGTACGGCTGGGGACTGACCACCCTGCACAAGGCCCCGTCGGGCGGCGAAGCCGCCCTCACCGGCCTCGCCGTCGCCGCGCAGCTCGCCGAGCGTGCGGGCCTCGGGAAGACCGCGGCGGGCAAGAAGATCGTGGACCGGGCCAGGCTCCTGGTCCAGCAGAAGACCGGCGGGAAGCTCACCGCGGCGGTGTCCGGACCGTTCGCCGAGGCGGACCACCTGCTGCTCACCGGTGACCTGACCGCAGCGGTGGCGAAGCTGCGCACGGCGTACCGCGCCGTGTAACAGCATGAACGTGACCCGGGCGGGCGACGCATTTTTCGCCCGTTCGGGTTACTTTCGGAGTATGCGGAAAAGGCTGTTCGCTCCCCTGTGGGCCTGCCTGCTGCTGATGCTTTCGGCGGTCGTGCTGGCACTGGTCCCCGCTGCCCAAGCCGCCGCCCCCTCCACCGTCGACGACGTGGCCCGTGCCCTGCGCCAGGGCCCCGTGTACGTCGACCCGGCGGCCTCCGGGCAGCTCTCGGCGTCCCAGGAGGACGCCCTGGAGAAGAAGATCAAGGACGCCGACAAGCCGGTCTTCGTGGCCGTGCTGCCCGCGACGTCCGACTACCCGCCCGAGAACCTCCTGCAGAACCTGCGCACCGACACCGGAGTCACCGGCGTCTACGCGGTCCGCCTCGGTGACGGCTTCGACGCGGGCGCCGACCCGCAGGTGATGCCGGTCCGGGCCGTGGAGAACCTCACCACCGCCGTGAAGGCACCCGGCACGGGCACCGACGCCGCGACGCAGCTCAACGCCTTCGTCGACCGCGCCGTCGACCAGGCCAGGGGCAGTGCCCCGGCCTCCTGGTCCGGGGGCGGTGCGGACGACGGCGCCGGGGACGGTGCCCCGGTGGCCGGCCTGATCGTCCTCGGAGGTGTGGCCCTCGTGGGTGGAGGCACCGCGTTCGCGGTCGTCCGCCGCGGCAGGAAGCGCAGGGAGGAGGAAGAACGGGCCGCCCTGGAGAAACTCCGGGTCGTCGTGGACGAGGACATCACCGCGTACGGCGAAACCCTGGACCGACTGGACTTCCATCCCGCCGAGAAGGGCGCGGACGACGCGATGCGCGGCGACTACGAACGCGCGCTCGACTCCTACGAGGAAGCCAAGTCCCGCATGGGCGGTGCCCAGCACCCCTCCGACGTACGCGGGGTCACCAAGGCCCTGGAGGACGGCCGTTTCTCCCTCGCCGTCCTGGAGGCCCGCCGCAAGGGCCATGCGCTTCCGGCACGCCGGCCGCCCTGCTTCTTCGACCCGCGCCACGGGCCCTCGGTCGCGGACGTCCTGTGGATGCCGTCCGGCGGGGCGGCCCGCGAGGTCCCGGTCTGCGGTGCCGACGAGGTCAGGCTGCGCGACGGCGAGGAGCCGATGAGCCGCACGGTCGACGTCGGCGACGGCCGGCGGCGCCCCTACTGGGAGGCCGGCCCGGCCTACGGCCCCTGGGCCGGCGGCTACTTCGGCGGCGGCCTGCTCCCGGGCCTGCTGGTCGGCACCATGCTCGGGTCGATGCTCGCCACCCCGGCGTACGGGGCTGAGTACGGCGGCGGCGACTTCGGCGGCGGTGAATGGGGTGGTGGCGATGTCTCCGGCTCCGATTTCGACGCCTCCGGGTTCGGTGGTTTCGGCGACGGGGGAGGCTTCGGCGACGGCGGTGGTTTCGGAGGAGGCGGAGGCTTCGACGGCGGCGGGTTCTAGCCGTACCGGCCCCGGCCCTTCCCGCGGCGGTCCAGGGGTCCGGCCGGAGCCCAGGGTGCCGGTCAGGCCCCGGCCGCACCCTCCCACGTCTGCGGCGCCCACACGCCCGAGCGCTTGAGGGAAGCCGGGCAGTGCAGATAGATCTCGTCGATCTCCACGACGAGGGCCAGGTCGGGGCGTCGGCCCTTCACCGCCATCTCGTCGAAGAAGTGCGCGTCGGTGAGGATGCGGGCCCGGCCGTTGATCCGCAGGACGGTCATCACGCCGGGTATCAGGTAGAGCAGCCCGACATGCGGGTTGGACAGGATGTTGTGGAAGCTGTCGCCGCGCCGGTTGCCCGGCAGGTCGGGGAGCGCCAGAGTGCGCGGGTCCAGGACGTGGGTGAAACCGGGTTCGCCGCCGCGCGGGGAGGTGTCGCAGTTGCCGTCGGCGTCGGAGGTCGACACCGCGCAGAACGGCGCGCGGGCCAGGAGTCCCAGGTCGGCCTCGGTCAGTTCGTCGTGCACCTTGTCGATGACGAGCGGCCACGGCTCACCCAGGATCTCGCGCAGCTGCTCCGCCGACCGGAGGGGTACCGCCCCGGCCAGGGGGTCGCCGCCCACCGGGGGGGCGTAGGCGGTGGCTGCCACGGGCGCGGCGTTCGACAAGGGATTCTCCGACCTCATGGGGGCGCAGCAGCGGACCGCCGGCCTGAGCGCATTATTAGGCTTACCTTACTTACGCGTGTGGGTGTGCCTCGTCCCGGGGCGGCAAGCAGTACCGGCCGGACGCTGTTGGCCGTCCACGCACTGGATGAGGTTGTTTCGCTCTTCCCGGAGAAGATGGAGTAGGCGGGGTGAATCGCCCCGGGCCCCGCACCACCTGGTGGCGAGGGGCGTGAACGGACGGGAGGCCGGAGCCGATGGACCGGGACCGGGTGGAGAAACAGCTGCTGGACGGCTTGACCGTCGACGCCAGCAGGCCGGAACAGCCGATCCTGCTGGATGACGGGGGCCGGCCGATCAAGACCTGGCGGGAGAACTACCCGTACGACCGCAAGATCCGCCGCGCGGAGTACGAACGGTCCAAGCGCATCCTGCAGATCGAGATGCTCAAGCTCCAGCGGTGGACCAAGGACACCGGGGCGCGGGTCGTGGTGCTCTGCGAGGGGCGGGACGCGGCCGGCAAGGGCGGCACCATCCAGCGCTTCACCGAGCGCCTCAATCCGCGCGGCGCGCGCATAGTGGCCCTGGACAAGCCCACGGACCGTGAGCGGGGCCAGTGGTACTTCCAACGCTATGTGTCCCACCTGCCCGCGCCCGGCGAGATCGTCTTCTTCGACCGCTCCTGGTACAACCGGGCCGGGGTCGAACGCGTCATGGGCTTCTGCACCCAGCCCGAGTACGAACTCTTCCTGAAGCAGTGCCCGGAGTTCGAGCAGATGCTCGTCGACGACGGGATCATCGTGGTGAAGTTCTGGTTCTCCGTCTCCCGCGCCGAGCAGCGCACCCGCTTCGCGATCCGCCAGGTCGACCCCGTGCGCCAGTGGAAGCTCTCGCCCACGGACGTCGACTCCCTCGACCGCTGGGACGACTACACCACGGCGAAGATCGACATGTTCCGCGCCACCGACACCGAGCACGCTCCGTGGACCGTCGTGAAGAGCAACGACAAGCGAAGGGGCCGGCTCGAAGCGATGCGCAGTCTCCTCGCACGCATCGACTACGCGTCCAAGGACGCCGAAGCCGTCGGCAAGCCGGACCCCCTCATCGTGGGAGCCGCCGCCACCCTGCTGGAGCCGGGCGAGGAGGACACGGCCCTCTCGCCCACCCGCCTCGCCCCGAACACCGAGGGGCCCGGGGAACACCCGTGATTCCGGCCGGGTCGGAGCCCATGGACGTGTCGCCGGACCACAGGGTGCCGTCGCCCGTCCCGTAGCTCTCCCGCCCCGGTCGCGGGGCGGGGGCCGGGGCGGGGCTCCGGCCCGGCCGGAGTCCCGCCGGGTGTCAGCTGGTGGGGAAGCTGTCAGGCGTGCTGATCCGGCTCTTGAGCAGCGCACCGGACTCGGTCAGCACACCGCTGCTGCTGTAGTCGCTGCCGTCGCAGGTGCCGGGCCTGAACGCCGCGCTGCCCTCGGGGGCTTCGGAGTAGGTCCAGTTCGCATAGCTGATCTTCCGCTGGTCGAGCAGGTCCAGCCAGGCCGTGGTGCTCGCCCGGTCCACCGCTCCGCCGCCGTTGGCGCTCACTGTGCCGAACTCGGTCACGAACAGCGGAAGCCGCGAGGCCGCCCGGCTCAGCGCGGAGCGGTAGTTGTCCTTGTGGCTCGCGGCGTAGAAGTGGAACGCGTACATGAGGTTGGTGGCATTGACGGGATTGTTGACGACCTCGCTCTCGTCGGACCCGTCCGAGACCCCCAGCGAGGACCAGCCGCGCGTGCCGACGATGACGACGGCGTCCGGGTCGGCGGCCCGGATCACCGGGATGACCTGCTCGGCGTAGCTCTTGACGGCCGACCAGCTCACGCCGTTGGGCTCGTTGGCGATCTCGTAGATCACGTTCTTCTTGCCGGCGTTGCGGGCGGCGACGGAGGCGAAGAACGTCTTCGCGCGCTGCAGGTTGTGGTTCGGGTCGCCCGGCGTCAGGGTGTGGAAGTCGATCAACGCGTACATGCCGCGGTCCTCGGCCATGTCGACGAGCTCGTTCACGCGGTTGGTGAAGCCCGCCGGGTCGGTCTCGTAACCGTCCTCCTGCACGTACATGGCGATGCGGAACAGGTCCGACTTCCAGTCGTTCGCCAACGCGTCCAGGGAAGCGTCGTTGTAGCACTGGTCGAACCACTGGATGCCGTGTGTGCTCATGCCCCGCAGCTGGATGGGGCGGTTGTGCTGGTTGCACAGGTTCACGCCGCAGACGTGGAGCTGGCCGTTGACCTCCACGGGGGTGCCGTTCCCCGGGGCGGGCGGGGGCTCTTCTTCGAGAGAGCCGGTACAGGCGACGCCGTTGAGTGTGAACGCCGTGGGCTTCGGATTGGCGCCCGTGAAGGTGCCCGTGTATCCCAGGTCCGCGGACGCGCCGGTGGCCAGCGTGCGGTTCCAGTCGACGCCGACGACGGTGACCGCCGAACCGGACTGCGACCAGGTGGCGTTCCAGCCCTGGGTGACCTTCTGTCCCGCGTCGGGCAGGGTGAACCCGAGCGTCCAGCCGGTGAGGGGGGCGCCCAGGTTGGTGACCTTCACCCCGGCCTGGAAGCCGCCCGTCCACTGGCTGGTGACCGTGTATTCGACCTTGCAGCCGGCGGCGGCGGCCGTCGCCCCGGGGCTCGTTGCTGCCGTAAGGCCCAGGACTGTCGCGCAGGTCGCCAGTAAGGCGAGCAGGCGTTTCATGGCGTTCCTCCTCGTGGGGGGCGGAAACAGCGGTATGGGAGCGCTCCCAAGGTCCATCGGGCCGAGACCGTACACCGAGACGCCGGCGCGCGTACAGACATCCGACCGGCTTTGGTGAGGAGGGCTGGGGAGGCGCGGCACCGGGGCGCGGGCGACCGGTGGAAGGCCGGGGCGCTCGGGGCCTGGTCAAGCGGTGTGCGGTGAGCCCGGCCGGGGCTTCCGCGTCCAGCTTGCCCGGGGCGACGTGCTCCGGATCGAGGTGCACGACAGCGGGGCCGGCGAGGTCCGGGAACCCGCGGCCCGGGACCTCTCGCCGAATACGGGCGCGGGCTCGCGCTCGTCGGGGTGCTCGCCGACGCGCGGGGCGTGGGGAGCGGGACCCTGGGAGGGCCGCGTGGTGCGAGTTTGCCGTTTCGGCAAGCAAGCTTGTCGAAACGGCTGGGCGCGCGCACCATCTCCCGTAACAGGAGGTGATCCGCATGAGCGGTATGAACCAGCGGTACGACGTGGTGGTGATCGGCGGGGGGGCCGCCGGGCTGAGCGGGGCGCTCGCCCTGTCCCGGGCCCGGCGCTCCGTGCTCGTGATCGACGCGGGCAGCCCGCGCAACGCACCCGCGTCCCACGCGCACAACTACCTGGGCCGGGAAGGCATCCCGCCCCTGGAGCTGCTGGCCGTCGGGCGGGCCGAGGCGGCGGGCTACGGTGCCGAGATCGTCCAGGGCGACGTGGTCTCGGCCGAGAAGCTGTCCGACGGATTCCGCGTCGTGCAGACGGACGGAAGGGCTGTCCACGCCCGCCGCCTGCTCGTGACCACCGGAATCGTCGACGAACTGCCGGCCGTGGAGGGACTGGCCGAGCGCTGGGGCAACGACGTGCTGCACTGTCCGTACTGTCACGGCTGGGAGGTGCGGGATCAGGCCGTCGGCATTCTGGCGGCCGGCCCCATGGCCCCGCACCAGGCCCTGCTCTGGCGGCAGTGGACCGATGACGTGGTGCTGTTCCGGAACGACCGGCCCGACTTCAGTGACGAGGAGTACGAGCAGCTCGCCGCCCGGGGCATCTGCGTGGTGGACGGCGAGGTGGCCGCGCTGGAGGCCGCCGGGGACCGGATCACCGGGGTGCGGCTGGCCGGGGGCACGGTGATCCCGCGCGAGGCGCTCGTGGTCCAGCCCCGCTTCACCGCCCGCTCGGCGGTCCTGGAGAGTCTCGGCCTCCGGCCGACCGAGATGGAGATGGGCGGCCACGTCGTCGGTACGTACATCGCGGCCGACCCCGCCGGGGCCACCGAGGTGCCCGGCGTATGGGTGGCCGGCAACGTCGCCAACCTCATGGAGCAGGTCGTCGGAGCGGCGGCGGCCGGGCTCAAGGCGGCCTCGATGATCAACATGGACCTCGTCGCCGAGGACACCCGGCGCGCGGTCGACGCCCGCCGTGCCCCCTTCTCGGCCGAGGCCGAGCGCCAGGTCACCGAGCGGGTGCTCGGCGACCGCCGTCACGGACTTCAGGAGACAGCACGATGACGACCGAAGACACACGCACCGGCGCCGAGATGTGGGACGACCGCTATCGCGAGAACGACCGGATCTGGAGCGGCAACCCCAACGTCGTCCTCGTCCGTGAAGTGGAGGGCCTGAAGCCGGGCCGCGCCCTCGACCTGGGATGCGGCGAGGGCGCGGACGCGGTGTGGCTCGCCCGGTGGGGCTGGCAGGTCACCGCCACCGACATCTCGCGCGTCGCCCTGGAGCGGGCGGCGGTGCACGCGGCGGAAACCGGAGTGGAGGACAGGATCGACTGGCAGTGGCACGACCTGGGGGTCTCGTTCCCCGAGGGGGAGTACGACCTGGTCTCCGCCCAGTTCCTGCACTCGATGGGTGACCTGCCCCGCGAGGAGATCCTGCGCAGGGCCGCCGGGGCCGTCGCACCCGGCGGCGTCCTTCTGGTCGTCGGCCACGCCGGGTTCCCCTCCTGGGAGGAGAACCCGCACCCCGAGGTGGTGTTCCCGACCCCGGACGAGGTCCTCACCTCCCTCGAACTCCCGGAGGGTGCGTGGGAGGTGCTGCTCAGTGAGGAACACGAGCGGACCCAGAACGACCCCGAGGGCCGGCCCACCACCCGCACGGACAACGCGCTGAAGCTCCGTCGCCGGGTCTCCCGGTGACGCCGGGCGCGCCCGCCGTCCCCTGGAAGGGGTGACGGCGGGCGCGCCCGGTCCGGGAAGGTCAGGCCTGCGGGGCTGCCTTGATCGCGGAGATGTCGAAGTTCAGCCGGACCTTGTCGCTGACCATCACGCCGCCGGTCTCCAGGGCGGCGTTCCAGGTCAGCCCCCAGTCGGAGCGGAGGATGTCGGCGCTGCCCTCGAAGCCGACGCGCTCGTTGCCGTAGACGTCGGTCGCGGAGCCGTGGAACTCCAGATCGATGGAGAGCGGGCGGGTGACGTCCTTGATCGTGAGGTCGCCGGTGATGCGGTAGGCGTCACCGCCGAGCTGCTCGGCCCGTGTGGAGCGGAACGTCATCAGGGGGAACTTCTCGGCGTCGAAGAAGTCGCCGCTGACCAGGTGGCCGTCGCGGTCGGCGATACCGGTGTCCACGCTGGCGATCCTCACGTCGATGGAGGCGGAGGAGCCGGCCGGGTCGGAACCGTCCAGCTCCAGCGTGCCCTCGTGGTCACCGAACGAGCCGCGCACGTTGGTCACCATGGCGTGGCGCACCGTGAAACCGATGCTGCTGTGCGCCGGGTCGATCGTGTAGGTGCCGGTCAGAGCTGCCAGCGCCGGGTCCACGGCGAGGGTGGCTGTGGTGGACGGGGCGGTGTTCTTGCGGTTGAACAGAGCCATGGCTCCTCCTCGGGACGTGGTCCGGCGCGCTCCGCGGGGCAGACCGCCGAACATTTGATTTAACCTTCAACGAGATTGACTGTAGACCCATTTTGTTCAAAATTCAACATCAAGGGTCCAGGCCGGTCCGGAAGTCGCGGGAGTCGCCGCACCGCCCCTCGCCGCCCCCTGGCGGACGCGCGTAGATCTGGGGCACTATCTCCTCGCCCCTATTTGTCATGAGCAGGAGGATTCCCCCATGCCGACCCGTCCCGGGCTCCGCTCGGCTCTCACCGCTCTCGCCCTCGTCCTCGGCGTGCTCTTCGCGCCCGGGGCCGGCGTCCTCGGCGGCGCCACCGAGGCCCACGCCGTCACCAAGCTGACCCACTCCCAGGCGACCTCGCGCTTCAGCTCCTCCGGGATCACCTGGTCGTCCTCGGGCGGCTGCTCCAACCGGAACGTCCCCACCTGCACGTCCTTCGACCAGCTCAACCTGTCCAGCGCCCAGGGCGCCCAGACGCTGAAGAGCGCCACGGGCTGCGCGCTCAACATCACCGGGGGTACCGAGACCGGGCACGCCGGTGGCACGTACTCGCACTGGAACGGCTACAAGCTGGACTTCGGCAAGAGCACCTGCCTGACGAACTACGTGAAGGGCACGTTCACCTACATCGGCGTGCGGGGTGACGGCGCCCCGCAGTACCGGTCGGGCTCCGGCAACGTCTACGCGGACGAGGGCAACCACTGGGACGTGACGTACTACAACTGCGGCGGCTGCTGACCTCCTGCGCGCAAGCTCCCCGTACGAGGGACCCCGCACACACGGGTGCCCCTGTCCGACGGACAGGGGCACCCGAGTGGCTGACGCCGCCTCAGGCCGGGTCTGCGGCTCCGGTACCGGCCCCGCTCAGGAACCCACGCTCACCGTGAAGCGGCGGGGGTTGCCGTCGTGGGCGGCCCCCGACACGTCCGGCTCACCGTCGGGACGTACGTCGTCGTAGGGGAACGCGTAGCCGATCGGGGAGTTCGCGTGGACGACGCGCGACCAGTGGTTGGTCACCGCGCCCTTGTAGTAGTCCGCCACCGACGTGCCGTTGGGCTGCTGCGGGTGGCTGAGCATGATCGAGCGGTTGAAGCCGGCCGCGATCCTGGCCAGCAGCGCCTTCTTGTCGTCGGAATCCCCGGGATTGTTCGCGAAGGGGCCGTGATTGCAGGTGAAGATGTCCTTCGACGTCGGCTTGACGAAGGTGTGGCCGCCCTCGAAGGTCAGGGTGTCCCCGCTGACGCGCCCCGCCAGCGTGCCCCGGCCGCCCTGCAGGTCGATCCGCAGGTCGGTGGAGCGGTACTTCTCCCACACCTCGTCGATCTGCGCGGTGAACAGGTCCCGGAACGGCATCTGGTCCGGCCGGTCGAAGAACGGCGCCATCAGGTTCTGGGGCGAGACGACCCGCAGGACCTGCCCGTCCGGGCCGCGGGTGACCAGCTCGTCCCAGGGCTGTCCGTCGGAGGCCGCCTGGGCCGTGAGATCGTCGGCGATGCGCTGGACCGCGCCGTCCGGGAGCGGGGCCACCGTGTGCGTGCCGTCGCCCTCCAGGGTCAGCCCGATCGGCAGTGCCGTCACCAGGTCGACGTAGCTGATGTTCGCGTACAGCTGTTGCGGATTGAAGGTGAACTCGCAGAAGGACCAGGTCCTGCCGTAGTTCGGGTCGGTGGGGGTCGCGAAGGCCGGCTCGACCAGGGACGGACCCGGGTTGAGGTAGAAGTCCAGCTTGTCGTCGCGTACGAAGTAGACCCTCGCCCCGTACATCTGAGGCAGGGTGAGCACGACAGGTCCGGCGCCCGCGGCCTTCAGCGGGATGGCGCAGTCCACCGGCAGCGGGGTCTGCGGGGCGCCGGGGGAGTCGGGACGGTAGACGCTGCCGTCGGGGCGCAGGAGCACCCAGCGGTCCGTGCCCTGCTCGTGGCCGGTGACGTACGCGTGCACCGTGCCGGGCAACGAGCGGTTCTCCAGGGCCAGTTCGCACGTCGCGGGGGCCGCCGACGCGCGTGGGCTCAGGGTGCTGCCCCAGAGGGGGTAGGTGAGCGCGGTCGCGGAGGCGGCGGCGCCTGTCAGGAACATTCTGCGCGAAATCACGAAGGAACTCCCGAGGTGTGGGGGGTGCAGACGGGGTCAGGGAATGGCCCGAGGAGGCGGACCGGTGGGGGCCGTCTGCGGTCCGCACCACTCTCGCGAGGGCTCCGGTGAGCGTCAAGACTTATGACTGAGAGCGCTCTCAAGAAGCCGCCGTTCTTCACAACTCGACGCCCTCGGAGGGGTCTTGGCCACTCCTGGTCTCTCGTCGCATGCGTGGAGTGACAGGAGCTGAAGGCGGGTACGGCCTGTTTCCTCGTCCTGTGCGCGGATACGGTCCCCCGGAGGCGGGTCACCGCCGTGACGCGCGAGCGCACGGACGGGAGACCACTCCCGGCCCCGGCTGTCGAGGCGTGTCCGGTCGTCCGCCCCGGTGGATTCACGGCGTGGCGCGCGATCCGCTGTGTGGCGAGGGCCACAGCCCTTGTTTTGTCGCACCTCTACAACGCGGTGGCCCTGCGAGCTGGCAGATGGGTTACACGGTCCCCGGCTTCTGTCAGGTGCCACCAGGAAACGGGGCAGGAGACTGTCCGGTGTGGACGGCAGGTTTCCGCAGCCGGGTTCGTAGGGTCGACGTATGACCGTTGTGGACGAAATCGCGGGCGAGCCGGGCGACACGCGTGGCCGGGTGGCCGAACTGCTGGCGCTGCGCGAACAGGCCCGGCGCGGACCGAGCGACCGGGCGACCGAGGCGCAGCACGCCAAGGGGAAGCTGACGGCGCGGGAGCGCATCGAGCTGCTGCTGGACGAGGGATCGTTCAAGGAGGTCGAGCAGCTGCGCCGGCACCGGGCGACCGGATTCGGCCTGGAGGCGAAGAAGCCGTACACCGACGGTGTCATCACCGGCTGGGGCACGGTCGAGGGCCGGACGGTCTTCGTCTACGCGCACGACTTCCGGATCTTCGGCGGGGCGCTGGGCGAGGCCCACGCCACGAAGATCCACAAGATCATGGACATGGCCATCTCGGCGGGTGCCCCGCTGGTCTCGCTGAACGACGGTGCGGGCGCCCGGATCCAGGAGGGTGTGAGCGCGCTCGCGGGCTACGGCGGGATCTTCCAGCGCAACACCCGCGCCTCCGGCGTCATCCCGCAGATCAGCGTGATGCTCGGTCCGTGCGCGGGTGGCGCGGCCTACAGCCCGGCGCTCACCGACTTCGTGTTCATGGTCCGCGAGACCTCGCAGATGTTCATCACCGGACCGGACGTCGTCAAGGCGGTCACCGGCGAGGAGATCACGCAGAACGGCCTCGGCGGCGCCGACGTGCACGCCGAGACCTCGGGCGTCGCGCACTTCGCGTACGACGACGAGGAGACCTGCATCGCCGAGGTCCGCTACCTGATCGGGATGCTCCCCTCCAACAACCGGGAGAACCCGCCCGTCGTGCCGAGCGACGACCCGGCGGACCGGCGTGGCGACGTCCTCCTGGACCTGGTCCCGGCCGACGGCAACCGTCCGTACGACATGCACAAGGTCATCGAGGAGCTCGTCGACGACGGCGACTTCCTGGAGGTCCACGAGCGCTGGGCGCGCAACATCGTCTGCGCCCTGGCCCGGCTCGACGGGCAGGTCGTCGGCATCGTGGCCAACCAGCCGCAGGCGCTGGCCGGTGTCCTGGACATCGAGGCGTCCGAGAAGGCCGCGCGGTTCGTCCAGATGTGTGATGCGTTCAACATCCCCATCATCACTCTGCTGGACGTACCCGGCTTCCTGCCCGGCGTCGACCAGGAGCACGGTGGGATCATCCGCCACGGTGCGAAGCTGCTGTACGCGTACTGCAACGCGACCGTGCCGAGGATCTCGCTGATCCTGCGCAAGGCCTACGGAGGTGCGTACATCGTCATGGACAGCCAGTCCATCGGTGCCGACCTCACCTACGCGTGGCCGACCAACGAGATCGCCGTCATGGGCGCCGAAGGCGCCGCCAACGTCATCTTCCGCCGGCAGATCGCCGACGCCGAGGACCCCGAAGCCATGCGGGCCCGCATGGTCAAGGAGTACAAGGCGGAGCTGATGCACCCCTACTACGCGGCCGAGCGCGGCCTGGTCGACGACGTCATCGACCCCGCCGAGACGCGCGAGGTGCTGATCGCCTCGCTCGCGATGCTCCGCAACAAGCACGCGGACCTGCCGTCCCGCAAGCACGGCAACCCCCCGCAGTAGTCGCAGCCGCAGCGGCCACCCCGGCCCCCGCCCACGTTTCGCGACCACCTGCACAGAAGACGGAGACACCATGACCGCCACTCCCGCCGATTCAGTCCTGCGCGTCGAGAAGGGCCAGGCCGGCCCCGAGGAGCTCGCCGCCATCACCGCGGTCCTGCTCGCCCGCGCGGCCGCCCGGCCCGACGCACCCGCCCACCGGGGCCGCAGCACCGCCGGATGGCGCCGGCTGGAGCGCACCCCCGGCTTCCGCGCCCCGCACAGCTGGCAGGGCTGAAGCCAAGGCCTCAGCGGCCGTCACAGGGCCCACCGGGTCCCGTGGCGGCCGCTGAGGCGCGTTCCGAGGCTCCACCGGGCCCCGTGCGGGCGAAGGCCCCGTACTCCTTCGCCGGAGCTTGGGTTCTAACGGTCCTCGCAACACCCGCGATCTGTGGGAGTTGCGAGGACCGTGGTCGTTGGACGCGATGACGTTGCGAGGCTGAGGGAGCG
>NZ_JBIBZU010000013.1:0-237265 GCF_043088245.1 Streptomyces sp. NPDC014623 | reverse complement strand
GGCCGGGGTTCGTTGCATCCGTCGCGCACTCGTGGGGGTCGGGGGGGCTCGTTTGGCGTGTGCCCCCCCCCCCGCCGCGGGCTCGTCCCCGCGGCGGGGGGGGGCGGCCCCCCCCGGGGCCGGCCCCACGGCCGATCGTCCGGAAGGAGGGACGTCGATGAGCACGAAGGACTTCGTCGAGAAGGACTACTACAAGGTTCTCGGCGTCCCCAAGGACGCCACCGACGCCGAGGTCAAGAAGGCGTACCGGAAGCTCGCCCGGGAGTACCACCCGGACGCCAACAAGGGTGACGCCAAGGCCGAGGAGCGTTTCAAGGAGATCTCCGAGGCGAACGACATCCTCGGGGACCCCAAGAAGCGCAAGGAGTACGACGAGGCGCGCGCCCTCTTCGGCAACGGAGGCTTCCGGGCGGGTCCCGGCGGTGCGGGCGGCAACTTCAACTTCGACCTGGGCGACCTCTTCGGCGGCGCACCGGGCGGTGGCCAGACCGCCGGCGGCTTCGGCGGTGGCGGTCTGGGCGATGTCTTCGGCGGACTGTTCAACCGCGGCGGTGCGGGCACACGTGTCCAGCCGCGGCGCGGCCAGGACATCGAGTCCGAGGTGACGCTCAGCTTCACCGAGGCGGTCGACGGGGCCACGGTCCCGCTGCGGATGTCCAGCCAGGCCCCCTGCAAGGCGTGTTCCGGTACCGGCGACAAGAACGGCACCCCGAGGGTCTGTCCGACGTGTGTCGGCACCGGCCAGGTGTCGCGCGGCACCGGCGGCGGATTCTCCCTGACCGACCCCTGCGTGGACTGCAAGGGCCGGGGCCTCATCGCCCAGGACCCCTGTGAGGTCTGCAAGGGCAGCGGCCGGGCGAAGTCGGCCCGCACGATGCAGGTCAGGATTCCCGCGGGTGTGCTGGACGGCCAGCGCATCCGGCTGCGCGGCAAGGGCAGCCCGGGGGAGCGCGGTGGTCCGGCCGGCGACCTGTACGTCGTCGTCCACGTCGACGCCCACCCGGTCTTCGGCCGCAAGGGCGACAACCTCACCGTCACCGTGCCCGTCACCTTCCCGGAGGCGGCGCTCGGCGGCGAGGTGAAGGTCCCCACGCTCGGCGGGCCTCCGGTCACCCTGAAACTCCCGGCCGGCACGCCCAACGGACGTACGATGCGGGCCCGGGGCAAGGGCGCCGTACGCAAGGACGGGACCCGTGGCGACCTCCTGGTCACCGTCGAGGTGGCCGTGCCCACGGACCTCGGTGCGGACGCCCAGGACGCGCTGGAGGCCTACCGGAAGTCGACCGCGGGGGAGGACCCGCGGGCGGAGCTGTTCCAGGCGGCGAAGGGAGCTTGAGATGGACGGCCGTCGACGCAATCCGTACCAGCTGACCGACGAATCACCGGTCTACGTCATCTCGATCGCGGCCCAGCTCTCGGGCCTGCACCCGCAGACACTGCGCCAGTACGACCGCCTCGGCCTGGTCTCGCCGGACCGCACGGCCGGGCGCGGCCGCCGCTACTCGGCGCGTGACATCGAACTGCTGCGCACCGTGCAGCAGTTGTCGCAGGACGAGGGCATCAACCTCGCGGGTATCAAGCGCATCATCGAGCTGGAGAACCAGGTCGCCGCGCTCCAGCAGCGCGTCGCGGAGCTCTCGGCGGCGGTGGACGGCGCGGCCGTGGCCATGCAGCAGCGCGAGGCCCAGGTGCACGCCTCCTACCGGCGCGACCTGGTGCCCTACCAGGATGTGCAGCAGGCCGGCGCGCTGGTGGTCTGGCGGCCCAAGAGGCCGAAGGACTGAGGCGCGCGCCGAAGGCCGCCGGGGCCCGCTCCAGGAGTTCACGCTCCGGGGGGCGGGCCCTCCTTTCGCCGTTGTCGCGGACTCCTGGTCCACGATGCCCGAGCGCACCAGGAGCGCCCCGAGGTGGGTGCGGCTGCGGGCGCCGAGCGACTGCATCAGCTTGGATATGTGAGAGCGGCAGGTGCGGACGCTGATGCCCAGTCTGCGGGCGATGAGGTCGTCGACGTGCCCCTCCGCGAGGAGACGGGCGATGCTCTGCTGGACGGCGGTGACCGGCGTTCCCGGGGCCGCGACGGGCAACTGCTCGCTGTAGGGGGTCGCCTGGACCCAGAGGACCTCGAAGACCCGGGTGAGGTAGCGGACGAGGGCCGGATGACGGATCTCCAGGGCCGCTTCGTCCCCGGGCGCGGCCGGGATGTAGGCGACGGAGCGGTCGAAGACGATGAGGCGGTCGACGGTCTGTTCGACGGTCCGCACCTGGAGGTGGTCGGCCGGTATCTGCGCCACGTAGTCCCTGAGCCCCGGGCTGTAGCGGGCGGGGTGCTGGTAGAGGTGTCTGAGCCGGGCGCCCGAGGCGATCGCGGAGCGGGCGTTCTCCAGGCCCTGCTGCATGTTGTGCGTGAGGCGGTTGCCGCCGGGCTGCGCGGTCAGGACCTCCTCGGTGGCGCGGGTGGACGCCTCCCGGAGCACCGAGATGATGTGGGAGCGGCCCTCCAGCACGGTGATGGCGAGGTTGGGGTCCTCGTCGAAGACCGCCGTGAGGGGCGTCAGCGCCGCGGCGAGCGTGGAGGTCAGCCGGATCCGCTCGCTGATCTCGCGGGTGATGGGCTGCAGCAGACGGGCCAGGGCGGCGGACGGCTGGACGGGCCGCAGCCAGCCGCCGTCACGTGGGTCGGGTTCGACGAGGGCCATGTCCAGCAGACAGGGTGCCGCGGCGAGTGCGGTGCGGGGCAGGCGCCCCGCGCGCAGGGCCTCCTCGTACAGGCGGACGGCCGGGTCGCACAGCTCACGGGTCCCGTGAGGGTGGGCCCTTTTGGCGTCGTCCATGTCGGTTTGGAACCCCCCCACTTCGTGCACTGCAACAAGATGACGGTGGCCAAAGCCTAACGGCGGAGGGAGGCTGGACATGCAGGGGAACGGCCCGGCGAGACCCGGTGCGGCCGCGCCTCCTCCTGGTGCGCCCTGTCCGGGAGCTCCGGGATCACTGCTGGTCCAGGATGCCCGACTGTGCGATCAGATAGCCGAGTTGGGCGCGGCTGTTGCTGCCGAGCGCGGCATTGAGCTTGGCCACGTGCGCACGGCAGGTGCGTACGTTCATACCGAGGCGACGGGCGATGGAGTCATCGACGTGGCCCTCGACGAGGAGTTGGGCGATCGAGCGCTGAACACCCGTGATACCGAGCGGTGTCGAGGTGTACTTCACCTCTTCGAGCAGTGGTGCGGCTCTGGTCCAGAGTTGCTCGAACACCTTGGCGAGGTACTCCACCAGCCCCGTGTGACGCAGTTCCAGGGCGATCTGGCGGTCGTCCGTGGCGGGGATGAAGGCGACCGTGCGGTCGAAGATGATCAGCCGCTCGATGAGTTCCTCGAGCGTGCGGATCTCCACGTTCTCGTCCGCTATGAGCTCGGCGTAGGCGAGCGTGCTGGGGCTGTGCCGCACGGTGTGCTGGTAGAGCGTGCGCAGGCGCACGCCTCGGTCCACGACGGCCAGACCCCGCTCCAGGGCCTCGCTGAGGCGGTCCTGGCTCCGGCCGCCGCCCGGCTGGACCGTCAGGACCTCGGTGCGGCACTCGGCGGTGGCGAGGTCCAGGGCGGCGTTGATGCGGTTGGCGCCCTCGAGGACGGTGATGGCGTGGGTGGTCGGCGGATCCTGGGCGCTGATGTCCATGAACGGTTCGAAGGACTCGGCCAGCAGCACGGAGCGTCGCCTGCGCTCCAGGATCTCGCGTTCGAGCGGGTGCAGATGCTTGGCCAGCGCGGCCGACGGCGGTACGGGCCGGAGCCACTCGGGATCGTCGGGATCGGGGTGCAGCAGGGCGAAGTCGATCAGGCAGGGAGTCGCCGCCACCTCGGAGCGTGCGATGCGTCCGGAGCGCAGCGCACCGGCGTACAGGCGCCCTCCTTCTTCGCATAGTTCGGTAATCCCGTGAGGATGTGTCGGCTTTGTGTAGCTTGCGGTCATATCTCCACCCCCCAGGTTCCTGAACATGCAGGAACATGATGCATCGAGTCGGTGGTGTTCGAGTGCCTGGGTGAGACATCGTCTTTGGTGCGGGGGAGAACAATCCACAAGTGAGGACGAAGCCGATCATGTATAAGCGAATGCTTCGCTCGGCGCTTGCCGCCTCGTTCGTTGCAGCCCTGGGCATTGGACTGGCGGGCGGAGGCGACATCGCCTGGGGTGGGGGCGCTGCTGCGGCATCGGGCGACATCGCCTGGAACGTCGAGGCGTCTGCGCCGGGTGACATCGCATGGGGGATCCAGGCCGACCCGGGTGACATCGCATGGGGGACCCAGACCGAGCCGGGTGACATCGCCTGGTCCACTCCGACCCACGCCGGCTCATGACCACCCCACCGGACGACCGCACCTTCCGGCGGGAGATGGCCACGGCCTATCGCTCAGGGTGGCATTTCATCGATCTGCTCACGGCGCTCACCCGCCAGGGCGATTCGTTGATGGTCACCCTGTTCGGAGAGCCCATCGTTGTCGTGATGGAAACGGATGACGACATCCGTGCCTATCGCTGCCTCCGCCGACCGCGCGGAGCGCCGCAACCGGTTCGCTGTGCCGTGAGGTACGGCATGATTTTCGTGAATCTCGATCAGCGCGACCATGAGCTGTTCGAGCAAGAAGCCATTTCCGCCACCCCCCGCAGTGCCTGAACGATTCCCCCGTTGCTCCATGTCGTTCCGGCACTTCCCCCACACAGCGGCGCCATCGTGACCTGAACACGATGGCGCCGTTGTGCTGCCCGGAAAGCGCTTCGAATTCTCAGCCCTTTCCGAGAGCCCTGTCGACGGCGATCTCGATGACGACCCGCTCCGGATTGTGCCGCGGAGTGCGCTCGTAGCGCTCCGCGTAGCGGCGTACCGCGTCCTGGACCGCGCCGGGGTCCGTGCGGACGACCGCGCGGCCCTCCAGGGTCGCCCAGCGGCGCCCCTGGATCTGGCAGACCGCGACCCGTGCCCCCTCCGGGCCGGCCGCCAGGACGTTGGCGGCCTTTCTGGTGTTCCCGCCGGTGATGACGCGGGCGAGCCGTGTCTCCGGGTCGTACGTCACCCCGACGGGCACGACGTGCGGCGTGCCGTCCGGGCGGAGCGTGGTCAGGGTGCACACGTGGCGCTCCTGCCAGAAGGCGAGGTATTCGGGACCGGGGTCGCGTACGTCAGGCATGGGGTCAGCCTAGATACAGGAAGATTCGGGAGCCGGGGAGGCATCACCCTGCCCTTGAGTGGAATAGACTCAACTTTGTACCCGTTGTTCGAGTCATAGTTCCATGAAGCACCCGTACGAGGAGGAGACAGCGCCCGTGGACGCCGAGCTGACCAACAAGAGCCGGGACGCCCTCAACGCGGCCACCAGCAGGGCCGTCAAGGACGGACATCCGGACCTGACCCCCGGGCATCTGCTTCTCGCGCTGCTCGCGGGCGAGGACAACGCGAACATCACCGACCTGCTGGCCGCCGCCGAGGCCGACCAGGTGGCCGTGCGCGAGGAGACCGAGCGGCTGCTCGGTGCGCTGCCCAGCGTCACCGGGTCGACCGTCGCGCCGCCGCAGCCCAGCCGCGAACTGCTCGCCGTCCTCGCCGACGCCGACCGGTGTGCCAAGGAACTCGGCGACGACTACCTCTCCACGGAGCACCTGCTGATCGCCGTGGCGGCGAAGGGCGGCCGCGCCGGTGAGATCCTCGAGGGACAGGGAGCCGGTGCGAAGAAGCTGCTGGACGCATTCGAGAAGAGCAGGGGAGGGCGCCGGGTGACCACTCCCGACCCCGAGGGGCAGTACAAGGCGCTGGAGAAGTTCGGTACGGACTTCACGGCCGCCGCCCGCGAGGGCAAGCTGGACCCGGTCATCGGCCGTGACCAGGAGATCCGCCGCGTCGTGCAGGTGCTGTCACGCCGTACGAAGAACAACCCCGTGCTCATCGGTGAGCCCGGCGTCGGCAAGACGGCCGTCGTCGAGGGGCTCGCCCAGCGCATCGTCAAGGGCGATGTCCCCGAGTCCCTCCGGAACAAGCGGCTCGTCTCCCTGGACCTCGGCGCGATGGTCGCGGGCGCCAAGTACCGCGGCGAGTTCGAGGAACGCCTCAAGACCGTCCTCTCCGAGATCAAGGAGAGCGACGGACAGATCATCACCTTCATCGACGAGCTGCACACCGTCGTCGGTGCGGGCGCGGGCGGCGACTCCGCGATGGACGCGGGCAACATGCTCAAGCCGATGCTCGCCCGGGGTGAGCTCCGCATGGTCGGCGCCACCACGCTGGACGAGTACCGCGAACGCATCGAGAAGGACCCCGCGCTGGAGCGCCGCTTCCAGCAGGTCCTGGTCGCCGAGCCGTCCGTCGAGGACACCATCGCGATCCTGCGTGGGCTCAAGGGCCGCTACGAGGCGCACCACAAGGTCCAGATCGCCGACTCCTCGCTGGTGGCCGCGGCGACGCTCTCCGACCGGTACATCACCTCCCGGTTCCTCCCCGACAAGGCGATCGACCTCGTCGACGAGGCGGCCTCCCGGCTCCGCATGGAGATCGACTCCTCGCCCCTGGAGATCGACGAGCTCCAGCGTTCCGTCGACCGGCTGCACATGGAGGAGCTGGCGCTCAGGAACGAGAGCGACGAGGGTTCCAAGCAGCGCCTGGAGAAGATCCGCCGCGACCTCGCCGACAAGGAGGAGGAGCTGCGCGGTCTCACCGCCCGCTGGGAGAAGGAGAAGCAGGGCCTGAACCGCGTCGGTGAGCTCAAGGAGCGTCTCGACGAGCTGCGGGGCCAGGCGGAGCGTGCCCAGCGCGACGGTGACTTCGACACCGCCTCCAAGCTGCTGTACGGGGAGATCCCCGGCCTGGAGCGTGAGCTGGCCGAGGCGGACGAGGCCGAGCAGGAGGCTTCCAGGGACACCATGGTCAAGGAGGAGGTCGGCCCGGACGACATCGCCGACGTCGTCGGCGCCTGGACCGGCATCCCGGCCGGACGCCTCCTGGAGGGCGAGACCCAGAAGCTGCTGCGGATGGAGTCCGAGCTGGGCAGGCGGCTGATCGGCCAGAGCGAGGCCGTGCGGTCCGTGTCGGACGCCGTACGCCGCACACGCGCAGGGATCGCCGATCCCGACCGGCCCACCGGTTCGTTCCTGTTCCTCGGTCCGACGGGGGTCGGCAAGACGGAGCTGGCGAAGGCACTCGCCGACTTCCTGTTCGACGACGAGCGGGCCATGATCCGCATCGACATGAGCGAGTACAGCGAGAAGCACAGCGTCGCCCGTCTCGTCGGTGCCCCGCCCGGCTACGTCGGATACGAGGAGGGCGGCCAGCTCACGGAGGCGGTGCGCCGCCGCCCGTACAGCGTCGTGCTGCTGGACGAGGTCGAGAAGGCCCACCCCGAGGTCTTCGACGTCCTGCTGCAGGTGCTCGACGACGGCCGGCTCACCGACGGGCAGGGCAGGACGGTGGACTTCCGCAACACCATCCTGATCCTGACGTCGAACCTGGGCAGCCAGTTCCTGATCGACCCCCTGACCGAGCCCGAGGTGAAGAAGGAGCAGGTCCTGGAGGTCGTACGGGCCTCGTTCAAGCCGGAGTTCCTCAACCGGCTCGACGACCTGGTCGTCTTCTCCGCTCTGTCCGGCGACGAGCTGGCCCACATCGCGGGGCTCCAGGTGGGCCGTCTCGCCGGGCGGCTGGCCGACAGGCGGATCCGCCTCGACGTCACCCCCGGAGCACTGGCCTGGCTGGCGGTGGAGGGCAACGACCCGGCGTACGGCGCCCGGCCGCTGCGCCGGCTCATCCAGACCGCGATCGGCGACCGGCTCGCGAAGGAGATCCTCGCGGGCGAGGTCAAGGACGGCGACACGGTCCGGGTCGACCGGGGCGGTGACGGACTGACCGTGGGGACCGCGGCGGCGAAGACCCTGTAGACCCGGGCGGTGTCCTGTGCCCCCTCCCCGGCCGGAAGACCTCGTGTCCCGGCCGGGGAGGGGGCACACGCGTGTGCGGCCCCTCCCCATTGATGTGTCCATCGGGCACACCTCGTCGGGGGAACACCTGTGAAATCGAGCCGAAAGTTTCCTTAATCTGGCCGGATGCGGGAATCCCCGGTCCGGACCATTGTTTTTTGTGTCCGACCGATACATATCTGCGTCCTCGGCCGGAGCCGGAACGGCAGTTGTCCGGGTGATCGGGTGCCGCGCGGTATCGGGACACTCCGGGCCCTTTTCTTTTCCGCAGGGGCGTTCGGGGTGAATTCGGCAACCGGTAGGGTGCGCGCATGACGGAGCGGATACCCGGCGAGTCGAAGGCGGAGCCGAAGGATTGCAGGAGCGGCAGCCTCATTCGCCTGAGCGAATTTCGGACGCTGTGGGCGGCTTTTGCCCAGTCGGTGCTGGGCGACCAGCTGGCACGGGTGGCGCTGTCGCTCCTCGTGTTCGAACGCACCGAGTCGGCCGGCTGGACCGCGGCGACCTACGCTCTGACGAGCCTGCCCGCACTGCTGTCCGGAGTGCTCCTCTCCGGCCTCGCGGACCGTTTCCCCCGGCGCACGGTCATGATCGGATGCGACCTGGTGCGGGCCGTCCTCGTCGGCCTGATGGCCTTGCCGGGGACACCCTTGCCGCTGCTCGCGGGGCTGCTGGTGCTGGCGCAGCTCGCCGAGGCGCCGTTCGGGGCGTCGCAGGGCGCCCTGATGCCGGCCGTCCTGGGTGAGCGCCTGTACGAGCGGGGACAACGGGTCATGATGATCACCCATCAGGCCGGACAGCTGGTCGGCTTCGCCGTCGGCGGGGTGCTCGTGGTGTGGCTGGGCGGCCACCTCTCCCTCGGGCTGAACGCGGTGACGTTCCTGGTCTCCGCATGCCTGATCAGGCTGGGTGTGAAGGCGCGGCCGGTGGACCCGGGCGACGCGCAGCCGAAGCGGGTGCACACCCAGGTGGGCAAGGCCGCGGTCCTGATCTGGTCGGATTCCCGGCTGCGGTCGCTGGTCGCGCTCGGCTGGCTGGCGGGCTTCGTCGTGCTGCCGGAGGGTCTCGCCGCCCCGTTCTCCGAGGAGGCCGGCGGGAGCGCCGCCTCGGTGGGGCTCCTGCTCGCCGCGCACCCCGCCGGAATGGTTCTGGGCGCGGCCCTCATGGGCCGTACGGGCTTCGACGCCGAGCGCCGGCGCCGGCTGCTCGGGCCGCTGGCGGTGGGCGCGAACCTTCCGCTGGTCGTCTACCTCGCGGGCCCCGGGGTGGGGGTGGCCCTGCTGGTGCTGCTGGTGTCGGGCGTCTGTTCCGCGTACCAGATCACCGCGGGGGCGACCTTCGTCCTGCTCACCCCGGCCGGCCAGCGCGGTCAGGCGCTGGGACTCGCCAGGTCGGGGCTGACCGCGGTGCAGGGGATCGGTGTCGCGGCGGGCGGCCTGGCGGCGGAGCTGTCCGGGTCCTCGGCACAGACGATCGGCGGGGCCGGAGTCGTCGGCACGCTCTGCGCCGTGCTGGCCGCGGTTTCCTGGTCGAGGGCCAGGGGAACGAGCGGGGGGACGATTCCCCTGAGTGCGTAGGACCACCGGCCGCGATCGCGGCTAGGGTCGAAGCCAGGAAACCACGTGCGATCCACAGGAGTACCCAGCGATGTCTATCGACCCGTCCTCGATCCCCAACTTCGGAGGCCAGCCCGAACCGCAGGCGGAAAGGCCCGAAGGCCCCGTGGTCCCCGACCAGGACCTCGTCAAGCAGCTTCTCGAGCAGATGGAGCTGAAGTTCGTCGTCGACGACGAGGGCGACCTCGCCGCGCCGTGGGAAGACTTCCGGACGTACTTCATGTTCCGTGGCGAGGAGGAGCAGCAGGTCTTCTCGGTCCGGACCTTCTACGACCGCCCCCACGCCCTGGACCAGCGCGCCGTGCTGCTCGACGCGATCGACGACTGGAACCGCCGCACCCTGTGGCCCAAGGTCTACACGCACGCCCATGAGGGCGAGGAGGGCACCGCCGCCTCCGTACGCCTGGTCGGTGAGGCGCAGATGCTCATCGGCACCGGTGTCAGCCTGGAGCACTTCGTCTCCTCGACGGTCAGCTGGGTGCGGGCCTCGATCGAGTTCGACAAGTGGCTCGTGGAGCGCCTGGGACTGGAGTCCGCGGAGCAGAAGACCGAGGGCGGGGAGCCCACGGAGGCCTGATCCGGCGGACGGACGGCGCAGGTCCGGTCCGGGGCGCGGCCAGTGCGGCCGGCGCTCCGTCCCGGGCCTGCGCTGTTCCGGGTCAGGACGCGCGGAGGCCCTTCAGCCGGGTGACCGCCTCGGTGAGCACGTCCGTACGTTTGCAGAACGCGAAGCGTACGAAGGGCGCGCCCTGCTCGCGGTGGTCGTAGAAGACCGCGTTCGGGACGGCGACGACCCCGCAGCGCCCCGGGAGCGCCCGGCAGAAGGCGAAGCCGTCCTCCCCCGAACCGAGCGGACGGATGTCGGCGGTGACGAAGTACGTCCCGGCGGGTTCGTAGACCTCGAAACCGGCCTCCGCCAGGCCCGCGCCGAGCAGGTCGCGCTTGGCGCGCAGATCCGCGCGCAGCCCCTCGAAGTAGCTGTCGGGCAGGCGCAGGGCATCGGCGACCGCGTACTGGAAGGGGCCACCGGAGACGTAGGTCAGGAACTGCTTGGCCGAGCGGACCGCGGTGACCAGTTCCGGGCTCGCGGTGATCCAGCCGATCTTCCACCCCGTCAGTGAGAACGTCTTGCCCGCGCTGCTGATGGTGACCGTGCGCTCACGCATGCCGGGGAAGGACGCGAGGGGGATGTGCTCACCCTCGAGGACGACGTGCTCGTAGACCTCGTCGGTGACCACCAGAAGGTCCCGCTCGCACGCGAGTGCGGCGACGGCGGCCAGCTCGTCCCGGGTCAGGACGGTGCCGGTCGGGTTGTGCGGGGTGTTGAGCAGGATCAGCCGGGTGCGGGGCGTGACGGCGGCGCGCAGTTCGTCGAGGTCGAGCCGGAAGGCCCCTTCGTGCGGCCGGAGCGTGACGGGGACGCGGGTGCCGCCCGCCATGGCGATGCAGGCGGCGTACGAGTCGTAGTAGGGCTCCAGTGCGATGACCTCGTCGCCGGGCTCCAGGAGGGCGAGCAGGGAGGCGGCGACCGCCTCCGTGGCACCTGTGGTGACCAGGACCTCGGCCTCGGGGTCGTACTCCAGCCCGTAGTGCCGTTGCTGGTGCTCCGCGACCGCGGAGCGCAGTTCGGGGATGCCGGGGCCCGGTGGGTACTGGTTGCCGTGGCCGGCGCGCAGCGCGCGGACCGCGGCCTCGCGGATCTCCTCGGGACCGTCGGTGTCGGGGAAGCCCTGGCCGAGATTGATCGATCCCGTCTGTACGGCCAGGGCCGTCATCTCCGCGAAGATCGTCGTGCCGAACTCGGTGAGGCGGCGGTTGAGCAGCGGTCGTCCCTGTGTCATGGACGCCATCCTGTTCCGAAGCTCTGGAGTTGCTCAAGTCTGCTTTGGGCGCGGCGGGCCAGGGGAATCCAACGCCCACTCGAGAAGCGGGGACCTCGCTTCGGGGGAGAGAAGGATGTGAGGTCGATGGGGTTGTTCGTCTTCATCGTGTTCCTGGTGATCGTGGCGGTGGGGGCCGCTGCCCTCGTCACAGGATCAGGCAGCCGGAAGAAGACCCCGGCGGGGCGCGCCGGGCGGGCGGGCCGCCGGGGCTCGGACAGTGGCGGGGGAGGCGGCTCGGGCGGCAACAGCTGGTGGGCCGGGGACAGCGGCGGCGGTGACTCCGGTGGGCATTCCTGCGGAGGCGGCGGCAGCAGTTGCGGTGGCGGCGGGGGCTGCGGCGGCGGCAGCAGCTGAGACAGGCCCGCCCGTCCCGGGCGGGGCGAGCGCGTACGAGGTGTCCGGTGGAGATGAACTCCCGCCGGACACCTTTTTGTTGGAGTGCGGGAACAGGTGAACCGTCCTGCCCCCTGAGGGATGGAAACCGCGGCAAGTTGGGTAAAAACGCTGTGAGCACGACCTACCTCGTGATTGCATCGAAGTAGAGAACATTCAGCCCCCGGGCCCCAGTTGGGCCGGATCGGGCCCCTCCCCCCCCCACGTCCGCCGTCCGGGGGTGCCTCCTGTCCATGTGTCCCAGCGTGTTTTGCGGAGCCGATCCATGCTCACGACCCTTCAGACCGCCTATTCCGATACCCGGGCCGCCGATCTCGCATGGACGCTCGGGCGGGAGCCGCTGCCCGCACTCGCCGTGCTCGACCTCGAACTGTCGGGATCGAAGGTGCAGCTGAGGCTGCTCGGCGCCTCCCACCAGGTGCTGCTGGAGGAGGGGAACCGCAGGTGCTCCGAGACCGTCGCCTGTCTGCCGGGCAGCAGCGCACCGCTGCCGCTGGGTGTCGCCGAGAGCCTGGGTGACTGGGACTACGAATTCGCGGCACGCGTCGAGACGCTCTCGGAGGGATCGTTCGCAGGGCGGGCCCAGGAGCTGCTCGCGCTGGTGTCCGACCATCCGCACGGGCTGGCGGGGACGTTCCCCGGCAGTCCCCACGCCTTCACCGCGATGCTCGCGCAGCGGACGGAGGGGCAGGTGCGCTGGCGGACCTGGCACGCGTATCCGCAGGAGGGCCAACTGGTGGTGACCCGCAC
This sequence comes from Streptomyces sp. NPDC014623, assembly GCF_043088245.1. NCBI lineage: Bacteria > Bacillati > Actinomycetota > Actinomycetes > Kitasatosporales > Streptomycetaceae > Streptomyces > Streptomyces sp. NPDC014623. The sequence continues at coordinate 224,670 of NZ_JBIBZU010000013.1, read as the reverse complement.
CCGGGTGGGAGCGCGGGTGCCGACGGCGGTGCCGTGAGGAGGGCGCGGACCCGTCCGGTGCGGTGCACGGAGACCGGGCACGCGTCATGTGTACTCGTGTGGGTGACAAACGGCAACCGGGCCGTCACGTAGCGTTCATTTCATGATCGACCAGCAGACGCCGTCGCGAGGGGGTGCGACCCGGCTTCCCGTGCGGCAGAGGACCGGCCGGTTCCTCGTGCTGGCCGTGGTCTTCGTCTGCGCCGCGTGCGGTCTGGTGTACGAACTGGAACTGGTGGCGCTGGCCTCGTACTTCATCGGTGATTCGGTCACGCAGGCTTCGGTCGTGCTGTCCCTGATGGTGTTCGCGATGGGCATCGGGTCGCTGCTCGCGAAACGTTTACGCACCCGGGCCGCCGTGGGGTTCGGGCTGATCGAGGCCGCGCTCGCGCTCGTCGGCGGGACGTCGGCGCTCGTCCTGTACGCGTCCTTCGCCTGGCTCGGGGAGCCGCGCTACGCCGTGGCCGGCTTCTCGCTCGTGATCGGGATCCTGATCGGCGCGGAGATCCCGCTGCTGATGACACTCATCCAACGGGTCGACCGGCAGGACGCGGGCGGAGCGGCCGCGGACCTCTTCGCCGCCGACTACGTGGGCGCGCTGGCCGGCGGGCTGGCCTTCCCGTTCCTGCTGCTGCCGGTGATGGGCCAGCTGACCGGGGCGCTGTTCACCGGCGCGGTCAACGCGGCGGCGGGCGGGACGCTGGTGCTGTGGGTGTTCCGGCGCGATCTGGGACCGCGCTCACGCCTGCTGCTGGTCGTCGTCAACGGAGCGGTGATCGTCCTGCTGGCCACGGCCTCCGTCCTGGTCGACGACTTCGAGCGGGCGGCGCGGCGCGCGGTGTACGGGGACGAGGTGCGGGTCGCGGTGCAGACAGAGGTGCAGGAGATCGTCCTGACCGGTCCGGGGCGCGGCTCGCTCGGCCTCTACCTGGGCGGCCGGCTCCGGGTGAGCTCCCGGGACGAGCACCGTTACCACGAGGCGCTCGTGCACCCGGCCATGAACGGGGCACACCGGCGGGTACTGATCCTGGGCGGGGGCGACGGGCTGGCCGCCCGTGAGGTGCTGCGCTATCCGGATGTCACGTCCGTCGTGGTGGTCGAGCTCGACCCGGCCGTCACCCGGCTGGCCCGCACGGACCCGGGGCTCTCCGCGCTGAACGGGCACGCGTACGAGGACCCCCGGCTGACGGCGGTCACCGGGGACGCCTTCGCCTGGCTGCGAGCCACGCACGACCGCTACGACGTGGTGATCTCGGACCTCCCCGACCCGGGGATCACGGCGAGCACGAAGCTCTACGCCGCAGAGTTCTACGGGCTGGTCGCCGGAGCTCTGGAGCCGGCCGGCCGGCTGGTGGTGCACGCGGGGCCGCCGAGCAGCAGGCCGAGGACGTTCTGGACGGTGGAGGCGTCGGTACGTGCGGGCGGCCTGGTGACCCGGCCGTACCGCGTCGAGGGGCGGGCCGGTGGGCTCGTGACGGGTCCGGGGCGCGCCACGGATGGGGCGGAGGAACCGCGGGACTGGGGGTTCGTGCTGGCCGCCCGGCAGACGGTGGGACGGCTCGGCATGGACCCGGAGGCGCCGCCTCTGCGGACGCTGGGGGAGCGGGAGTTGCTGGCCGGCCGGCGCGCGGCGGAGCGGGCGCGGCAGCACGGGGTGCTGCCGTCGACACTGGTCCACCCGCGGTACCGGGAGGAGCCGTGAGCACGGAGGCCGGGGGCCCGCACGGCCTTCGGGAGGCCGTCGGGGGGCCTTCGGGGGTGGAAGCGCTGACGGTACGGCCGGGGCTGAGTAGGCTCGGCGGTATGGAGCATGAGGTGTTCGTTCCGGTTCCGGTCTCGTCCCTGCGGCGGGCGCTGGGTGATCCCGCCCGCGTCGCGCGCTGCGTACCGGGACTCCAGCAGGATGCCGACGCGTCGGCGGGGCCGCTGACGGGACGGCTGAAATTCCGGGCCGACGGCCACACGATCACGTACCGAGGGGCGCTGACGCTGCGGCCCTCCGGCGGAGGTGACTCCTTCTCCGTCACCGGGGAGGGTGTGGAGGCCCGCGGTACGGGCTCGGTGAAGCTGACGCTGACCATCGGCCTGACGGAGACGGACGGTGGGACGACGATCGGATTCACCGGCACGGCGAGTGGCGACGGCCGCATCGTGGAGCTGGACGCACCGGTGGCGCTCAGTGCGGCGGAGCGTCTGCTGGACCGCTTCACGCAGCAGCTGGTGACGGAGTCGCTGGCGACGCGGGACGGCTCGCCGGAGGCCGGGGCGCCGGTTGCGGAACCCTCAGGGGAGGAGGCGTCGGGCGCCGAGGCCTCACGGGAGGAGCCGCCGGGAGCCGGCATGGAGTCCGTGTTCGACGTGCCCGTGCCGCCGTCCTCGCTCGACTCGCCCGCGGACATGGAATTCACCGTGCCGGACGAGCCGCCGGCCGAAGCCGCGCACGCTCGCCGCACCATGATCGGCCGCAGCACGGAGGAGGTCGACCACGCTCCGCCACGTGGCCGGTACGCCCCCGTGCCCTCGCCCGAGGACGGCACCGCGGGCCTCGCGCTGCGCTGGGCCGCCCCGGCGGCCGCCCTGGCGATCGTCTCGGCCGTGGTGGTGAGCAGAGCTCTGCGGCGCAGGAGGCCGTAGGGAGCCGTCCCACGCCAGTAGTGTCGGGGGGTGAGCAGAGTGGTGAAGAACGCACGGCTGAGCGCCGGCGACGTCGAACTGACCGTTGATCCCGTGCACGGCTGCCGGATCAGCAGCCTACGGATCGGGGGTACCGAACTGCTGCGCCAGGGCGAGCGGTACGGCTGTTTCCCCATGGTGCCGTGGTGCGGCCGTACCGGGAACGGTCTGTTCCGCAATGGCGGCGAGCTGCACCGGATGCCGTTGAACTCGCCGCCGCACGCCATCCACGGCACCGGCCGTGACACGTCCTGGCAACCGGCCCGGCAGAGTGATTCGGAAGCGGCCTTCTTCTACGATCTGGCCGACCCGTGGCCGTACGAGGGCCGGGTGACGCAGGCTTTCGAGCTGACCGAGGAGTCGCTGACGCTGAGCCTCGGCATCGAGACGTACGGGGACTCGTTCCCGGCGCAGGCAGGGTGGCACCCCTGGTTCCTCCGGAACCTCGGCGGCCAGGACGTGGAGATCGCCTTCGACGCGGCCTGGCAGGAGGAGCGGGGCGACGACCACCTGCCGACCGGCCGCCGGACCGACCCCGTCCCCGGCCCCTGGGACGACTGCTTCGGGATGCCTGAGGGCGTCGACGTGAAGCTCACCTGGCCCGGGCAGCTGGAGCTGACGGTCAGGAGCCGGGACGAGTGGGTGGTGGTCTACGACGAGCAGGCCGAGGCGGTCTGTGTGGAGCCGCAGTCCGGACCGCCGAACGGGCTGAACACGGCCCCCCGGCTGGTCACCCCGATCGAGCCCCTGGAAATCACGTCGACCTGGAGCTGGGCGCGGCTCTGACCCTCCGCGGCAGCCCTTACCCTCGTTGGCATGACTGACGTACGTGCTGAGCTGCTCCAGCAGATCAAGGACAAGGCCGTGGTGCACGGCAAAGTGACCCTCTCCTCGGGTCTGGAAGCCGACTGGTACATCGACCTGCGCCGGATCACGCTGGACGGCGAGGCCGCGCCGCTGGTCGGCCAGATGATGCTCGACGCCACCGCCGAGCTGGACTACGACTGTGTCGGCGGTCTGACACTGGGTGCCGACCCGGTGGCCACCTCGATGCTGCACGCCTCGGCGGCGCGCGGGAAGAGCCTGGACGCGTTCGTCGTCCGCAAGGCGCAGAAGGCCCACGGGATGCAGCGCCGCATCGAGGGCACGGACGTCAAGGGCCGCCGCTGCCTCGTCGTCGAGGACACCTCGACGACCGGCGGCTCGCCGCTGACCGCGGTCGAAGCGGTGCGCGAGGCCGGCGGCGAGGTCGTGGCCGTCGCCGTGATCGTGGAGCGCGGCGCCGCCTCGGCGATCGCCGAGGCAGGCCTGCCGTACGTCCAGGTCTACTCCGTGGCGGACCTCGACCTGGCCTGACCTGCGGCTTCCTCGGGCTGTTCCCTGTTTCACGTGAAACAGGGAACAGGAGCCGACGGGCAGCGTGGAGCCGAAGCGAGAGTCTGGGAAGATAAGGGCGACGATGACGTCGCCCCCAGGTCAGGGACCAAGCACCGCACACCCGCACATCCCAAGGAGCGGACAGATGCCCATCGCAACCCCCGAGGTCTACGCCGAGATGCTCGACCGGGCGAAGGCAGGCAGGTTCGCCTACCCGGCCATCAACGTGACGTCGACCCAGACCCTGCACGCTGCACTGCGCGGCTTCGCGGAGGCGGAGAGCGACGGCATCGTCCAGATCTCCACCGGCGGCGCCGAATTCCTGGGCGGCCAGCACAACAAGGACATGGTGACGGGCGCCGTAGCCCTGGCCGAGTTCGCGCACATCGTCGCCGCCAAGTACGACATCACGGTCGCGCTGCACACCGACCACTGCCCCAAGGACAAGCTGGACGGTTACGTACGTCCGCTGCTCGACGTCTCCGCGGAGCGCGTCGCCAAGGGTCTGAACCCGCTGTTCCAGTCGCACATGTGGGACGGTTCGGCCGAGACCCTCGCCGACAACCTGGCCATCGGCCAGGAACTGCTGGCCAAGGCCGCCGCCGCCAAGATCATCCTTGAGGTCGAGATCACCCCGACCGGTGGCGAGGAGGACGGCGTCACGCACGAGATCAACGACGAGCTGTACACGACCGTCGACGACGCGCTGCGTACGGCCGAGGCTCTCGGTCTGGGTGAGAAGGGCCGCTACCTGCTGGCAGCGTCCTTCGGCAACGTCCACGGCGTCTACAAGCCGGGCAACGTCGTCCTGCGCCCCGAGCTCCTCAAGGACCTCCAGCAGGGTGTCGCCGCCAAGTACGGCAAGCCGGCCGGCAGCCAGCCGTTCGACTTCGTCTTCCACGGCGGTTCGGGCTCCACCGCCGAGGAGATCGCCACCGCGCTGGAGAACGGCGTCGTGAAGATGAACCTCGACACCGACACGCAGTACGCCTTCACCCGCCCGATCGTGGACCACGTGTTCCGCAACTACGACGGTGTGCTGAAGGTCGACGGCGAGGTCGGCAACAAGAAGGTCTACGACCCCCGCAGCTGGGGCAAGTCCGCCGAGGCGGGCATGGCCGAGCGGGTCGCGGAGGCGTGTGCCAACCTGCGTTCCTCCGGCACGAAGCTGAAGTAAGCGGCTACGTCACAGACGTACTGACGGGTCCGGTCTCCCTCGGGGACCGGGCCCGTTCCGCGTACGCTGCGCGGGCTCGGCTCCCGCCCGCCCCTTCCCGGAACCGGGGCTCTGCCCCGGACCCTGTTCGCCGAGTGGCGGAGGGGCTGGGAGGCCCGGCCGGGCCGGGGCCCGGCCCCTCCCTTGGAGCCGGGCCCCGGCCCAGGCACACTTGAGCCATGTCCATCCACGAGAACCTTCTCGGGGGCCCTGCCCCGACCCACCTGCCCGACGACCCGGAGCCGCGTGAGCTGCTCGCGAGCGGCACGGCGCCCGCCGATGTCGCGGCGAAGTACCCCACGTCCTCGCTGGCCTGGGCGCAGCTCGCCGACGAGGCGTACGAGGGCGGCCGGGTCGTCGAGTCGTACGCATACGCACGCACCGGTTACCACCGCGGCCTCGACGCCCTGCGCCGCGCGGGCTGGAAGGGACACGGCCCCGTCCCCTTCGAGCACGAACCGAACCGTGGTTTCCTGCGTGCCCTGCACGCCCTCGCGCGCGCCGCGCAGGCGATCGGCGAGCAGGAGGAGTACGAGCGCTGCTCGTCCTTCCTGCGTGACTCCTCGCAGACCGCCGCCGACATCCTGGGCTGAGCCGGTCCTCCCGGCCTCCGGGCCCCGCGGGCCGCCGCCCGCGGGGCCCGGCGCGTATCCCGGAAGGCCGTTAGGATGCCGAGCAGGGGACCGGAGCTCCACCACCTCAGAGGAAGGGGCGGACCGCTACCCGGAAGCTCGTGTCGAGGAGACAGAAATGTCGACGATCCACCCCGACCCCGAAGCCACCGGTGCGGAGAACCCGCACCTGGACTTCGCGGGAACGACTCCGTACGAGGACTACGTCCAGGCGGACGTCCTGACCCACCTCCAGCACCTGCGCTCGGACGATCCCGGCGAGATGGTCTTCCTGGTCACCACCCAGGTCATGGAGCTGTGGTTCACGGTCATCGTCCATGAGTGGGAGACGGCGGCGCACGCCCTGCGCGAGGACCGCGTACCGGCCGCCCGTGACGCCCTGAAGCGCTCGCTGCGGGAGCTGGAGGCGCTGAACGCCTCCTGGAAGCCGCTCGCCGGACTCACTCCCGCCCAGTTCAACTCCTACCGGGGATCCCTCGGCGAGGGCTCCGGCTTCCAGTCGGCGATGTACCGGCGGATGGAATTCCTGCTGGGCGACAAGTCCGCCTCCATGCTCGTGCCGCACCGGGGTGCCCCCCGGGTGCACGCCGAGCTGGAGAAGGCGCTCCACGAGCCCGGCCTGTACGACGAGACGCTCGCCCTGCTCGCCCGCCGCGGGTACGCCGTGCCTCAGGCGGTGCTCGAGAGGGACCTGTCGCAGAAGTACGAGCCGTCTCCCGCGGTCGAGGCGGTCTGGGCGGAGATCTACGCCAACCCCGACCAGAACGACGAGCTCGTACGGCTCGGCGAGGTGCTGACCGATGTCGGCGAGCTGGTGTGGCGCTGGCGCAACGACCATCTGACCGCCACCCGCCGTGCGATGGGGTCCAAGACGGGAACCGGTGGATCGGCCGGGGTCGCCTGGCTGGAGAAGCGGGCCACCAAGAGCGTGTTCCCCGAACTGTGGACGGCGCGTAGCCATGTCTGACTTCAAGGAGCGCGCCGAGGCGCTCGACACCGCCGACGAACTGGCCGCACTGCGCGAGCTGTTCGTCCTCGACGACACCGTCTACCTGGACGGGAACTCGCTGGGCGCGCTGCCCCGCCACGTCCCCGCGCGCATGCAGGACGTCATCACCCGTGAGTGGGGCGCGCTGCGCATCCGCTCCTGGGACGAGAGCGGCTGGTGGACCGCGCCCGAGCGGATCGGTGACCGGATCGCCCCGCTGGTCGGGGCGGCCGCCGGGCAGATCGTGGTGGGTGACTCCACCAGCGTGAACGTCTTCAAGGCCGTCGTCGCCGCGGCCCGCCTCGCGGGTGACGGGCGCGACGAGATCCTCGTCGACGCGTCGACCTTCCCCACGGACGGGTACATCGCCGGGTCGGCGTCCCGCATGACGGGCCACCGCGTCGTGCCGGTCGCCCCCTCCGGCGTACCGGCCGCGCTCGGCCCCCGTACGGCGGCGGTCCTCCTCAACCACGTCGACTACCGCACGGGCAGGCTCCACGACCTGCCGGGTCTCACCGCCGCCGCCCACGGGGCCGGTGCGCTCGCGGTCTGGGACCTGTGCCACAGCGCGGGCGCCCTGCCCGTGGGCCTCGACGCGCACGGTGTCGACCTGGCCGTCGGCTGCACGTACAAGTACCTCAACGGAGGGCCGGGTTCGCCGGCCTATCTGTACGTCGCCGAGCGGCACCAGACGGCTTTCGACTCGCCCCTGCCCGGATGGACCTCGCACGCCGACCCGTTCGCGATGACGCCCGGATACGAGCCCGCGGGCGGCTCCGTGCGGGGCCGGGTCGGTACTCCGGACATCCTGTCCATGCTGGCGCTGGAAGCGGCGCTGGACGTGTGGGACGGCGTATCGGTGGACGCCGTGCGGGCCAAGTCCCTGGCGCTGACGGACTTCTTCCTGGAGTGCGTGGCCGCATACGTCCCCGAGGGCCGGATCGCACCGGTCACCCCGGCCGCCCACGCGGAGCGCGGCAGCCAGGTCTCGCTGCGGTGCGACGACGCGGAAGAGGTGATGCGCGCGCTCATCGAGCGTGGCGTGGTCGGCGATCTGCGCCGCCCGGACGTCCTGCGCTTCGGTTTCACCCCGTTGTACACCGGTTTCGCCGACGCGGAGCGGGCGGCGCGGACCCTCGCGGACGTGCTGGCGGTCTGAGCGCCGGCCGCCGTGCGGGCCCGCCCTCCGGGCCTGTACGGCGGTGGCCGGGTGTACTGGTACCGTCCCCGCAGGTCAGTCCAGTTGGGCACAGGCCCAGGACGGTTGGAGCAGCATGTCGGAATCTGCCGCGCGTGACCGTGACGCCGCCGAGACCGAGTCGGCGTTCGCGCATCCGGTGGTTCCCCCCGACGGGTCCGCGGCCTACGGGAGCCACCCCGACCAGGTGATCGACTTCTTCGCGCCGCGGGACGGCCGGACCGGGGCGCCGCTCGTCGTGCTCCTGCACGGCGGTGCCTGGCGCGCGCCGTACGACCGGCAGCACGTGTCACCGTTCGCGGACTTCCTCGCGCGGCGCGGCTTCGCCGTGGCCAGCGTCGAGTACCGGCGCGGCGGTGGGGTCCCGCAGCAGGGCACGGCGGGTCCGGCCGCCGGTCGCTGGCCCGAGACCTTCGACGACGTGGCGACGGCCATGGACGCCCTGCCCACGCTGGCGGCCAGGGAACTCCCGGGGGCCGATCCGCGCAAGACCGTCGTGACCGGGCACTCGGCCGGCGGTCAGCTCGCCCTGTGGGCGGCCGCCCGGCACGTGCTCCCGGCGGGTTCGCCGTGGCGGCTGCCCGCCGCGCCGCCGCTGCGCGGGGTGGTCGCCCTGGCGCCGATAGGTGACTTCGCGAGCGCGGTGGAGCTGGACGTCTGCTCGGGAGCGCTGCACCAGCTCCTGGGCGGCGAGGAGAACTTCGGGGTGCGGAGCGCGCACGTCGATCCGGCCCTGCTGCTGCCGACCGGGATCGCGACGGCCGTCGTGCAGGGCGTGGACGACACCACCGTGCCGCAGGCCGTCACGGAGGCGTTCGTGGACGCGGCGGCGAAGGCCGGGGAGATGGTGGGGCTGACGCTGCTGGACGGGGTCGGGCACTTCCCGCTGATCGATCCGTCGGCGGACGCCTGCGCCGTGGTGGCCGAGGAGATCGCCCAGCTGGCCTGGTAGTACTTGCGACGGACGGCGAAGGATCCGCATCACTGCTGACGACCCGGGTACGGGGCGGCACCTACCGTGTAAGCGTGACCGAGACGAAGACCAGAAGCCCGGAATTCCGGCTGGCCGCAGGGGCCATGGACGGCCTGCGGCAAGACCTCTTCCACGATGTGTTCGACTACCGTCCGATGGCGCCGCTGGGTACGGGCGGGCCGGTGATCCGGCGACTGCCGAGGACCTTCCGGAGGGGGGCCGTCTGGTTCCCCCACGCGGTGGTGGGCCTGGTCGCGCTGATCTGCCTGATGGAAGGCGTCTTCTCGGCGAACACCTACTCCCCGTTCGGGATAGCGACCGTCATCACCGCGTTCCTGCCGTCGGTCACGCTGCTGATGACGCTGGTACGCCCCGTCCTCGCGTTCTGGGCGTCGATCGCGAGCATCCCCCTGGTGGCCGCCGCCGGCAACGGGGACTGGCCATGGGGGGCCAGTGCCTTCGCCTGCCACCTGGGCGTGCTGGTCGTCGTCGCGGCGAGGACCCGGCCGCGTACCGCCGCCTGGATGTGGCTGATCACGCTGTTCGCCGGGTCGGTCCTGGGGAGCTTCGCCGGGGCCTACTCCTCCAGCGCCCAGCCCATGGCCCTCGTCTCCGCGCTCGCCCTTCTCCTCGTCGCCGTGGTGCAGGTGCGCCGTGAGGCCGAGCGCGAGGTGACCGTGCAGCGCACCGTCACCGCCGTCGAACGCGACCGGCGCACGCTCCTGGAGGAGCGCACCACCATCGCCCGTGAGCTGCACGACGTCGTCGCCCACCACATGTCCGTCGTCGCGATCCAGGCCGAGGCCGCCCCGTACCGGGTGGAGAACCCGCCGCCCGAGCTGGAGCAGGCCTTCACCACCATCCGGGAGAACGCCGTCGCCGCGCTCACCGAGCTGCGCCGTGTCCTCGGTGTCGTACGGGCCGAGGACTACGAGGCGCCGGACGCCCCCCAGCCCACCCTCGCCGAGATCGACCGGCTGCTGGACAACGTCCGGGAGACCGGGCTGGAAACGGAGAAGACCGTCACCGGTGCGGTACGGGAGCTTCCCCAGGGCGTCGAACTGTCGGCGTACCGGATCGTCCAGGAGGCGCTGAGCAACACGCTCCGGCACGCGCCGGGCGCCACCGCCAAGGTGGAGATCGGCTACGTGCTCGGCGGGCTGGGACTGCGCGTCGTCAACGGTCCCGCCAGGGGCCTGGTCAAACCCTCGCCCGGCGCCGGGCACGGGATCACGGGGATGCGGGAGCGGGTCGCGATGCTGAACGGCGAGATGACGGCCGAGGCGACACAGGACGGTGGCTACGAGGTCGCCGTGTTCCTCCCCGTGCCGGCGGCCGAGGCCGCCGGCACGAAGGGCGGGACCGCATGAACGACACCATCCGGGTCCTGATCGTCGACGACCAGATGATGGTCCGCGAGGGTTTCTCCGTGCTGCTCAACGCGATGCCCGGCATCGAGGTCGTCGGCGAGGCCGTGGACGGGCGGCAGGCCGTCGCACAGGTCGCGGCCCTGCGGCCCGACGTGGTGCTGATGGACATCAGGATGCCGGAGCTCAACGGCATCGAGGCGACCCGCGAGATCGTCGCCGCCGACGCGGACGCCAAGGTACTCGTCCTGACCACGTTCGACCTCGACGAGTACGTGTACCAGGCCCTGCGGGCCGGGGCCTCCGGCTTCCTGCTGAAGGACGCCTCGGCCCGGCAGCTCGCCGAGGGCGTGCGGGTGGTGGCCTCCGGCGAGGCGCTGCTCGCCCCGACGGTGACCCGGCGGCTGATCACCGAGTTCTCGAAGATCGCCGAGGCCCCCCGGCAGCCCGCCATGGCCAGGATCGGTGATCTCACCGAGCGGGAGACGGAGGTGCTGGTGCTGATCGCGCAGGGGCTGTCGAACCTGGAGATCGCCTCGCACCTGGTGGTCGCCGAATCGACGATCAAGACGCACGTCAGCCGCATCCTGGTGAAGCTGGGGCTGCGGGACCGGACCCAGGCTGCCGTGTTCGCGTACGAGGCGCGGCTGGTCACCCCCGGATGAGGCCGCACCCCGGGTAGCGTCGGCTCATGCACGTGTCCTTCGACCCCTGGTCCCCGGCGTTCGTCGCCGACCCGTACCCCGCCTACGCCGCGCTGCGGGCCACCGGCCGGGCGCACTACTTCGAGCCGACGGGGCAGTGGCTGATCCCGCACCACTCCGAGGTGTCCGGGCTGCTGCGCGACCGGAGGCTGGGACGGACGTATCTGCACCGCTTCAGTCACGACGAGTTCGGCGTCACCGCCCCGCCGGCCGCCCACGAACCGTTCCACACGCTCAACGGGCACGGGATCCTCGACCTGGAAGCCCCCGACCACACACGGATCCGGCGGCTGGTCGCCAAGGCGTTCACGCCCCGCAGGGTCGAGGCACTGGCTCCGGCCGTGGAGCGGCTGGCCGCCGGGCTCGTCGACGACTTCGTCGAGGCCGGCGGCGGTGATCTGCTGAGCGCGGTCGCGGAGCCGCTGCCGGTGGCCGTGATCGCCGAGATGCTGGGTGTCCCGGAGGCCGACAGGGGACTGCTGCGGCCCTGGTCGGCGGCGATCTGCAGGATGTTCGAGCTGAACCCGCCGGAGGAGACCGCGCGGGCCGCCGTGCAGGCGTCGGTCGAGTTCTCCGGCTACCTGCGTGAACTGATCGGCGAACGGCGCGCGGACCCGGGGACGGACCTGGTCTCCGGGCTCATCGCCGCCCACGACGACGAGGACCGGCTGACCGAGCAGGAGATCATCTCCACCTGCGTGCTGCTGCTCAACGCCGGTCACGAGGCGACCGTCAACGCCACCGTGAACGGATGGTGGATGCTCTTCCGGCACCCGGAGCAACTGGCCTCCCTGCGCGGCGACCACAGCCTGCTGCCGACGGCGGTGGAGGAACTGCTGCGCTACGACACCCCGGTGCCCATGTTCGCGCGGTGGGTCCTGGATGACATCGAGGTCGACGGCACCGTCATTCCGCGTGGTTCGCAGGTCGCGCTGCTCTTCGCCTCGGCCAACCGTGACCCGGAGCGGTTCGCCGACGCGGAGACGCTCGACCTGTCCCGGACGGACAACCCGCACATCTCCTTCGGCGCGGGCATCCACTACTGCCTGGGCGCCCCGCTGGCTCGCCTGGAACTGGCCGCTTCCTTCGGGGAGCTGTTGCGTAAGGCGCCCGGCATGCGGGTGACGGCCGAGCCGGAGTGGAATCCGGGGTACGTGATCCGGGGGCTGCGGGAGCTACTGGTCGAGATCTGAGGCGGGTGTGCCGGAGAGCCGTACGCGGTCCGGGTCGTGCGGGTTCGCCCAGGTGTGGAGGCCCCACGCGGATGTGGTGAGGACACCCGCGGTACACGTGGCCGCTATGAGGACCCGGGCACGCGGTGCACCGCGCCCGCGCAGCAGACGCAGGGTCAGCAGCCAGGTGACCGGGGGGATCAGGGCTCCGGCGAGCAGGACGAGGGGCAGTTCCGTCCACAGGACGGAGAGGTCCCTGCCCTGCCCTTCGAAACCGCTGCCCATGTGCAGGCGGGTGCGCCGGGACGCGCCCCAGACGTACAGGGCGGTGACCGTTCCGAGCGCTGCCGTCGCACATCCGCCGTACCCTGCCGTGTCCCGGTGCCCCATGCGCGTCAGGACGTCCACGCCCCGTGGCCGGTTCCCTGCGTCGTCTGCGGGTCCCGGCGCCGGAAGCCCTCCAGGCCGAGGACGGGCGGGGCGGCGGCGACCAGGGTGAGGACGGCCAGAGGCGTCCAGCTCATGGGGCCGCGGGCAGCTGCGGGACACGGCCGGAGGGGGACAGGTCGCGTGTCAGGCCCGGGAGGCGGAGCAGTTGGCCCAGGTAGCCGGTCACGGACGCGTACACCGGGACGGCCCGGGCGGCCGGGGCAGCCGGCCGAACAGGACCGAGGCGACCCCGGCGGTGCCCCACAGCGCCGGTGCGTAGGCGAGCGCCGCGCCCGTCGGCGACAGCACCAGCCCGGAGGCGCCGGCCGAGCCGGATGATGCCGACCCGGTCGGCCGGCTTCTCGGCCTGGGCCAGGACGTGGCTGGAGAACGGCACGGTCCTGCCCGCGGACTTCGCCCGCCGGATCACGTCCTGGGGGACCACCTCCATGAGGGGATCGAGCCCGGCGGTCGGCTCGTCCAGGAGCAGCAGCTCCGGGTCGGAGGCCGGCGCGGCGGCGATGGCCGCCTTCTGGCGGTTGCCCTTGGAGCAGGCCCGGCACCTCTTCACCGGGTCGAGGCCGAAGCGCTCGATCAGCTCGTCGCGCCGCCGCCTGTCGGCCCCGCCTCGCGGACGCGAGAGCAGGTCGACGGCTTCGCCGCCGGTGAGACCCGGCCACAGCCCCACGGCGCCGGGCACGTGGGCCAGGCGCCGGTGCAGATCCACGGCGTCGTGCCACGGGTCCTGCCCGGGCAGCTGGGCCGCGCCCGAGTCGGCGCACAACAGCCCGAGCAGGATTCGGTGCCGGGCCCGGAGGCCAGCGGCCCTCTTGCAGGACCGCGAGAAACATAACGAGGGGAGCACCGGCCCTCGGGTGCCTGCCGAGGGGGGCACCGGTCCTCAGGGGCCTGCCGCGGGGAGCACCAGCTCCCAGGCGCCCGCCCGGACCGTCCAGGTGCGGGTCCTCACAGGGCCCGCGGTCTGTATGTCCGCGCGGTAGCGGAAGTCCGGGCCGGAGACCGTGACCGCCTTGGCCTCCACCACGTGGGTCTCGCCGGAGGCCGTGCGGATGACCACGTCCGCCAGGCCTCCGTCCTCCTGGGCGGTCACCGAGACGTCCTCGACCGGCCGGTCCAGGTCGTTCAGCAGGACTCCGTCCGCCTCGACCCGCAGCCGGTGGGCCCGGGGCGGGCCGGTGAGCGAGGGCGGGGCGGGGCGGACCAGGGAGGCCACGAGGCTGCGGCAGGTGTCCCAGACCGTATGGGGCGGGCCCGCTGCGGACCTGGCCGCCGGGATGCGCAGCTCACCGAGGACGACTCCGTCGCTGTCGTCGACGAGCAGGTCCAGCCGGCGGGCGGTGCCGTCGAGCGCGGTGCGGGCCGCCGCGACCGCGCCCCGGGGCACGCCGAGCGCGTGGGCGAGTTCCAGTGTGTGCGCCGCGCCGACCGGGATCAGGGAGAGGGTGCTGTCCGCGAGCTCCCGCTCCCGGTGGAGCTGGGACACGGCGCGCAACAGCGCGTGGTCGTCGCCGACGACGACCGGACGTCTGGCGCCCCGCCGGGACAGGGCCCTGGCGAACTCGTCGGGGCTGTCCGCGAGGCAGATCTTGGCGTGCGCGCCGGCACTCAGCACGTCCTTCGCGATGCGCACGGACTCGCCGTCGTAGCGGCGGGCAAGGGGGTCGATGAGTACCAGTAGCTGGTGGTCGCCGTCGCCGGGGGGCTCTGCAGCCGACACCTCGGTCCTTCCTCGGGTAGCATCTTGGTGCAAGAGCCCCTTGCGCTATTGCGCCAGGGGCTTCGTCTATTCCGGGGCACCCGGTTCGACGGCTCAGGCTTTGCCGTACATCGTCGTGCGGCAGGTACGACCTTTACGTACGCCCCCTGGCCTTGGACATGCCCCGCCCGGAAGGGGTGTACGCCTGTGCCCGCACTTGTGCTGCTCGGTGCTCAGTGGGGTGACGAGGGCAAGGGGAAGGCCACCGACCTCCTCGGTGGATCCGTTGACTATGTGGTGCGTTACCAGGGCGGCAACAATGCCGGCCACACGGTTGTCGTAGGCGACCAGAAGTACGCACTGCATCTCCTCCCCTCCGGAATCCTGTCGCCGGGGTGTACCCCGGTCATCGGTAACGGTGTCGTCGTCGACCCGGCGGTCCTGCTCTCCGAGCTGAGCGGTCTGAACGAGCGAGGCGTCGACACGTCCAAGCTCCTGATCAGCGGCAACGCTCATTTGATCACTCCGTACAACGTCACCGTCGACAAGGTGACGGAACGCTTCCTCGGGAAGCGCAAGATCGGTACGACCGGGCGCGGTATCGGCCCGACCTACGCCGACAAGATCAACCGGGTCGGCATCCGCGTCCAGGACCTCTACGACGAGTCGATCCTGGAGCAGAAGGTCGAAGCGGCGCTGGAGCAGAAGAACCAGCTCCTGGCCAAGGTCTTCAACCGGCGCGCGATCGAGTCCGGGAAGATCATCGAGGAGATGCTCCAGTACGCGGAGCAGATCAAGCCCTACGTCGCCGACACGACGCTGATCCTGAACGACGCCATCGACGAGGGCAAGGTCGTCCTCTTCGAGGGCGGTCAGGGCACCCTGCTGGACGTCGACCACGGCACGTACCCCTTCGTCACCTCGTCGAACCCGACCGCGGGCGGAGCCTGCACCGGGGCCGGCGTGGGCCCGACGAAGATCAGCCGGGTCATCGGCATCCTCAAGGCCTACACCACCCGCGTCGGTGCCGGCCCCTTCCCGACGGAACTTCTCGACGAGGACGGCGAGGCGCTGCGGCGGATCGGCGGCGAGCGCGGTGTCACCACCGGCCGTGACCGCCGCTGCGGCTGGTTCGACGCCCCGATCGCGCGGTACGCGACCCGGGTCAACGGCCTCACCGACTTCTTCCTGACCAAGCTGGACGTCCTGACCGGCTGGGAGCAGATCCCGGTGTGCGTGGCGTACGAGATCGACGGCAAGCGCGTCGAGGAACTCCCCTACAGCCAGACCGACTTCCACCACGCGAAGCCGATCTACGAGATGCTGCCGGGCTGGTCCGAGGACATCACGAAGGCCAAGACCTTCGGCGACCTGCCGAAGAACGCGCAGGCGTACGTGAAGGCGCTGGAGGAGATGTCCGGCGCCCCGATCTCCGCGATCGGCGTCGGCCCCGGCCGCACCGAGACGATCGAGATCAACTCGTTCCTGTAGGGCCTTCCCGCTCCCTGCGAGGGGCAGCGCAACGGCGGCCGGGCCTTCCTCCGTGGAAGGTCCGGCCGTCCTGTTTCCACCGCCGCACACCCTGGCTCCGCGGCCGGGTGTCCCGGTCCACCGGCGGGCGCCCTGCTTCATGGACGAGCCGGGGCGCCAGGGCGGCTGCCGGACGAAAGCGAACACGAAGAGCGCCCCGGCCGCGGAGCGGACGACCACCGCCGGCAGCACCCGGCCGGGCCTGGGCTCCCCGCGCAGGGCGGCCGGACCCACGAGGCGGGAGGGGGGAGACGGCGAAGTGGGTGAGCCAGGCCCAGCCTCACCGGGGGCGTCCCGGGAACCGGAGCGGTCGTCCTCGACGCGCCGCGGGACGAGGGCGGCGTCGGACACGTCCGGGGTCTCGTCGAAGAGCCCGAGCCGCACATCGGCCCGGCCCCGGCCGGCTTCGCCGCCTGGAGGTGTCCGTCTGCACGCGGTGGCCGAGGCGCTTGCGGCGCGGGACGCGGCGACCGTACCGGAGCACACCCGCCGGGGCCGCGACGCCCAGGAGGGCGGTGAGAACGCCGATGGCGTTCCCGGGGGTGAACGACGGGTCCATGGGGCTCGCGCTCCCTCGTGGGAGCGATGTGCTGGATGGCGTCACCGTACGGCCGGGGGTTCCGTGGCGGGGACGCCTCCGTTTCCTCTCCGGCGACGTTCGCCCCTCGTGCAACAGCCCTGTGACGCGGAGCGGTCGAGGAAGACGTGGAAGAGGGCCGAGTTCTGGTCTAGACCTTGACAGGTCCAGACCAGCGACGCTTGAGTGGCCGTAACCCCCCATGGCGGTGCTCGCTCGGAGCGGGCGTCGCGTCGAAGGAGTGATCACGTGGCCAAACGTGTCATGAGCCTGATCGTCGCACTGGGCGCGGTCATCGCGACGTTCGTCTTCCTCCCCGTCTCCACGGCGTCGGCCGCCGCCTGCGCCCCCGCCTGGAGTGCCTCCGCCGTCTACTGGGGCGGCGGCTCCGCCTCGTACAACGGGCACAACTGGTCCGCGAAGTGGTGGACCCAGAACGAGCGGCCCGGCACGGCCGACGTCTGGGCCGACCAGGGCAGTTGCGGCTCCGGCGGCGAAACGGACCCTGGGAATCCGGACCCCTCGGGCTTCGTCGTGAGCGAGTCGCAGTTCAACCAGATGTTCCCGAGCCGGAATTCGTTCTACACCTACAGCGGCCTCAAAGCGGCGCTGAGCGCCTACCCCGGCTTCGCCAACACCGGCAGTGACACGGTCAAGAAGCGGGAGGCCGCGGCGTTCCTCGCCAACGTCAGCCACGAGACCGGCGGTCTGGTGCACATCGTGGAGCAGAACACCGCGAACTACCCGCACTACTGCGACACCGGCCAGCCGTACGGCTGCCCGGCCGGCCAGGCCGCCTACTACGGCCGCGGACCGATCCAGCTCAGCTGGAACTTCAACTACAAGGCCGCCGGTGACGCACTCGGCATCGACCTGCTCGGCAACCCCTGGCAGGTGGAGCAGAACGCGGCCGTGGCCTGGAAGACCGGTCTCTGGTACTGGAACACCCAGTCAGGACCCGGCACCATGACGCCCCACAACGCCATCGTCAACGGCGCCGGCTTCGGCGAGACGATCCGCTCGATCAACGGCAGCATCGAGTGCAACGGCGGCAACCCCGCCCAGGTCCAGAGCCGCATCAACAAGTACCAGGCGTTCGTCCAGCTCCTCGGTACGACGCCCGGCTCGAACCTGAGCTGCTGAACCACGGCCCCGTCCCGGGGAGAGGGGGCGCGCCCGGCATCGGCCGGACGCGCCCCCCACCGGCGCCCACGGGCGGGCGACCGGCAGGATCACGCACCAGGGACACGGACGGCGCGGGTAACCCGCCCCCACGGCCACCGAGGCCCGCCTCGCCCTGATCGACAACGCCCTCGCCCTGCCCTCCCGGCGGGGGAGGAGAGCGAGGACCGCGGTGTGCGCAGCAGCGGCCCCGGGCACCGTCTGCCGACCCTGCGGGCGAGCCGGGACCCCTGGGACGAC
The DNA here is from genome assembly GCF_043088245.1 of Streptomyces sp. NPDC014623. Lineage (NCBI taxonomy): Bacteria > Bacillati > Actinomycetota > Actinomycetes > Kitasatosporales > Streptomycetaceae > Streptomyces > Streptomyces sp. NPDC014623. The sequence goes on along the minus strand of NZ_JBIBZU010000013.1, from coordinate 206,656 downwards.
CGGTCCTGCGAACCCTTCGAACCCGCCGAGCAGGAGATCGAGGCCGAGTCCGGCATCCTGGTGACAGCGTCGAGCGAGTGGTGGGCCGAGCCGGTCACCGTCGAGCTCCGGCCGTACCCGGAGCGGGACGAGGAAGGGGCGGACACCGCCCCGGAGCCGACGGGACAGCTCTGCGGTCCGGCGGGCAGCACTCAGGTCCGGCGGGTGCCCGGGGGCAAGCGGTGGCTCGGGTCCACGGCGGGGCAGGCCGGTCCGGAGTTCCCCGTCCGGCTGCTCGCCGCAGTCGGGGAGACGCCCGGCCTCCCGGGGTGACCCGCCCGCCCGCAGGGCCGGTCCACCGGGGCGTTCAGAGCAGCGGCGGCTTCACGGACATCAGCAGGTGCCGGTGCGTCGCTGCCCCGGTGTCCTCCCCGTGGGTGATCATGGCGCGCTGTCCCGGACCCATCAGCTTCAACCGGACCGTCGTGTCCTCGAAGGAGGACAGGGCGTCCACCAGATACGCCGGGTTGAAGGCCACCGTCATCCCGGCGGCGCCGTCCAGGACCGCCGGCAGCCGTTGCGAGGCCACGTCGTCCTCGAACCCCGCCTGCAGCAGCACCGAACCGTCCGGCGCGGCGGAGAACGTCATCTGCAGCGGGCTGCCGCCGTCCGCGACCACGGAGACCCGCCTCACGGCCTCCACCAGGCCCGCCCGGTCCATCGTCACGACCGCGGGGTCCGTCATGGCGAACAGCTTGTCGTGGCGCGGCAGTCCGCCCTCCAGCAGGCGCACCGTCGTACGCGTCCCGGCATGCTCGAATCCGGCCGATCCGCCGCCCACGGCGACGTCGACCTGTCCGGCCCTGCCGAGCGACCGGGCGATCTCGGCCAGCCGGCGGGCCGGTACCAGGACATCGGCCGCCACGTCCGGTGCCGTCGCCCTGAACGGCAGGCCGCGCACCGCGAAGCGGTACCGGTCGGTCGCCGCCAGCGTCATCGTGGAACCGTCGAGGCGGAGCCGGAGCCCGGTGAGCGCCGGCAGGGTGTCGTCCCGCCCCGCCGCCACCACCACGTGTGCGACCGCCGAGGCGAACTCCCCCGCTTCCACGGTCCCGCGGACCTCCGGCAGCGGCGGCAGCGCGGGATAGTCGTCGAGGGGCAGGACCGAGAGGCCGAAGCGCGAGCCGTCCGCCGTGACCGTGAAACGAGAACCCTCCACCGCGCACTCCACGGGTCCTTCGGGCAGCACCTTGCAGACGTCGAACAGGCGCCGTCCCATGACCAGCACCTTTCCGGGCCGGACGGTGTGCGTCTTCGCCTCGACGCACACGGAGGCATCGAGGTCCGTCCCGGACACACGCAACCGGCCGTCGTCCACCTCGAGGAGAAGCCCTCCGAGGACGGGAACGGGCGAACGCACGGGCAGGACACGAGCCACCCGGGAGACGGCATCGGTCAGTTCGCCCCGCTCCATGCGGAATTCCACGGCAGAGACCTCTCGTCCGGCGTACGACACGGTCGAGAATCACGCTAGGCGGCACCACTGACATCGATACGCGTAGCGGGTTCCGGTGGTCGTGGCTCTGCCACCGGCTGACGCCCCGCAGCCGCGGCGGGCCGACGACAGCGACCACCCCCGTGAGCCGCTGCCGCCGTGCCGTCCGGACGTCCCCCGACGTCCCCCGGGCCCCCGGATCCAGGACGCCACGACGTCCCCCGACGTCCCCCGGCGCCCCGGAACACGCTGGGGACTCTAAAGGGACGGGATGGCGTGCCGGGAGCTTCAGTTCGCACCGTGTGGTCCACGACGGGTACCAAACCGCACAGCCGGGCCGGTACTCTGCACTCCGGTTCCAGGGAGGAGCGGGGAGACGTGCGTGCGCGGGAACGGGCCGACGACGTACTGCTGATGTACCGGCTCGCACGGACCGGTGGATCACCCGAGCTGCTGCGCAGACTGGCCCAGCGGGCCGAGGGCTGGGCCGGGATCCTGGACGGTGACGGCACGGTGCTCCAGGCCGTGGCCGGGAACGCCCGGTGGCCGGGCCACGAGGCGGCCGGGCTCGCCTCCCGTGCCGCGCGGGAACTGGCGGCCCGGGGGACCGGTTCGTACTCCCTCGACACCGAGGAGTGCTCCGCACTCCTGCTCCCCCTCGGCCGGCCGGCCGGGAGCCACGGGCCGGTCCTCGCCCTCGTCGCCCCCAAGCCGCTGCCCGGCGGGCTGACCACACTGATGGCCGACGCGGTGATGCCGCTCGCCCTGTCCTGGGCGTCGGAGAGCGTCGAACGCAAACGGCGGCGGGTGGACCTGGCGGAGTCCCGGGGCCGTGAGGCCGTGCTGCACCTGCTGATGACGGGTCAGCTCTCCATCGCCCACCAGGTGGCCGGCGCCCTGCGGCCGAAACTCCCCGACCCCGTACGCGTCTGTGTCGTCGAGTGCTCCGGCGGGCAGCGGGACGAGGTGGCCCGGATCTGCGCGGACGTCTCCGGCGGCCGTACCTGGATCGTGCGCTGCCCGGTGTACGCCAGTCATCTGATCCTCATCGTGCCGGCGGACGAAGAAGCGGAGGGACCTCCGGGCGGCCGCACCCTCGGTCTGGCGATCGCCGGACTCGTGGACGACTGCGTCGTGGGCGTCAGCGAGGAAGTGCGGCTGCCCGACACGGCGACCGCCTACCGGCAGGCCTTCCACGCCCTCGCCGTCGCCCGTGGCGTACCGGGGCGTCACGCCAGATTCGGCGCCGCCCAGGAGCCCGCGCTGGTCGTCGGCGCCGCCGGGGCGAAGTGGGCCGACGCCCTGCTCGCGCCCCTCCTCGCCCATCTGCCGCGCCGCCCGCAGGACCCGGGCAGCCAGGAGCTGTGCGCGACCGTCGCGTCCTGGCTGGCGTTCTCCTCCCACGCCACCCAGCACCTGAAGATCCACCGCAACACCCTGGCCGCCCGCCTGAAGCTCGTCGGCGAACTCCTCGGCCTGGACCTCAACCGGGTCGCGGACCAGGCGGCCGTCGACCTGGCCCTGCGGATCAGGGCCACCCCCGCCCTGCACCGCGCCCGCCCCATGGGCCCCCCGGTGTCCGGGGACCTCGACGCGGTTCTGCGCTCCCCCGGCGTCCGGGGCTGGGCCGCCCAGCAGTTGCGGCTCCTCGACCGGGCAGGCCCCATGGGCGAGGAGACCCTGCGGACGTGGCTGCGCTGCGAGGCCCAGCTGAGCGCGGCCGCCGCCGAACTGGGCATCTCCGTGCCCGGCGCGCGCAAACGACTCACCCGGCTCGAAGCCCTGCTGTCCCGGTCGCTGCTGCGGACGCCGAGCGCGCGTTACGACCTGTGGCTCGCGTTCCGGGCGGTGGACCTCGCGGCGTGAGCCGCTCAGCCCGTCTTCGTGTACGTCAGGCTCTTGCCGGTGGCCGTGCCCTCACGGCGCAGGGTGCCGTCGGGCAACAGCGTCAGGACGGTGGGCTCGCCCGGGGTGCACGACGACATCGGTTCGCCCTCGGTGACCCGGGAGGGCCCGATGCGGACGGGCCCTCCGGAGGCGGGCTCGCTGTCCAGGCCGGCCTGGAAGACGCAGCGGTAGGAGCCGCCGGCACCGAGCGGGCCCTCTGCGGTGAGGGACAGTACGGTGTCGCCCACCTCGCCTTGCCGGACGACGAGTTGACGGGTGGAAGGGCCTCCGCCGCCTTCGACGGCCCCGGACCAGGTGCCCAGGAATCCGGCAGGGACGGCGCCGTCCGCGCCCGTGCCGCCGGAACTCCTGCCGCCCGTGTCCGTGCCGTCCGTGGAGGTGCCGGCGGCGGAGGGCGAGACGGTTCCGGACGCCGTGGAGCCGCTCCCGCCCTGCATGAAGGCGTACACCCCGCAGCCCGCCCCCACCGCGACGAGCAGCGCGACGGCGGACAGCAGCAGGGTGGGTGCCGCCCTGCGGCGGTGCTCGGGTGCGGGTGGAGCGAAGTGGGCCGGGGCCGGCCCGTACGCAGGAGCGGGCCCGTGGCCGTAACCGCGGGTGAGCTGTCGCGGATACCCGTACGGAGGTGGCGGCGGGGCCTGGTGCGGCGCCGGAGCGGCCGGGCCGATCAGGGTGGGAAGTCCGTGCGCGGCGCCGCGCGGCCGCGCCGGTGCGGGAGGAGCGGCCTTCGGAGGCGCGGACGGCACGGGTGCGGTCGGCACCCCCCGCGGGCTCGGCGCCGGGCCGGTCTCCTCCGGCCCGCTCTCCTCCGGGTCCTCGGAATCCAGCAGCTCCACGGCGTGCCGGCCCAGCTGGGCGATCAGCGCACCCGGCAGCCACGGCTCCGTCGTGTCCGTGTCGCCCAGCCGCTCCAGGACGGTGTCCGTGGAGGGCCGCGCGGCCGGATCCTTCGCCAGGCAGTCCCGGACCAGCCCGGCCAGGGCGGCGGGTACGCCGGTGAGGTCCGGGTCCTCATGCGCGATCCGGAACATCAGCGCGTGGATCCCGCTGTCCGTAGTTCCGAACGGCAGCCGGCCGGTCGCCGCGTACGCCAGCACGGAACCGAGGCAGAAGACGTCGCACGCGGTCGTCACACGCTCGCCCCGCACCTGTTCGGGCGCCATGAAACCGGGTGAGCCGATCATCGCGCCGGTGCGGGTGAGGCCACCGTCGGCGACGGTCTCCAGGGCACGGGCGATACCGAAGTCGATGACCCGGGGGCCGTCGATCGTCATCAGGACGTTGGACGGTTTCAGATCGCGGTGGATCAGTCCGGCGCGGTGGATGTCCTGGAGAGCCTCCGCGAGCCCGGCGCCCAGGATGCGGACGGAGCGCTCGGGAAGCGGACCGTACGCCCCCGGCCCGGCCACGGGGACGCCCGGGCGGCCGGAGACGATGCGGTGGAGCGAGGGGCCGGCGACGTAACCGGTGGCCACCCACGGCACCGCCGCGTCGACGCCGGCGTCGAGCACCGGTGCGGTCCAGGAACCACCCACCCGCCGGGCGGCCTGCACCTCCGCCCGGAAACGGTCGCGGAAATGCTGCTGCTGGGCGAGCTCGGGGCGGACCAGTTTGATGGCGACGGTGCGGCCCCGGTCCGAACGGGCGAGGAACACCTGGCCCATCCCGCCGGCTCCGAGGCGCCCCAGCAGGCGGTAGGTGCCGATGCGTTGCGGATCGCCGGAGCCCAGCTTCTCCATGATGCGTTTCCTCCCCCGTACGGCCGTGGCGGGCCGTGGGTCGAGAATAACGGCGCCCGTGGCCCGTGGCCCGGAGACCGCCCTCAGTCCGCGGAGGGCTCCGGTGGCGCCCCGGAGGAGGAGGCCAGGGTGTCCATGGCGGCCGAGAGCCGCTCCAGCGTCTGCACGGTCCGGGCGAACTCCTCCTCACCCGGCTCCTGGGCCAGCCGCTGCGCGAACTCCCCGTGGGCGGGTCCACCCGGCTCACCGCGGCCCGGCCCCGTGCGGTGGGCCGGAGCAGCTCCGCCCGCCGGTGGGCGGGATTCGCGACGTATTCGGCGAGGCCCCGGTCCACCGGCAGATCGGCGATCCGCTGCACGCTCTGCCGGGTGATACCCATCGAACGCGCGATCCCCGACACGGGAAGCGGCTCGGTCAGGACCGCACCGAGGACCTGCCACCGCGCCGCCGTGAGGCCGGCCGGCCCGGCCAGTCGCTCCGCCACGGACAGGAACCTGCCGTTGAGCCGGAACACCCCGGTCGCGGTGCGGCTGAACCCCTCCTGGTTCTGCGTGTTCATCCTTCGAGTACCTCGTACGCACTCGTGTCCGAGTCGTGGAAGAGCCGGTACCAGGCGTCCAGCTTCTCCGGCTCGAACACCCCGAGCAGTCCGAGGATCTCGCGGGCGAAGGCGACCGGTTCGGCCGGCCCCGCCGTGACGAGGGCGCCACGCGGGGCCCCGCCGGCGTCCGGTTTCCCGCCGTCGTCGGTGACCGCGTCGGCCTCCACGTGGTGCGCACCGCCCGCGTACCGCGTGGCCGCGAGGTGCCACGGCGCCGCGCTGGTGTGGGAACGGCCGTCGAACAGGCCTTCGCGGGCCGGCCCCGCGGTCGCCCCGCAGAGGGCCGCCACGGGCACACCGGCGTCCAGGAAGGTCCGCGCCGCACGGGCGAAGGGGGCCAGGGCGTCACCTCTGTCCCAGAGGAAGGCGCTGGTGAGGATCAGCAGCTCACTGTCGCCGGGGGCGAGCCCGTCGAGCGGGAGACCGGGCTGGACGCGCATCCCGCCCCTGGTGGTGACGGGTGCGGCGGTGAGGCCGACGGTGCGCACGGTACGGCCGTACCGGGTGAGCTGGGCCGTGGCGAAGCCCGGCTCCCGGTCGGCGAAGGTGTCGTAGACGGCCGTGCCGGTCATGCCGACCTCCGGGACGGGACACGGAACTTCATGACAGCGAGCTGTCATGAAGCCAGCATGCTGTCAATGTCCTGTCGTGGGTCCGGCCGGGACCCGACACCCTGCCGAGCCGGGCGGCCCATGCCGTACACAGTGACCATGGAGGACGGCCGGGCCGCCGCATACGCTCACCGTATGAGCTCCGATGCCCCTCGCGCCCCGTACGCCGACCCCGCAGCGGGTGCGGCCGTGAAGGCCGCCGACCGCGCACACGTGTTCCACTCCTGGTCCGCCCAGGGCCTGATCGACCCGCTCGCCGTCGCCGGCGCCGAGGGGGCGTACTTCTGGGACTACGAAGGCAACCGCTACCTGGACTTCACCAGCGGTCTCGTCTTCACCAACATCGGCTACCAGCACCCCACGGTGGTGGCCGCGATCCAGGAACAGGCAGGCAGACTCGCCACTTTCGCCCCCGCGTTCGCCGTCGAGGCGCGGTCGGAGGCGGCACGCCTCATCGCCGAACGGACCCCCGGCGACCTGGACAAGATCTTCTTCACCAACGGCGGCGCCGAGGCCGTCGAGAACGCCGTCCGCATGGCCCGGCTGCACACCGGGCGCCAGAAGGTCCTCTCCGCCTACCGCTCCTACCACGGTGCCACCGCCACCGCGATCAACCTCACCGGTGACCCGCGCCGTTGGGCGTCCGACACCGGGTCGGCGGGCGTCGTCCGCTTCTGGGCGCCGTTCCTCTACCGCTCCCCGTTCCACGCGCGGACCGGGTCCGAGGAATGCGCCCGCGCGCTCCAGCACCTCGAGGACACCCTCGCCTTCGAGGGCCCGGCGACCGTGGCCGCCGTCGTCCTGGAGACGATCCCCGGCACGGCCGGCATCATGACGCCGCCGTCCGGCTACCTCGCGGGTGTCCGCGAGATCTGCGACCGGTACGGCATCGTGTTCGTGCTGGACGAGGTGATGGCCGGGTTCGGGCGCACCGGGAAGTGGTTCGCCGCCGACCACGAAGGCGTCGTACCGGACCTCATGACGTTCGCGAAGGGCGTCAACTCCGGTTACGTGCCGCTCGGCGGCGTCGCGATCAGCGCCGAGATCGCCGCCACGTTCGAGACCCGCCCCTATCCCGGCGGACTCACCTACTCAGGTCATCCGCTGGCCTGCGCCGCGGCCGTCGCCACGATCAAGGTGATGGAGGAGGAGAAGATCGTCGAGGGCGCCGCGCATCTCGGCGAGCACGTGCTCGGTCCCGGCCTGCGCGAACTCGCCGAGCGCCACCCGTCCGTCGGCGAGGTGCGGGGGCTCGGCGCCTTCTGGGCACTGGAACTGGTCCGCGACAGGGAGACCCGCGAACCGCTCGTCCCGTACAACGCGACCGGCGAGGCCAACGCCCCGATGGCGGCCTTCGGCGCGGCCTGCAGGCAGAACGGGATCTGGCCCTTCATCAACATGAACCGCACCCACGTCGTCCCCGCCTGCAACATCACCGCGGCCGAGGCGAAGGAGGGCCTCGCGGCCCTGGACGCGGCCCTCTCGGTCGCCGACGAGCACACCGTGTAGACGACACCGACATGACGCCCTCCCCCGTGCCCGGAACCGGGCACGGGCCCTGGCTTATGGTGACCCAAGCCGAGAACGGAAGGGGGCGTCGTGGGTGCGAGCGGAGGCGTGACCCGCAGTACGCTGCGGCAGCAGATCGCCGACGCGCTGCGTGACGAAGTGCTCGCGGGACGTCTGCGGCCGCGGGTGGAATTCACCGTCAAGCAGATCGCCGAGCAGTACGGGGTGTCCGCGACACCCGTCCGGGAAGCGCTCTTCGACCTCTCCGCACAGGGACTGCTCGAATCCGACCAGCACCGCGGTTTCCGGGTCCGTGAATTCACCGTCGCCGACTACCGGGCGATGGTGGAGGCGCGCGCCCTGGTCATAGACGGGGTGTTCCGGAGGATCTTCGACGGGACCGGATCGGCGCCCGCCGTGCTCGGCGCCCACCGGGCCGCCCTGGTGTCCGTGCGCCGCCGGGCCGAGGAGGCCACGCGGGCCGCGCGCAGCGGTGACCTGGACATCCTCGTCGGCTACGACCTGCGGTTCTGGCGGGAGCTCGGCGCGGTCATCGACAACACCTACATCAGCGAGTTCCTGCAACGGCTGCGGATGCAGGCCTGGGCCTTCGCCGTGCCGTATCTGCGCGGGGACGCCGACGTGTGCGACTGGCTGTGGAACGGCCACCAGGAACTGGTGGAGGCGATCACGGCCGCCGACGGACCCGCCGTACGGGCGGTGCTGGACGCCTACTACGCGCACGGGCTGAAGTGGGCGGACCGGCTGGCCGCCGGCGACCCCCCGCACCCGGGGCACGGCTGAGCGCGTACCGGTCCGGGCCGGCATGCGGCCGGCCGCCCTCCGGTCTGCGGACGCCCGCACCCTGTGCGCATGCTCCCGGCCGCATTACGCTGGCCCGACCATCGCACGAACCGTTGGAGAGCGAGACTTCGTGGCCTGTGACCTGTGGCTGGTCCCCCTCGTCGATGTGCTGTGCCACAGCCCCGACAACCCGTTCGCCGAAGAGATCGCCGTCTACGACAAGGCGTTGAACGAGGCGGGGCTGCCGCCCGTGCCCGTCTACGCCTACATGCCGGGTCTCACCGGGGACGTCGCCCCGGTCGCGGGCTTCGACTACGACGCCCTGCACTTCCTGCGCCGCGCCCACCTGCTCCGGCTGAGCGGTCTCGCCGTCACACCCGTCGACGAACTGGGCGGTGACTACGAGCAGTTGCTGGAGATGTTCGAGCAGAGCGCGAAGGAGTCGCACCTGGTCTGGCACTACGACCACGCCGGGGCATACGTCCCGGTGGACTTCCCCCATCCGCTCTCCGACGACCGGCTCATGGAGGGCGGCGGCCCGCTGGGCTCCTCCCACGGCCTGCTGCGCGACCTGGAGTTCGTCGCCCCGTCCCTCGGTATCGACCCGGCCAACCCGCCGGCCGCCCCTCTCCCGCCCGCCGGCCCGACGGCGCTGGAGGAACGGGCCGCCCCGGTTCCGTACGACGAGCACCCCTTCGCCCGGGAGCGGCACGTCTGGCTGGGTCTGCACGCGGCGGCCACCCGCAGCCTCGCGCAGGGCTCGATGATCATCTTCAGCTGATCCGGTGCCCCGCCGGCCCCCGGTGGCCGGCGCGCGCGGCCGGCGGGGCGGCTCCTGGTTCAGCGGGGCGGCTCCGGCGGCCGCTGGCGCGGCATGTTGGGGCGGACCGCCGCGGGCATGGTGAGCCGGCCGGGAGCGGCCCCCGGTTCGGCGCGGCCCCCGGGCCCGCCCGACACCAGCGACTGCATCCCCATGGGGGCGGGCCCCGCCCGGAACTCCACCATCCAGTCCGCCGTCTCCATGCGGACGAGTTCGGTGATGTCCTCCGAGAACCGGCGCAGGACCCCCAGGCACCGCTCCGCGGCCTCGCTGGCGGTGCCCTCCGTGGGCCCGAGCACCTCCCGGACGCATTCGGAGGACCAGTCGAACTGCAGCGCCTGCAGGCGCCGCTGCACGGCCTGCGCCGTCGCGAGATTCCTTATCCAGCCGGACGTCAGTCCGAAGTACCGGTCGCACGCCATGCAGGCGGCGCCCAGCAGCAACGACAGGTAGCCCCAGCCCGCCGAGCCGCGCAGTTCCCCGGTCAGGTCGAGCAGCGGGAGGGCCGCACCCGCGACCACCCCCGCCGCCGTGCCGAGCCGGAGCAGCCGGGCCGTGACCCGCTTGCGCACACGGTCACGCAGATACCAGTCCGCGGTCTCCATGGCGCCGGCCTCGACCCAGCGGTAGAGCTCGTCGAGCCGTTCGGCGGGCTCACCCCAGTCACCGAGAGGGAAGGCGCGGCCGGTCAGGTCCCGGGGGCCCGAACCGTATCGTGAACCGGACCGTTCGGTTCCGGTGCCTGCACCGGATCCCGCACCGGGCTCTTTGCGGGGCGGCCCTTCGGGCTGCATCTCCGGCTGACTCACCGGGGCACTCCTCTGCACTCTGCGTTCGGCGCGTATCGACGCGGGATCGGCGCGGTTCTCGGTCATGGAAGGGGCGGGTACCGGCATATGACCGGGCCCCACTCGTGTAACTCTGCGTTACCTTCACTATGCGTACGGGTGTGGATACGCATGCTCTTCCTACCGCCGAATGGTGGGCCGCGGGGTCGAAATCGCAGGATTCCCGGGTAGGCACGGCCTCTGGTCAGGTATAGGAGCGCGACAGGCACTTTCCAGAACTCACCCGAAAGAGTTGGTCCCCGGCGGGTGGGGCGCGGCGTCCGGTGAACACGTAGGCTCGGGATACCGAAACATTCCGTCGTCGAAATGCCAGGAGTGACCGTGATTCCCGGTGGTGGCCAGCCCGACATGCAGCAGCTGCTCCAGCAGGCCCAGAAGATGCAACAGGATCTCGCCGCGGCTCAGGAGGAGCTGGCCAGGACCGAGGTCGAGGGACAGGCGGGCGGTGGCCTCGTGAAGGCCACCGTGACCGGGGCCGGCGAGCTCCGCGCCCTGGTGATCGATCCCCGCGCCGTGGACCCGGAGGACACCGAGACGCTCGCCGACCTCGTGGTCGCCGCGGTGCAGGCGGCCAACGACAACGCACAGCAGCTCCAGCAGCAGAAGCTGGGCCCGCTGGCACAGGGCCTGGGCGGCGGCATGCCGGGTCTCCCGTTCTGACCCCTGTAGCTACCCAGGCGTACCGGATACGGTACGAGCAGGAAAAAGGAAAGGCGTTCCGTTGTACGAAGGCGTGGTTCAGGAGCTGATCGACGAGCTGGGCAGGCTGCCGGGCGTCGGTCCCAAGAGCGCGCAGCGGATCGCCTTCCACATCCTGCAGGCCGAGCCCACCGACGTACGCCGTCTGGCCCACGCCCTCCTCGAGGTCAAGGACAAGGTCCGCTTCTGCGAGATCTGTGGCAACGTCGCCCAGCAGGAGCAGTGCGGCATCTGCCGGGACGCGCGCCGTGACCGCTCGGTCATCTGCGTGGTCGAGGAGCCCAAGGATGTCGTGGCCATCGAGCGGACCCGTGAATTCCGGGGCCGCTACCACGTACTCGGCGGCGCGATCAGCCCGATCGAGGGCGTCGGCCCCGACGACCTGCGCATCAGGGAACTGCTGGCCCGGCTCGCGGACGGCTCCGTCACGGAGCTGATCCTGGCGACCGACCCCAACCTGGAGGGCGAGGCCACCGCGACGTATCTCGCCCGGATGGTCAAGCCGATGGGCCTGCGGGTCACGCGGCTGGCCAGCGGACTGCCCGTGGGCGGCGACCTGGAGTACGCGGACGAGGTCACCCTCGGCCGCGCCTTCGAGGGGAGGCGGCTGCTCGATGTGTGACCCGGCGTCCGCCTGCGGCTCCACGTGCGGTGGCGCTATGTTCTACCCACCGTTCGCGACCCTGCCCACGGGAGGTCTCCTCGATGTCTGACGCCACGTTGAACTCCGTCACACAGGATCCGGACGACTTCGCCGTCCAGATCGCGGACCAGATCAAGACCTTCATCGTCGCGGTCACCGAGGTGTCCAAGGCCGATGAACCCGAGGAGGCCGTCCCGGTCCTGCTCCTCCAGGTCTCCCAGCTCCTGCTGGCCGGCGGGAGGCTCGGCGCGTACGAGGACATCCTCCCGGACGAGCGCTACGAGCCGGACCTGGACGACGAACCGGACGCCGACGGGCTGCGTGAGCGCTTCGCGGAGCTGCTGGAGCCCATCGACGTCTACTCCGAGGTCTTCGACCCGTACGAGCCGCGCAAGGCCCCCGTGCCCCACCGCATCTCCGACGACCTGGCGGACCTGGTCACGGATCTGGGGCACGGCCTCGCGCACTACGAGGCGGACCGCACGGCGGAGGCCATGTGGTGGTGGCAGTTCTCGTACTTCTCCAACTGGGGCTCCACCGCCTCGGCGGCTCTGCGCGCACTCCAGTCGCTGATCGCCCACATCCGGCTGAACCAGCCCCTCCAGGAGCTCGACGGCCTGGACACGGACCAGGACCCGGGTGACGGGGACCTGGCGGAGGAGGCCGGGCGTGTGATGGCCGCGGAGATCGCCGGGCCGCTGGGTCTGCGGCCGGTCCTGTAACTCCCCGGCCGGGCGCGCTCGCGCCGCGCGTGACTCTGCTGTGTCCTGGGACACAAAAGGCGTGCGCTGGGGGCGAAGGGGCAGCAGCCCGGTACGAGCAGTCCGGAACGACGCTCCGTGCCACCTGGTGGGCGGGACATCTCACCATCCGGTACCAGCGGGTCGAATCCGGGCTGCTCGTTAAACTGAGCCGACCGCACCATTATTGAGCGAGGAGCGCACGTGGGCCTTGTCGTGCAGAAGTACGGAGGCTCCTCCGTAGCCGATGCCGAAGGCATCAAGCGTGTTGCCAAGCGAGTCGTCGACGCCAAGAAGAACGGCAACCAGGTGGTTGTCGTGGTGTCCGCGATGGGCGACACGACGGACGAGTTGATCGATCTCGCCGAGCAGGTATCCCCGATGCCTGCCGGGCGTGAGTTCGACATGCTGCTGACCGCCGGAGAGCGGATCTCCATGGCACTGCTGGCCATGGCGATCAAAAACCTGGGCCACGAGGCCCAGTCGTTCACGGGGAGCCAGGCCGGTGTCATCACCGACTCGGTCCACAACAAGGCGCGCATCATCGATGTCACGCCCGGCCGCATCCGGACCTCGATCGACGAGGGCAACATCGCCATCGTCGCCGGGTTCCAGGGCGTGAGCCAGGAGGGCAAGAACATCACGACCCTCGGCCGTGGTGGCTCCGACACGACCGCTGTCGCGCTGGCCGCCGCGTTGGACGCGGAGGTCTGTGAGATCTACACCGATGTGGACGGTGTCTTCACCGCCGACCCCCGGGTCGTGAAGAAGGCGCAGAAGATCGACTGGATCTCCTTCGAGGACATGCTGGAGCTGGCGGCGTCCGGCTCCAAGGTGCTGCTGCACCGCTGCGTCGAGTACGCACGCCGTTACAACATCCCGATCCACGTCCGCTCGTCCTTCTCCGGACTGCGCGGCACCTGGGTCAGCAACGAACCGCAAGGGGACCAGCAGGTGGAGCACGCCATCATCTCCGGAGTCGCCCACGACGTCTCCGAGGCCAAGGTCACGGTCGTCGGCGTTCCCGACAAGCCGGGCGAGGCCGCCGCGATCTTCCGCGCCATCGCGGATGCCGAGATCAACATGGACATGGTGGTGCAGAACGTCTCCGCCGCGTCGACCGGGCTGACGGACATCACGTTCACCCTGCCCAAGGCGGAGGGCCGCAAGGCCATCGACGCCCTGGAGCGCAACCGTGCCGGCATAGGCTTCGAGTCGCTGCGCTACGACGACCAGATCGCGAAGATCTCTCTCGTCGGCGCCGGAATGAAGACCAACCCCGGGGTCACCGCGGGCTTCTTCGAGGCTCTGTCCGACGTCGGGGTGAACATCGAGCTGATCTCCACGTCGGAGATCCGGATCTCGGTGGTCACCCGTGCCGACGACGTCAACGAGGCCGTGCGTGCCGTGCACACCGCCTTCGGTCTCGACAGCGACTCCGACGAGGCCGTCGTCTACGGGGGCACCGGCCGATGACGGGACGCCGTCCTTCGCTCGCGGTTGTCGGTGCGACCGGTGCGATCGGCGGCGTCATGCTCCAGATCCTTTCTCAGCACGAGGACGTCTGGGGCGAGGTCAGACTGATCGCCTCTCCGCGGGCGGCCGGCACCAAGCTGGTCGTACGCGGCGAGGAGACCGAGGTCCTCGCGCTCGCCGAGGACGTGTTCGACGGGGTGGACGTCGCCCTGTTCCTGGTGCCGGACGAGGTGTCCGCGCAGTGGGGGCCGGTCGCCGCCGCACGGGGCGCCGTGGTCGTGGACGACTCGGCGGCCTTCCGGCTGGACGACGACGTGCCTCTGGTCGTTCCTGAGATCAACCCCCATGCCGCGCGGCTGAGACCGCGCGGCATCGTCGCGTCCCCGAACTGCACGACGCTGTCGCTGATCGTCGCGGTCGGCGCGCTGCACGCCGAGTTCGGGCTTCGGGAGCTGATCGTCTCGTCCTACCAGGCGGTGAGCGGCGTGGGCCGGGACGGCGTCGCCGTGCTCCGTGAGCAGCTCGCCCTGGTGGCGGGCACGGAGCTGGGTACACGCCCGGGGGACGTACGCCGGGCGCTGGGTGACGGGGACAAGAGCCCGTTCGCCGCCCCGGTGGCGCTGAACGTGGTGCCGTGGGCCGGGACCGACGCCGGTGACGGCTGGTCGTCCGAGGAACTGGCGATCCGCCAGGAGTGCCGGAAGGTCCTGGGCCTGCCGGACCTGAAGGTGACGGCGACCTGTGTGTACGTGCCCGTCGTCGCGACGCACTCCATGTCGGTGCACGCCCGTTTCGAGAACGAGGTGTCCGTGGCCCGGGCGCACGAGGTCCTGGCGACCGCGCCCGGGGTGGTCCTGTTCGACAGTCCGGCGGCCGGTGACTTCCCCACGCCGTCCGATGTCGTTGGCACGGACCCGACCTGGGTGGGCCGGGTGCGGCAGTCGATGGACGATCCACAGGCCGTCGACATGTTCGTCTGCGGCGATAATCTCCGAAAAGGCGCGGCTCTCAACGTGGCTCAGATCGCCGAGTCGGTGGCCGGGGAATTCCCTCGTACTTGATCGAACCTGTTTTGTAGGATTCGTGTGCACCCTGTGAGTAACTTGCTGGCTTGAAGTCCTTGAGCTGGGGCGTTGTCGTATCCGACGATGATCTCCTGGCCCTCCGCAACCGCTGGGCGGATGCGACGCGTCTACGCCGTCACTTCTTGCGTGGCTGGACACGTTTTCGGGGCATTTGGGGAAGAGCAGGTACGAATGAGGGCATGTCGCACAGCATCGAACGCGGTGCCGTACGCGTACAACCCTGACGGGGGGAAGCGTGTCCAACTGGCGTGGCAGAGGTTCTCGACATCACAGTGGCGGGCCCGTTGCGAGGCGCTTCGGTGCGTCCGCTCCGGCGGCCCCGCGCAGCCGGCGGTATGCCGGTGATTGCGCCCGTGCCCGCTGCGCGACCCGCCCGGCTGCCGTCGCAGCGCGGCGAGGGCGCTGAGGTGACGGTGGCGGCGGGAACAACGGTCGACCATCTCACCGAGACCTACCGCGCCCACTACCGCTCGCTGCTGGGCCTCGCGGCCCTCCTGCTGGACGACACCGCTTCCTGCGAGGACGTGGTGCAGGAGGCGTTCATCCGGGTGCACTCGGCCCGGAACCGGGTGCGTGATCCGGAGAAGACGCTCGCGTACCTCCGCCAGACCGTGGTCAACCTGTCCCGTTCCGCACTGCGCCGGCGCATCCTCGGGCTGAAGCTCCTCTCCAAGCCGATGCCCGACATGGCGAGCGCGGAGGAGGGCGCGTACGACCAGTTGGAACGGGACGCGCTGATCAAAGCGATGAAGGGGCTGCAGCGCCGCCAGCGCGAGGTGCTGGTGCTGCGCTACTTCTCGGACATGACGGAGGTCCAGGTCGCGGAGACACTGGGCATATCACTCGGTTCGGTGAAGGCGTACGGCTCCCGGGGCATTGCGGCACTGCGCGTCGTGATGGAGGCGCAGGCATGAGCGGGCCCGAGCACAGGCACGACGATGACCGGACTGGAAACGGAATTGTGAACCACGGGCCGGAGGACATCCCGAACACCGATCCGGAGCGGGACGGTGAACAGAAGCAGGATCAGGACGCGGCCGACGGCGCGGAAGCCGCCTCAGGGCCCGCCGCCCCCGGTGCGGCCCCGGATGCCCATGAGCCGGGCGTCCACGAGCCGGACAGCTCTGCGCCGGGCAGGCATGCGCCAGGCGGTCGCGCGCCGCGCGGTGAGGGCGGCCGCGACCCGGGCGGTCCTGCCGCTGGGGGCGGTGACGGCGGCACGCTGACCGACCTCTTCGGGCGCGGCGGCAAGGCCGGCGGTGCTTCCGGTGGTCACGTCGGTGCCGGCGGTTTCGGTGGTGCCGACATGGATGAGGACGCGCTGCGCCGTATGCTGCGCGGTGCCGTCCAGGGCATCGAGCCCGCCGACGGCACTCTCGACCGTCTGCACCGCGCGGTACCCGCCCGGCGCGCCAGGCGACGGCAGGGTGTGGTGGGCGCCACGGCCGCGGCACTGCTGATCGGCACGGCGGTCCCCGCCTTCGTCCATGTGGCGAATTCGGACGGTTCGGCCGCCGTCGGCCCCGCCATCGCCGGTCACGGCCAGCAGGCCCAGGGCGGCAGCGGTGAGGATGCCGGAGCCGAAACCGGCGGCGGGGAGACGACGGGCCCCGAGAGCCGCCGGAGCGAGGGCGCCGAGGACGAGACCGGGAACCCCGCGGTCCCGTCCCTGGGATCGGCCCCGGGGGCCGAGAGCAGCGGGGCCGAGGGCCGGCCCGACTCCCCGGGCCCCGAGGTGGCCGCCACCAAGGCCTGCGACCCCGGTCAGCTCGGGGTCGCCTCCGCCGCCGCGGGCGCGGCAGACGCGGACGGCACGGTGTACGGGACCTTCAGGATCGCCAATGTGTCCGGCGACGCCTGCGCGGTGACCAGCAACGGAACGGTCGGTTTCCAGGCTGCGGGCGCCGCCGACCCGCTGAAGATCACGGTGGTGCAGCACACCGCGGGTGATCCCGCGGGCGGGCTGCCCGATCCGTCGCTGGAGCCGGGAACCGTTTTCCTGAAGCCGTCGATGACGTACGAGGTGCGCTTCGCGTGGGTGCCGTCGGACACCTGCCCGACCACCGGCGGCTCGCCCACCCCGACACCCACGGCAGGAGACGCGGGAGGTGGCGAGGGCGTGGGGACGGACGCGGGGACGACGACGGACACCGCAGCGCAGTTCGGCAGCGCGGACGAGGGTCCTGCGGACGGCAGCATCGCGGTCACGCACACCCCGGAGGCGGGTGCGCCGACCGCTGAGACCACGATCGCCAACGCGTGCGCCGGCACGATCTACCGCACAGGCGTACTCGACGCCTCGTAGCCGGATCCGATCCCTGCCCCGGGCGCGGCCCCTTGGGATGAGACAGAGCCAGGGGCGGGGACAGGGGCAGGGACTTGGACCGGGCTCCACCCGTATGCGCGCCCGTCCCCGGCGTGGGACTCCGTCAGTCGGCGTCGGCGGCGAGCCCGAGCTGCACGTCGCGTGCGGCTTCCGCCTCACGTCGCACCAGCCGGAACCACATGAAGAGCACGAAGCCGCCGAAGACGAACCACTCACCGGTGTAGCCGAGGTTCTGGAAGGCCTTCAGATCGAGCCCGCTGCCCTGCGCCACCGCCGCGGGTACGGGCTGCAGGCCCTGCCCCGCACCGCTTGCCTCCGGCCGGGTCAGGGTCACCCAGGCGTCGTACACGTCGTACGGGACGAGGTTCACGAGGGATGCCGCGCTGATCATGCCGAGCTGGCCCTCGGGGAGCCCGCCGCTGAGGTCGACGCCGGCGGTGCCGCTGTTCTCCGAAGCCTGCAGATCCCCGGTCACGGTGACCTCGCCGGCCGGAGCCCCGGGCACCTCGGTACTGCCCGGGGAACCCGCCAGCCAGCCCCGTACGACGGGCAGGGCCTTGCCGCTGTCGGTGCGCAGCAGATTCAGCACGTAGAAACCGTCACGGTCGTCCAGCTTGCGGCCGGGAACCAGGAACTGGTCGGTGTACGTCCCGGTCGCCACGGCCGGGCGGCCGGAGGTCTCCGTGCTCACAGGGAGCAGGTCATCGAGCGGCTCAGGGGAGCGGGAACCCGGATCAGGGCGCTCGTCGGCCTCCTTGTGCGTCTGCACGCGGTCCTCGAAACGGCCGAGCTGCCAGGTGCCCATGAACACGCAGAACGGGATGGCCAGCACGACGAAGAGGTTGATCCCCCACCATCGCGGGGTCAGCAGGAACCGGTACACCCCTCCACGGTACGGTTCGACGCTCCGGGCCTTCGGGGCGGGGTGCACCATTTATCCGGACCTTATGCCTTCGGCCTCTCCTCCTCGCGGCCTTCCTGCCGGTCCGCGGTCTGCGCCCGCCCGAGATGGCGCAGCGTGAAGTCCAGTTCGAGCCGCACCTGCTTGATCCGCTCCTCCACGACGAGCGAGCCGTGCCCCGCGTCGTAGCGGTACACCTCGTGGACCGCACCACGGGCCGCGAGGCGGTCCACGTAGTTCTCCACCTGACGGATCGGGCAACGCGGATCGTTGACGCCGGCCGAGATGTAGACCGGGGCGCGCACCGCGTCCACGTAGGTCAGCGGGGACGAGGCCTCGAAACGCTCGGGTACCTCCTCCGGGGTGCCGCCCAGCAGTGTGCGGTCCATCGCCTTGAGAGCTTCCATCTCGTCGTGGTAGGCGGTGACGTAGTCGGCGACCGGGACCGCCGCCAGCCCGAGGGCCCAGGCGTCCGGCTGCGTACCGAGTCCGAGCAGGGTCAGATAGCCGCCCCACGAACCACCGGCCAGCACGAGCCGCTCCGGGTCCGCGATCCCTGACTTCACCGCCCACTCACGGACGGCCGCGACGTCCTCCAGCTCGATCAGCCCGACCCGGTGCTTCAGCGCGTCCGTCCAGGCACGGCCGTAACCCGTGGACCCGCGGTAGTTGACCCGCACGACGGCGAAACCGTGGTCCACCCATGCGGCCGGGCCCGAGGCGAAGGCATCGCTGTCGTGCCAGGTGGGCCCACCGTGTATCTCGAAGACCGTGGGGAACGGGCCGTCACCGGTGGCCGGGGTCTGCACCAGGGCGTGGATACGGCCTCCCGGGCCGTCCACCCAGGCGTCCCGCACCGGCACCGAGGCCGGAGCCTTCGCACCCGGCGGGTCGAGAACGACGGAGCCCGTCGTGGAGCGCACGACGGGCGGTTGCGCTGCCGACGACCACAGATACTCCACCGTGCCGTCGGGGCGGGCCGTGGCACCCGAGACCGTCCCGGCGGGAGTCTCGACCCGGACCGGCTCCGCGGCGCCCGGCTCGTACCGCCACAGCTCACTGCGGGCCTCGAAGCTGTGCTCGATCAGCAAAGCGGATCCGTCCGGATACCACTCGGCGCCCGCGTCACCGGGCAGATCGACATGAAGGTCCGTCTGCGTTCCCGCCACCGGATCCCAGATCATCGGCTCCCACCGCCCGCGCCGCTGATGCCCGACCAGCAACCGGGTGTCACCGGTCACCGGGGCGAATCCCAGCACCGACAGCCCCAGCTCCTTCGTGCCGCCCTCGGTGTCGTCCAGCTCGGCGACCGTCGAACCGTCGGGGCGCACCACCCGCAGCGCGGAGTGCATCGCGTCGCCGTGCTCCGTGTGTTCCAGAGCGATCAGCGTCCCGTCGTGCGACAGGTCACCGACCCCGGCGGACTCCCTGTGCCTGTAGATCTCGACAGGATCCGTCCCGGGACGCACCAGGTGCACGGTCGTGCCCTCCTCGTCCGTGGAACGGCCGACCACCGCCGTGCCGTCACGGCCGATCGCGAGCCCGGCCGGGTAGGAGGGCTCCAGTCCGGGTGTGGCCGGCTCGTCCGCACCGCCGTCGAAGGGCTGGCGCATCCACACGCCGAACTCGTCGCCATCGGTGTCCGCGAACCACCAGACGGCCTGCCCGTCCGGTGTCAGCACCCCGTCCGTCGTCCCGTTGGGCCGGTCCGTGACCTGGCGCTGCTTCCCGGTCGCCCGGTCCCATGCGTACAGCTCGTACGTACCGGTGGCGTTCGAGACGAAGAGCGCGCGGTCGGGGGCGTCCTCGGCCCAGTCGGGCAGGGACACCCGAGCAGCGCGGAAACGCTGCTCCCACTGCGGCGGTTCCTGCTCCCGCTCCGGTACGGACGCGTCGTTCTGTGTGTCGCTCATGGCCCCATCCAACCCGATGTGGCCACACACCGGGCGGGCCTGTGGATAACTGTTCGCACGCACCTCCGGTCTGTGGGTAACTTTTCCGGCATGTATGCATCGACACCCGATGACTGGCACGAGGCCAACCGTGCGCGCTGGGACGAACGCGTGGCCATCCACGCGGCCAGTGACTACTACGATCTGGACGCCTTCCGGGCGGGCAAGGACGCTCTGCGCGACTTCGAGCTCGCGGAGGTCGGCGACGTGACGGGCCGGACCCTGTTGCACCTGCAGTGCCACATCGGCCTCGACACCCTCTCGTGGGCCCGCCACGGGGCCGCCCAGGTCGTCGGCCTCGACTTCTCCGAGCCCGCCGTCGAGACCGCGGGTGAGCTCGCCAGGTCGCTGGGGCTCCCGCCGGAACGGGCCGTCTTCGTTGCTTCCGATGTGTACGACGCCGCCCAGGCCGTGCCGGACTCCGCGTACGACATCGTCTACACCGGACTCGGCGCGCTGAACTGGCTGCCTGATGTCCGCCGTTGGGCGGAAGTCGCGACCTCACTGGTCGCGCCCGGTGGATTCCTCTACCTTCTGGAATTCCACCCCCTGACCGACTGTCTCGACGACACCGGCTCGACGATCACGTACGACTACTTCAGCCGTGACCCGTGGGTGGAGGAGACGCCGGGCACGTATGCCGACTTCGATGCCGCCACCGTCCACAACCGCAGCGTCGAGTGGCAGCACCCCGTGGGCGAAGTCGTCTCGGCTCTGGCGGCGGCCGGGCTGCGGATCGACTTCCTGCACGAGCACGACGCTTCGCTCTTCGCCCGCTACCCGGCGCTGGTGCGGCACGCGGACGGTTACTACCGCTTCCCGGCGGGCCGTCCGCGCATCCCGATGATGTACTCGCTCAAGGCGTCGCGGCCGGTCAGCGGCTGACGACGGTGGACCCCGGGCGATTGTCAGTGGTGGGAGCCACACTCGGAGGCATGACCGAGATGCTCGACAGCGCAGGCGAGACGTGGGGCGCGGCCGAGGTGCGCGCCGTTGTGGAGGCGTACTGGGCCGCGGCGAACACCCGTGACTGGAGCACGTTCGCCACCACCCTCGCCGACGACGTGGTGTACGACCTGCCGCAGAGCCGTGAGCGCATCCTCGGCAAGGAGCGTCACGTGCGTTTCAACCGGGATCACCCGGGGGGCCGGCACGCCCGGATCGAGCGGATCGTTGCCGATGGGGAGGGACGGCAGGCCGCTGTCCGGACCGTGGTCACCATCGGGCGGGACGAGATATCCGCCGTTCACTTCTTCACGTTCGACGCGGACGGCAGGATCGCCGGGGTGACGGACTTCTGGTCCGATCCCTACGAACCACCAGCAGGCCGGGAGCACCTGACCGAGCGTTACTGAGGCCGGGTGCCACCGGACGGGGCCCGCCCGCCGCGCGCAGAGCACTCCGGCAGGGGCCGGTGGTGCCGTCGCGCACGCCGGGCGGTCCGCTCCGCGCTTGTCAAGCAGCGGAGTTGAAGGCAGGCAGGTAACCGTTCGACTGCCCGACGGCCTTCGGGTGGTACGAGTTGGTGATCGGGATCGACACGCTGTGGATCCACGCGTCACCCGAGCAGAGCTCGTGCCCGGTGAATTCGTCCACCACGCTGGAATACGTGAACCCCGCGTCCGCCGCCCGCTTGGCCAGCACGCCGTTCAGCACGTCCGAGGCGTTGTTGATGGCTCCCCGCTCGGTCTCCGTGAGGCCGGCGATGCAGGTGCCCGACAGCTTGTAGAAGCGCGGATACCCCAGGACCACCACATGCGCCTGCGGAGCCCGTGAGCGGATGCCCGTGTAGAGGGAGTCGAGTCGGCCGGGCAGCGAATTCTGCATCTGGGAGACCGCTGTGTTCACCCGGGTCACACAACTGGCCTCGTTCTGCAGGACGCACGTCTGCATGACGTCCGCGAACCCGACGTCGTTGCCGCCGGCTGTGACGCTGACGAGCGTGGTCGACGAGCTCAGTGCGCCCAGCTGACCACTGGACACGGAGGCCGTCGTCGCGCCGGAGCAGGCGACGAATGCGAACGACGACGGCGCGTTCGCGTTCCTCCAGAGGTAGGGGTAGGCGTTGGTGCTGCGTTTGCAGTCGCCGCTCTCCGAGGTGTAGCTCCCGGCACCGACACCGGAGGAGTAGGAGTCCCCGAGAGCGACGTAGTTGTCGCCTGCGGCGGATGCTGGTTGTGCGATGCCGAGTGCGGCCACGGCGGCGATCGCGAGGGTGAAGGCGGACGCCCGGAAGGTTCGTACTGACATGGCTGCCAGCCCTTCGAAGTGTGGGGGACGAGGGGGGAGTTCGTGGGGCGAGCACGTTTGTAGCAGCTCCCGGTACTCGGCGGTAATGGCCTCGCGGAAAGTCGTCTGATATGCCCGAAGGATCGTTCGGTAGATGATGCTCCGCGCGTAGATAAACCTCCGACGGGCGTTCAGAACAGTGAAGTCAGGGGCCCTCCCGGCAACCCTTCTGACGCCTCGGCGTCACCTCGGGGCAGTGCCTGCTGTCCGAACGGCGGCCGCAGCCGGTCGTCTTCGTGTTCCGCATACGACTGCGGCCGCCAGGGATCCTGGCGGCCGCAGAGCGTGGGGCGGGCGGGAACTACAGCGTGCGCTCCAGGCGGTCCGCCATCAGCCTGCTGAAGCGCGAGGGGTCACTCAGCTCTCCACCGTCGGAGAGGAGCGCCAGCCCGTGTACGAGCTCGGCCGTCTCGGCCAGTTCGGTACCGGCTCCTTCCTCGCCGCTCTGTTCGGTGTAGGCCTTCTTCAGCCCGCTGATCAGTGCGTGCGAGGGGTTGAGTTCGAGGATGCGCTTGATGTGCGGAACCTCCTGGCCCATGGCGCGGTACATGTTCTCCAGGGCCGGGGTGACATCGTGCGTGTCCGAGACGATGCAGGCCGGTGAGACGGTGAGGCGCGAGGAGAGACGCACCTCCTTCACGGTGTCACCGAGCTGTTCCGTCATCCAGGTCAGCAGACCGGCGTAGTCCTGCTGCTGCCTTTCACGCTCGGCCTCGACTTCCTTCTTCTCCTCGTCGGTGTCCAGGTCGACCTCGCCCTTGGAGATGGACTGGAGCGGCTTGCCCTCGAATTCGGGAACGGACTGGACCCAGACCTCGTCGACGGGGTCGGTCAGGAGGAGGACCTCGAAGCCCTTGGCGCGGAAGGCCTCCATATGAGGAGAGCTCTCCATGGCCGCACGCGACTCGCCCGTCATGTAGTAGATCTGCTCCTGACCCTCCTTCATCCGCTCCACGTACGAGCGCAGGGTGGTCAGACCTTCTTCGTCCTGGGTCGAGGCGAACGAGGAGACCTCCAGGATCGCGTCGCGGTTCTCGAAGTCCTGGAAGAGCCCCTCCTTGAGGACCCGGCCGAACTCCTTCCAGAACGTGTCGTACTTCTCGGGGGCGCTGGACCTCATGTCCTTCACCGTCGAGAGCACCTTCTTGACCAGGCGGCGCCGCATCATCTCGATCTGGCGGTCCTGCTGAAGGATTTCGCGCGAGACATTGAGCGACAGATCCTGTGCGTCGACCACGCCCTTCACGAAGCGCAGATAGGTCGGCATGAGCGCTTCGCAGTCATCCATGATGAACACGCGCTTCACGTAGAGCTGGACTCCACGCTTGTGATCCTGCATGAACAGATCCTGCGGGGCATGGGACGGCAGGAAGAGCAGGGCCTGGTATTCGAAAGTGCCTTCCGCCTGCATGCGGATCGTTTCGAGCGGATCGGTCCAGTCGTGGCTGATGTGCTTGTACAGCTCGCTGTACTCCTCATCGGTCACGGAGTCCTTCGACCGGGCCCACAGGGCCTTCATCGAGTTGACCGTCTCCACCTCGGGCTCGGATCCCTCCTCGCCTCCCGCAGCCGCCATGCGGATGGGCCAGGTGATGAAGTCCGAGTAGCGCTTGACGATTTCCCTGATCTTCCAGGGAGAGGTGTAGTCGAAGAGCTTGTCCTCGGCGTCCTCGGGCTTGAGGCGCAGCGTGACCGAGGTTCCCTGCGGTGCGTCGTCGACGGACTCGACGGTGTAGGTCCCCTCGCCGCTGGACTGCCAGCGGGTGCCTGTGTCCTCGCCCGCGCGCCGGGTCAGCAGGGTGACCTCGTCGGCAACCATGAAGCTCGAATAGAATCCGACACCGAACTGTCCGATGAGTTCTTCGGAAGCGGTGGCGTCCTTGGCTTCCTTCAGCTCCTGGAGGAATTTCGCCGTACCGGAATTAGCAATCGTCCCGATCAGCTGCACGACCTCGTCGTGCGACATTCCGATACCGTTGTCGCGCACGGTCAGTGTGCGCTTCTCCTGGTCGGCCTCGATGGCGATATGGAGATCGGACGAGTCGGCCTGGAGCGTGTCGTCGCGGAGAGTTTCCAGTCGCAGCTTGTCCAGCGCGTCCGAGGAATTGGAAATGAGCTCACGCAGGAAGACGTCCTTGTTCGAGTAAATCGAATGGATCATCATCTGCAGGAGCTGGCGCGCTTCTACCTGAAACTCGAACGTCTCGGCCGGCATGGGTGCGGGTTCCCTTTCCTGGGGTAAGTCAACTGAGCCGCTGTATATCGTAACCAGGTGCCGTGCCGCTCATGTGCCGGTTCGGCCAAGGACGTTGCCCGCCCGGCCGGATCCCGCGAGTGCCGGTCACGCGCACCCGTCGGGAGGTGCACGGCCTCCTCGCCGGGCAGGGAGGGTGCCCGGGCGGTCCGGGCCTGGCTGCCAGCGGTGCGTACACCCTCGTCCAGGCATGGGCGCAGCCCGGAGGAGCTGTCCCTCAGCGCGCCACCCCGTACCGGGCGAGAAGGTCGTGCCAGCCCTCCTCCAGCCGGGTGGCGGGTATGCCGCGTTCGCATGTCAGGTGGTGCACCAGAGGGGCATCGACCGATCCGAGCAGGGTGTGTGCGAGCAGTTCCGGTTCACCCTGTGCATGCGCCTGACGCAGCAGCAGGGCGACATGGCTGAGCCTCAGACGCTGCGCGGGGACGGTGTAGGTCCGCAGCGGGTCGGTGCGCGAGGCCAGGATCAGCTCGTGGTGATCGCGTTCATGACGCATCAGGGCGGGGCCGAAGGCGTGCAGTCGCTCGGCTGCGGGGGCGTCCGGGCCCATGGGGGGCGGCCCGGAGAGGAAGGCGGCCTGCAGCAGGGTCTCGCGGTGGTCGAGAAGCGCGATGAGCAGGCCGGTGCGGTCCTTGAAGCGCCGGAAGACCGTCCCCTTGCCGACTCCGGCGGCGGCGGCCACCGATTCCATGGTGAGGTTCGCCGCCCCGCAGCGGGCCAGGAGGCGGGAGGCGGCGTCCAGCAGGAGCGCTCGGTTGCGCGCCGCGTCCGCCCGCAGCAGCTCCGGTCCGCCGACGGTGACGAGTGTGAGATTCGTCCGTTCCCCGCCGGGATCGGGCGGCCTGGGCGGCGGGGGGAGGGGAGCGGTCATGGCTCCAGGGTAGCCCTGGACGACTATAAGTGGACCGCGGTCCGTTTAGGTGGTACAACTTTAAACGGACCATGGTCCGCTTACTTCCACAGTCTCCGTCTCCCGGGAGCTTCCCCATGTCAGTTCGCATCCTCGCCCTCGTCGGCAGCCTCCGTGCCGGCTCCCACAACCGTCAGCTCGCCGAGGCCGCCGTCAAGCACGCCCCTGAGGGTGTTCAGGTCGAGTTGTACGAGGGCCTCGTCGACGTCCCCTTCTACAACGAGGACATCGACGTCGAGGGCGGTGTTCCGGATGCCGCGGCCAAGCTGCGCGAGGCGGCCGGCCGGTCCGACGGGTTCCTGCTGTTCTCGCCGGAGTACAACGGCACCATGCCGGCCGTCCTGAAGAACGCCATCGACTGGCTGTCCCGGCCGTACGGCGCCGGCGCCCTGACCGCCAAGCCGGTCGCCGTGGTCGGCACCGCCTTCGGTCAGTTCGGCGGTGTATGGGCCCAGGACGAGGCCCGCAAGGCGGCAGGTCTCGCGGGCGGGGCGGTCCTGGCCGACGTGAAGCTCTCCATCCCCGGCTCCGTGACCCGCTTCGCCGAGCTCCACCCGGCCGACGACGCCGAGGTCGTCACCTCCCTGACCGAGGTGCTCCGCCAGGTCGCCCAGGGCGCCGCGGCGGCAGCCTGATCCACCACCGGCGGCGGACCGAGGAGGTCGAGCCGCTTCCCCGCGCCGCCCGGTGCGGCTTCTTGGGCCCGGTCCGGCCCCACTTCGAAGTGGGGCCGGACCGGGCCCAAGCCTCGTAGCCGAGCTCTTTCGGCCGGCATCCTGCGGCCGACCCGACCCGACCCGACCCGGTCCGCCGTCCGCCGTCCGCCCGCGAAGCCAGTCCCCGCCGTCCCGGCAGGGACCAGCACGTGGACGCGACTTGGTGCGGGTGCCGGAACCTCACAGGAGCAAGGGCCTCGGCACGGTGAAGCGGCCGGACCGTCCCGCACCCGCGGACGGGTACGAGATCGCGCCGACGTGCCTTGCGCGCCAAGCCGTCCGCAGCACCGGGGAGGACGCAGGGCCCCGCGTACGGAACCGCTCGGCAGCCCCGGACCGACAGGGTCCCTGGCGGCCGGTGACCTCCGAAGGCCATGGGATCTCACGCCGACCGGTCCCGGTCCGTCCAGCCCGGAGCCGGCACCCGAAGGGAGCAGTCGGGTGCGGTGATCGGCCTGACCCGTCGCGAGGTCGATCACCTCACCGGGATGCGATGAGCGGGCCCCCGACCGCATCCGATGTACCGGTCATCGGGCAGGGAGATCGACTTCTCGACAACGGCCGAGCCGCGCTTCCCGCTTCGAAACCGCCCCGCAAACCACTCAGGGGCCTGATCCGCTAAGCGGATCAGGCCCCTGACCTGGTGTTTCAGCTGTCGGGGTGGCGGGATTTGAACCCACGACCTCTTCGTCCCGAACGAAGCGCGCTGCCAAGCTGCGCTACACCCCGATGTCCACCGAGTGTCCCGGCGACATCGATTACTTTAGCCCACCTGCGCCCGGAGGCGAAATCCGGTTTTGCTCCTGGCAGGAGACTCAGTCGCGAGGCGTCAGAGTCAGCAGGGTCGCCTCGGGCGGGCAGGCGAAGCGGACCGGGGTGTAGCGGTTCGTGCCGCAGCCCGCCGAGACGTGGAGGTAGGAGCGCCGCTCACCGACCGTGTGGCCGGAGAGGCCCTTCACCCGGTCCGTGTCCAGGTCGCAATTGGTGACGAGGGCGCCGTAGAAGGGGATGCAGAGCTGGCCGCCATGGGTGTGGCCGGCCAGGATCAGAGGGTAGCCATCCGCCGTGAAGGCGTCCAGGGAGCGCAGGTAAGGGGCGTGGACGACGCCGATCGAGAGGTCCGCGCCCGTTTCCGGGCCGCCGGCGACCTCCGCGTAGCGGTCCCGCTTGATGTGGGGGTCGTCCAGGCCGGTGAAGGCGATCTCGAGGCCGTCGGCCTTGATCCGGCCCCGGGTGTTGGAGAGGTTCAGCCAGCCGGCCTCGTCGAAGGCGTCCCGCATCGGTTCCCAGGGGTTGTGGACGACACCGACCGCCGGTGCGTTTCCGTTGAGCCCGTGCTTGCCCTGCGTCTTCTCCAGGAGATAACGGACCGGGTTGCGGAGCTTCGGGCCGTAATAGTCGTTGGAACCGAAGACGTAGACACCGGGGAACTCCATCAGCGGGCCGAGCGCGTCGAGCAGCTCGGGCACGGCCTCCGGGTCGGAGAGGTTGTCACCGGTGTTGACCACGAAGTCCGGGCGCAGGCCCGCGAGGGACTGCAGCCAGGCGCGCTTCTTGCGCTGGCCGCTCACCATGTGAATGTCCGAGACCTGGAGTACGCGCAACGGGCGTGCCCCGTCCGGGAGTACGGGAATCGTGATCCGGCGGAGGCGGAACGAGCGGGCTTCGAATCCGGCCGCGTACACGAGGCCGGCGGCACCGACCGCCGCGCCGACTGCCGTGACTTTCAGGGGTACTCCGTAGCGTGCGCGCATGGCCCCATCGTCGCAGAAACGGTGCGGCGGGACGAAAAGAGGCGGGCGGCAGGTATCCCGTACCTGTCACAATCGCCGCATGACCACGCTCAAGTCCAAGCTCAAGGAAGACCTCACCACGGCCATGAAGGCGCGTGACGAGCTCACCTCGTCCACCCTCCGGCTCACCCTGACCGCGATCACCAAGGAAGAGGTCAGCGGCAAGACGTCGCGCGAGCTCTCCGACGACGAGGTGCAGAAGGTGATCGCCAAGGAGGCGAAGAAGCGCCGCGAGGCGGCCGAGGCCTTCGCGCAGGGCGGCCGGACCGAGCAGGCCGAGCGGGAGAAGGCCGAGGGCGAGTTGCTCGACGCGTACCTGCCCAAGCAGCTCTCCGACGACGAGCTGAACGCGATCGTCGCTCAGGCCGTCGAGGCGGCGAAGGCCTCCGGCACCGAGGGGCCGCGCGCGATGGGTGCCGTCATGAAGATCGTCAGCCCGAAGGTGGCTGGGCTCGCCGAGGGCGGCCGGGTGGCCGCCACCGTGAAGAAACTGCTCGCGGGCTGAAGGGCCGGAGTGTGAAGGAGGGGCGCCCCGGCTTCGGGGCGCCCCTCCTTCACACCATGACGTGGGCTGTGTGGCCCGGGCGATCAGGGACCGTTGCCGCCGCGTCCGCCGCCGTCGTTCCCGCCGATGAAGCCGGGCGGCAGGACGATGCCGCCGATCGGGTCGGCTCCGGGCTTGTCGTCGCCGGTGCCGTTACCGCCGGTGGTGCCCTCGCCGCGGCCCCTGTCGCGGGCCTCGTCCGTCTTTTTCTCCTCGCCGCGGGGCACCGAGACCGGCTGGAAGGACGGGGTCTCCGCGGCGTCCAGCGCCCCGGTCATCGCGGTCTTCCAGATGGGGCCGGGCAGGCAGCCGCCGCAGACCTTTTCGTAATACTGGCCACCGATGGTGATGTTGTACATCTTGGTGGTCTTCTCGCCGATGTCGTCGCCGACCCAGACGGCGGTGGAGAGATTCGGGGTGTAGCCGACGAACCAGGCGTCGAGGCGGTCGTTCGTCGTACCCGTCTTACCCGCGTTGTCGCGGTCGGAGAGGCCTGCCAGGGTGCCGGTACCGTCCTCGACCACGCCCTTGAGCATGTGGCTGATGGTGTCAGCCGTCTTCTCGCTCATCGCGCGGGAGCACTTGGTCTTCGGGACGTCGAGCTTCTTGCCGTTGGCGTCGGTGATCGACTCGATGGCGACGGGTGAGCAGTACGTGCCCCGGTTGGCGAACGTGGCGTACACGGCGGCCATCGAGAGCGGGGTGCTGACCTCGCCGCCGAGGGTGATCGAGGCATGCTCCTCGATCTCCTTGCCGTCGCCCCGCTCGTAGCCCACTTTCTTCGCCATCTCGACCGTCTCGCAGAGACCGGTCTTCTGTTCCAGCTTGGCGAAGTAGGTGTTGATGGACTTGCCGAGCGCGCTCGTCATGTCCCAGGTGCCCTTCTCGGACTCCAGCTCGTTCACCAGGTCCCAGTTGCTGCTGCCCGTCGGGGCCCCCGCACAGGTGCGGAAGGAGTTCAGCGGAAGCGACATCTTCCAGTCGGTGGTGTAGCTCAGCGCCGGGCTGATGCCCTTCTCCAGGGCGGCGGCGGCGGTGATCGGCTTGAAGGTCGAGCCGACCTGGAAGCCGTAGGTGCTGCCGCCCATCTTGTTGCTGACACCGAGGTTGAGCATCGTCTGGTGCTTGTTCTGGTCCAGGCCGTACGGCCTGGACTGGCTCATCGAGAGGATCTTGCCGGTGCCGGGCTCGACCTGCACCACCGAGGCTGCGACCTTGTCGTCCTTGTCGACCTTCGAGGTCGCGGCCTCGTCGGCGGCCTTCTGCGCGCGCGGCGAAAGTGTGGTCCTGATGGTCAGCCCGCCGAGGTTCCAGAGTTTGGCACGCTCCTCGTGGGTCTTCCCGAAGGCCGGATCGGTCAGGACTGCCTTGCGTACGTAGTCGCAGAAGAAGCCGGCGCCGTTGTCAGCCGTGATGCAGCCGCTGTTCGGCCTGCTGACCTTCAGGTTGAGGGGGGAGGCGATGGCCTTCTCGGCCTCGTCCTGCGAGATGCTGCCGACAGCGGCCATGCGCTGCAGCACGATGTTGCGGCGCTTGGTCGCCTCTTCGGCGTCGTTGACCGGGTCGTACCGGGTCGGCGACTGGACGAGGCCGGCCAGCATCGCCGCCTCCTCCAGCTTCAGGTCCTTGGCGTGTTTGGAGAAGTAGCGCTGTGAGGCCGTCTCGATGCCGTAGGCCTGCTGCCCGAAGAAGGTGATGTTGAGGTAGTTCTCCAGGATCTTCTTCTTGCCGAGTTCTTCCTCGACCTGGATCGCGTACTTCAGCTCCCGCACCTTGCGGCCCAGCGTTTGCTGGGTGGCCTCGGCGACCTTGTCCGGATCGTCGCCCGCCTCCTCGACGAAGACGTTCTTCACGTACTGCTGGGTGAGCGTCGAGGCGCCCTGCGCCGCGCCGCCGGCCTGCACGTTACGGTTCATCGCGCGCAGGATGCCCTTGAGGTCGACGGCCCCGTGCTCGTAGAAGCGCGAGTCCTCGATCGCGATGATCGCGTCCTGCATGTACGGGGAGATGTCCTTGAGCGGAATGACGGTGCGGTCGCGTGAGTAGTCCGTCGCGATGAGCCCGCCCTCGTTGTCCAGGATCGTGATCCGCTGGCTCAACGGAGGGGTCTTGAGGTTGGAGGGGATCTCGTCGAATCCCTCGACCGTCCCCTTGGCTGCGAGCCCGAGTGCGCCGGCAGCCGGCAGCGCGATGCCTGCCAGCACAGCTCCGGAAAGTGCGGCGACACCGAGGAACTTGGCGGCCTGCTGGGTCGTCGTCAGACCCCCGCCTGAGCGCTTTTTTGGCATGAGGGCAGCCTACGTTCTCATTCGCCGGACACAGGTATAGGCCTTGGCCTAAGCTGCTCCCAACTGTCACAGCAGCCGGGTTTTGCATCAACCCCCTTGCGGGGTCCGCAACAGAATTCAGCCACATGCCGAGGCCTTCCCGGATTCACCTCGTATGTCGGCGAATGTCCGTTGCGACGCGGGTTTTCTGTCCTGATACGGCGGGGAAGGTCGCGTATGTCCCTGCGTCACTCCTCTGGGTGACCTGTTGCGTACGCATAGTCCGTTCGGGCCATCCAAGATTGGGCCCGAAGGGGGTGTTGTGCTGTCGCCACCTTCCGTAACGTCCTCAACTGGTAGCGGTGAATATGCCGCTGCCGCCGTGGGGGAGCCTCGATTCGGGAGAGGACGGCGCCGGAATGGGCTGGGTAACTGACTGGAGTGCGCAGGCAGCCTGCCGCACTACCGATCCGGATGAATTGTTCGTACAAGGGGCGGCGCAGAACAGGGCCAAGGCGGTGTGCACCGGATGTCCGGTGCGGACCGAGTGCCTGGCCGACGCGCTGGACAACCGCGTCGAGTTCGGCGTGTGGGGCGGGATGACGGAACGGGAGCGCCGCGCTTTGCTGCGGCGACGTCCCACCGTCACCTCCTGGCGCCGCCTGCTGGAGACCGCGCGCAGTGAGTACGAGCGGTCCACAGGCATGCTGCCCGCAGGGGTGGGCCTGGACGACGACGCGCTGCACGAGGCGTTCGCCGCCGTGGGGTGAGGCACAAGGCCGCCGAGGAGAGGGGACGGTGGCGGTCCTACACAGCTCCGGCCGGTGCGGAAGCGGATCCGGTCGCGAGCAGTTCCCCGATGGCCCTGAGCCCTGAGAGGTCGTGCACGTCACCGGGCAACGCGGCCACCTCGGCCACCGGAACTTCGGGGTGGAGCGTGGTGAAGCGGTCGCGCGTGTGCTGCTCGCGCGCGACGACCTGCATCCGCTCGGCGTGCAGCCGCAACAGGCCTGCGGTCAGCTGCTCGACGGATACGTCGACGGACACGGGGTCCGTGGCGGGTGTGTCCTGCCCACCCGTTCCCGTGTGTTCCGTTTCCGGATGCCTGGATGGCCCGGACGGGTCAGGCGACTTTCGGCCACGGTCGTGCGGCTCGCGGGTGCGTGATGTCCGGTCGTGCTGAGGCGGCTCCTGCTGTGGCGGCTCGTGCGGGGAGAGTTCGTTGCTGCGCTCGGGGGAGAGCGGCGACTCCGGGCCTTCGGGAGAGGTGGCGGTCACCGGGTCCGCCGGGTCACCAAGGCCAGCATTCCCGGCCGTCTGATCCACAATGCCGAAGCCTTCAAGATTTTCTGCTGCCGACAGCGACTGCTCCGCGGAGAGTCGTGAGGCCCCGCTTCCGTGCACACGGTTGAGGACCAGGCCGGCCAGTGGCATCTCCTCCGCGGCCAGCCGTTCCACGAAGTACGCGGCCTCGCGCAGCGCGTCCCGCTCCGGCGTCGCCACCACGAGAAACGCCGTGCCAGGCGCCTGCAGCAGTTTGTACGTCGCATCGGCCCGGGTGCGGAATCCTCCGAACATGGAGTCCATCGCCGCGACGAAGGTCTGTACGTCACGCAGGAACTGTCCGCCGAGCAATTTGCCGAGCGTCCCCGTCATCATCGACATCCCGACGTTGAGGAATTTCATCCCGGCCCGCCCGCCGATCTTCGCGGGAGCGATCAGCAGCCGGATGAACTTCCCGTCCAGGAACGAGCCGAGACGTTTCGGCGCGTCCAGGAAGTCCAGCGCGGAACGGGACGGCGGGGTGTCGACGACGATGAGGTCCCACTCGTCGCGCGCCCTCAGCTGCCCGAGCTTTTCCATCGCCATGTATTCCTGCGTGCCCGCGAACCCGGCCGACAGCGACTGGTAGAAGGGGTTCTCCAGGATCGCGCGGGCCCGTTCGGCGTCGGTGTGCGCCTCGACGGTCTCGTCGAAGGTGCGCTTCATGTCGAGCATCATGGCGTGCAGCTCCCCCTCGCCGTCGATGCCCTCGACCCGGCGCGGGATGTTGTCCAGCTGGTCGATGCCCATGGACTGGGCGAGCCGGCGGGCCGGGTCGATGGTGAGGACGACCACCTTGCGGCCGCGCTCTGCCGCCCGTACACCGAGGGCCGCCGCGGTCGTGGTCTTGCCCACCCCGCCGGAGCCGCAGCACACGACGATACGGATCTCCGGATCGTCCAGCAGCTCGTCGGTCTCCAACCCCGGTGCGATGCCCGCGCCCGGTGCCGGGGCGTCACCCGCGCCCGGCCCCCGTGCGATGTCCGTACCCGGTGTCATGCCCCCACCCCTCGTCCGGAGCCGTTTCGCTTCCCGTTCCCGGGTGTCCGCCCCGCCGCGTCCGCGGCCCCGTCGCCGACACCCTGCTTACGGAACTCCTCCGCCAGCTCGTACAACGCGGCCGGAGTCACTCCCTCGCCCATGAGCGGCAGCTCGGCCATGGGCAGCCCCAGTCCGGCCAGCACCGCGCGCTGCTCACGCTCCAGACCGACCCGCTGGGCATGCTCGGCGGCCTGCTCCACCAGCGGCCGCACCAGGGCGCCGGAACCGGTCACGCCGGCCCGGGTGAGCGTCTTCGCGATCTCCTTGCGGCGGCCTCCCGACGCCGTACGCAGCGCGTCCTCGTCCAGCAGGTGGGGCCGCACCATGTTCACCACGACCCGGCCGACGGGCAGTTCGGCGGCCCGCAGTTCGGCGATGCCGTCCGTGGTCTCCTGGACCGGCATCTCCTCCAGGAGCGTCACCAGATGGACCGCGGTCTCGGGGGACTTCAGGACCCGCATCACGGCCTGCGCCTGATTGTGTATCGGGCCGATCCTCGCCAGCCCCGCCACCTCGTCGTTCACATTGAGGAAGCGGGTGACGCGTCCGGTGGGGGGCGCGTCCATGATCACGTAGTCGTAGACGAACCTGCCCTGCTTGTCCTTGCGGCGTACGGCCTCGCACGCCTTGCCGGTCAGCAGGACGTCCCGGACACCCGGCGCGATGGTGGTGGCGAAGTCGATCGCGCCGAGCTTCTTGAGCGCCCGGCCCGCACCGCCCAGTTTGTAGAACATCTGGAGGTAGTCCAGGAGCGCGCGCTCGGCGTCGATCGCCAGTGCGTGCACCTCCCCGCCGCCGGGCGCCACGGCGATCCTGCGTTCCTCGTAGGGGAGTGCCTCGGACTCGAAGAGCTGGGCGATGCCCTGCCTGCCCTCGACCTCGACGAGGAGAGTGCGCCTGCCCTCGGTCGCGAGGGCGAGCGCGAGTGCGGCGGCGACCGTGGTCTTACCGGTCCCGCCCTTGCCGCTGACGACCTGGAACCTGCTCACGTCTTCGAGCCTAACCAGTCGGCAGGCAGGCTACGCACGAGGCCGCGTGTGCCAGGCATTACAGTCGCCTCATGACCAAGTGGGAATACGCGACCGTGCCCCTTCTCGTGCACGCGACCAAGCAGATTCTGGACACCTGGGGCGAGGACGGCTGGGAGCTGGTCCAGGTCGTTCCCGGCCCGAACAACCCCGAGCAGCTCGTGGCCTACCTGAAGCGGGAGAAGCCGTAGTGGCGGGCGCCGTCGAGGCGAAGCTCGCAGAGCTCGGCCTGACGCTCCCCGACGTCGTGCCGCCGCTGGCGTCCTACCAGCCGGCCGTGCGGTCCGGGGTGTACGTCCACACCTCCGGACAGCTCCCGATGGTGGACGGCAAACTCGCGGTGACCGGCAAGGTCGGCGCCGAGGTGACGCCGGACGAGGCCAAGGAACTGGCGAAGACCTGCGCGCTGAACGCCCTCGCGGCGGTGAAGTCGGTCGCCGGTGACCTGGACCGGATCGCACGGGTGGTGAAGGTCGTGGGCTTCGTAGCCTCGGCCTCCGACTTCACCGGGCAGCCGGGAGTGGTCAACGGTGCGAGCGAGCTGCTGGGCGCGGTCCTGGGTGACAAGGGCGTGCACGCGCGCAGCGCCGTGGGCGTCGCGGTGCTGCCGCTCGACGCACCGGTGGAGGTCGAGATCCAGGTCGAACTCGTCGACGCCTGATCCCGCACTTCCATGATCCCGTCCGGTCGACCCGACCGGACGGGATCATCCGTGTAGAGGGCAGGCATTGATGTCCGGGGCTCTCGAACATCGCCCCGGTTCCGGATAGCCTCCGGCCATGTCCAACGGTCAGTGGTACCCACCGGAATGGCCCGCCCGGATCCGGGCCCTCGCCAGCGGCGAGCTGACAGCCGTGACCCCCAGGCGTGCGGCCACGGTGATGCTGCTCCGGGACGCCACGGCGGAACCGGGTTCCGTCGGCCCCGCCGTCCACATGCTGCGCCGGCGCACCTCCATGGCCTTTGCCGGCGGGGCGTACGCCTATCCGGGTGGCGGGGTCGACCCACGCGACGACGATCACCTCGTGGGCTGGGCCGGGCCCTCCCTGGACACCTGGGCCGGCCGTCTGGGCGTCGGCACGGCCGCCGAGGCACAGGCCCTCGTGTGCGCCGCGGTCCGTGAGACGTTCGAGGAGGCGGGTGTCCTGCTGGCCGGGCCGACCGCCGACACCGTCGTGAGCGACACCACGGGCGCCGGCTGGGAGGCCGACCGGGAGGCCCTCGTCGCCCGCGAGCTGTCGTTCGCCGGTTTCCTGGGCCGCCGGGGTCTGGTGCTGCGTTCCGACCTGCTGGGCGCGTGGGCGCGCTGGATCACTCCGGCCTTCGAACCGCGGCGCTACGACACCTGGTTCTTCGTGGCGGCGCTCCCCGAGGGCCAGCGCACCCGGAACGCCTCCACGGAAGCCGACCGGACGGTGTGGATCCGGCCCGGCGACGCGATCGACGGCTACGACAGGGGCGATCTGCTGATGATGCCGCCCACTGTGGCCACCCTGCGGGCACTGAAGCCGTACAGGACGGCTGCGGAGGTGCTGAAGGCGGCGGATCACCAGGACCTCGGCCCCGTGCTGGCAAAAGCCCGCATGGAGGGCGAGGAACTGGTGTTGAGCTGGCCGGGACACGATGAGTTCACCACACACGTCCCCGCGTCCGAGCGGTCCGCAGCTGTTCCCGCGGGCGAGGGTGCGGACGGGGCGTCCTCATGAGCGACGCGGCCGCTCTGCCCGGGCAGCCCCGCGGCGGGGTCCTCTCCGGGCCCGCCACCACCCGTACGGTCAACGTCCTGGCCCCCAACGCCTCGGCGATGACCCTGGACGGCACGAACACCTGGATCGTCGCGGAACCGGACTCCGACCTCGCGGTCGTGATCGACCCCGGGCCGCTCGACGACGCGCATCTGCGGGCCGTCGTCGAGACCGCGGAGAGGGCGGGCAGACGCGTCGGCCTCACCCTGCTCACGCACGGGCACCCCGATCACGCGGAGGGAGCCACCCGGTTCGCCGAGCTCACGTGCACGAAGGTGCGCGCCCTGGACGCGGCGCTGCGCCTGGGCGACGAAGGACTCGCGGCAGGGGACGTGATCACCACAGGAGGTCTTGAACTCCGGGTCGTCCCCACCCCGGGACACACGGCGGACTCCCTGTCCTTCCATCTGCCCGCAGACGGGGCCGTGCTGACGGGTGACACCGTCCTGGGACGCGGCACCACCGTCGTCGCCCATCCGGACGGCCGGCTCGGTGACTATCTGGACACCTTGCGCCGTCTGCGTTCGCTGACGGTCGACGACGGAGTGCACACGGTTCTCCCGGGGCACGGGCCGGTGCTGGAGGACGCGCAGGGCGCCGTCGAGTTCTACCTGGCCCACCGCGCGCACCGCCTGGCCCAGGTCGAGACCGCCGTGGAGGCCGGACACCGGACGCCTGCCGAGGTCGTGGCGGCCGTGTACGCGGACGTGGACCGTTCCCTGTGGCCGGCGGCGGAGCTGTCGGTGCGGGCCCAGATGGAGTACCTGACCGAGCACGGCCTGATCTGAGGGGCGGCCGCGACGCCGCCCCGCGTACGCGGAAGGGCCCCACCGCCGGGTGGGGCCCTTCCGGTGAGCGTGCGAGGAACGGCGTCAGCGGGAACGCTTCGCCAGTCGCTCCACGTCCAGGAGGATCACGGCGCGTGCCTCCAGGCGCAGCCAGCCTCGGCCCGCGAAGTCCGCGAGTGCCTTGTTGACCGTCTCGCGGGAGGCGCCGACCAGCTGGGCCAGCTCTTCCTGCGTGAGGTCGTGCACGACGTGGATGCCCTCCTCCGACTGCACGCCGAAGCGGCGCGACAGGTCGAGGAGGGCACGGGCGACGCGTCCAGGCACATCGGAGAAGACGAGGTCCGACATCTGGTCGTTGGTCTTGCGCAGGCGGCGGGCGACGGCGCGCAGCAGCGCGGTGGCCACCTCGGGACGGGCGTTCAGCCAGGGCTGAAGGTCTCCGTGACCGAGACCGAGGAGCTTGACCTCGGTGAGCGCGGTCGCGGTCGCGGTGCGCGGGCCCGGGTCGAAGAGCGAAAGCTCGCCGATCAGCTCGCCGGGGCCGAGGACGGCCAGCATGTTCTCCCGCCCGTCGGGAGAGGTGCGGTGGAGCTTCACCTTGCCCTCGGTGACCACATAGAGGCGGTCGCCCGGGTCGCCCTCGTGGAACAGCGCGTCACCGCGTGCGAGGGTCACTTCACTCATCGAGGCGCGGAGCTCCGCGGCCTGCTCGTCATCGAGCGCCGCGAAAAGCGGGGCGCGCCGCAGAACGTCGTCCACGAGTTCTCTCCTTGTCGGCCTGTTCAGGGAAGCGTGGTTTCCATGATGCCGGACGGTAAAACAGTGCGATCGATCACAAACCAGTTTGACGCACGGGCGTGCCGGACCCTACGGCAGGGGGCCGATCGGGCGTGGAGGTGCGGTGACCGGGGCAGATGTCAGCCCCCGGCTCTAGGCTGGACGGGTGTCCGGAACGTCGGTGGGAGTGCAGGCCAAGGGGGCTGATGGGGTGTCGGGAGACAGGAATTCCGCTGTGGGCGAACAAGGTGGGCGAAGTAAGAAGAATGCCGCAAAAGACTCGACGGGTGCGGCGTCGGGCAAGCCCATGAAATCCGAGACGCGTCTCGCGATGGTCCGCCGTGCCCGCCGGATCAACCGTGAGCTCGCCGAGGTCTATCCGTACGCCCATCCCGAGCTGGATTTCCGTAATTCCTTCGAACTCCTGGTGGCCACGGTCCTCTCCGCCCAGACCACCGATCTGAGGGTCAACCAGACCACCCCTGCGCTCTTCGCGGCCTATCCGACGCCGGAGGACATGGCCGCCGCCGTCCCCGAGAAGCTTGAGGAGATCATCCGTCCCACCGGCTTCTTCCGGGCCAAGGCGCGGTCCCTCATGGGACTGTCGGCCGCCTTGAGGGACGACTTCGGCGGGGAGGTCCCCGGCCGTCTGGAAGATCTCGTCAAGCTGCCCGGAGTCGGGCGCAAGACGGCCAACGTCGTCCTCGGCAACGCGTTCGGAGTGCCGGGCATCACGGTGGACACCCACTTCGGCCGCCTGGTCCGCCGATGGAAATTGACCGGGCAGGAGGACCCGGAGAAAGTCGAGGCGGAGATCGCCGAGATCTTCCCGAAGAGTGAGTGGACGATGCTCTCGCACCGTGTGGTCTTCCACGGCCGCCGCATCTGCCACTCCCGCAAGCCCGCGTGCGGTGCCTGTCCGATCGCTTCCCTCTGTCCCGCCTACGGGGAGGGCGAGACGGATCCAGAGAAGGCGAAGAAGCTCCTGAAGTACGAGATGGGCGGCTATCCGGGCCAGCGCCTCAGCCCGCCCCCGGACTACCCGGGCAGCCCCGCACCGCCACTGGGAGGCGGGTGAGCAGCCGTCCCGCCGGGTGGGTCCGGACGGAACGAAATGGCCGACGACAGGCGTTGGAAAGACGGGGGTGCCCATGACACACGCACAAAGCACACGGGCCGCGGCCGACGCGGCCGCCACGGAGAGGGACGCGTCCCGTGGCAGCGCGCTCACCGTCTCCTCGGACGGCCTGCCCGGCTGGCTCGAACCCGTGGCCAGGGCGGCGCGGACGGTTCAGGCCCGACAGCTCAGCCGTTTCCTGCCACCGGAGAGCGGCGCCGGGCGCCAGTCCGCGGTCCTGATCCTCTTCGGCGAGGGCGAGCGCGGACCGGAGCTGCTTCTGATGGAGCGTTCCGGCTCGCTGCGCTCCCACGCCGGCCAGCCGTCCTTCCCCGGAGGCTCCCTCGATCCCGAGGACGGTGACCACGCGACCACAGGGCCACTCAGGGCCGCGCTGCGGGAGGCCGAGGAGGAGACCGGGCTCGATCCGAGCGGTGTCCAGCTCTTCGGTGTGCTGCCCCGGCTCTACATCCCGGTGAGCGGCTTCGTCGTCACTCCCGTCCTCGGCTGGTGGCGGACGCCCAGCCCGGTGGGGGTCGTCGATCCGGCCGAGACCGCGCGGGTCTTCACCGCTCCGGTGGCGGATCTCACGGATCCGGCCAACCGCGTGACAGTCGTCCACCCGAGCGGTCACCGAGGTCCCGCATTCCTGGTGGAATCCGCACTGGTCTGGGGCTTCACGGCCGGTGT
The DNA here is from genome assembly GCF_043088245.1 of Streptomyces sp. NPDC014623. Taxonomy (NCBI): domain Bacteria; kingdom Bacillati; phylum Actinomycetota; class Actinomycetes; order Kitasatosporales; family Streptomycetaceae; genus Streptomyces; species Streptomyces sp. NPDC014623. The sequence continues at coordinate 167,238 of NZ_JBIBZU010000013.1, read as the reverse complement.
GATCGACAGGATTGTGCACCACGCGGGGTGGGAACGCCCCTGGGACAGGACCAGGCAGGTGCCGCTCGACCGGCGCGCATGACAGGCTGACTCCCGTGCTGCGCTGTTCCGGGCCTGGCCCGGACCCCGTCGAACCGGACGGGCCAGGTGACGAATCTGCGAGGCTATAGACGGTGAACGTGCTGGACATCCTGCTGCTCGTCGGCGCCGTGTGGTTCGCGGTCATCGGCTACCGCCAGGGTTTCGTCGTCGGCATCCTGTCCGTGATCGGCTTTTTGGGCGGCGGTCTCGTAGCCGTCTACCTGCTGCCGGTCATCTGGGACCGGGTGACCGACGGATCGGAGGTCTCCTCCACCGCCGCCGTGGTCGCGGTCGTGATCGTGATCGTGTGCGCCTCCGTGGGCCAGGCGTTCACCACCCACCTCGGCAACGGACTCCGCCGCTACATCACGTGGTCGCCGGCGCGTGCCCTGGACGCCACGGGCGGCTCCCTCGTCAACGTGGTGGCCATGCTCCTGGTGGCCTGGCTGATCGGCTCCGCACTTGCCGGTACGTCACTGCCGACGCTGGGCAAGGAGGTCCGTAATTCCTCGGTCCTGCTCGGGGTGTCCCGGGTGATGCCCGATCAGGCCGCCAACTGGTTCACGGACTTCTCCTCCGTCCTCGCGCAGAACGGCTTCCCGCAGGTCTTCAGCCCCTTCGCCAACGAACCCATCACCGAGGTCGCCCCTCCGGACCCGGCGCTGGTCGGAAGCCCCGTCGCCGCCCGTGCCAAGAAATCCATCGTCAAGGTCGTCGGCATGGCACCGGGCTGCGGGAAGGTCCTCGAAGGGACCGGTTTCGTCTTCTCCGACCGCCGCGTGATGACCAACGCCCACGTCGTCGGCGGAGTCGACGAGCCGACCGTCCAGATCGGCGGCGAGGGCAGGCTGTACGACGCCAAGGTCGTGCTCTACGACTGGCAGCGGGACATCGCCGTACTGGACGTCCCGGACTTGGACGCCGAGCCGCTGCGATTCACCGGCACCGACGCGGGAAGCGGTGACAGCGCCATCGTCGCGGGCTTCCCGGAGAACGGCGCCTACGACGTACGATCCGCCCGTATCCGGGGCCGTATCGACGCCAACGGCCCGGACATCTACCACCGGGACACCGTGCGGCGCGACGTGTACTCGCTCTTCGCGACCGTCCGCCAGGGCAACTCCGGCGGGCCGCTGCTCACTCCGGACGGCAAGGTCTACGGGGTGGTGTTCGCCAAGTCGCTCGACGATCCGGACACGGGTTACGCGCTGACGGCAGACGAGATCCGCGAGGACATCGAGCTCGGCAGGTCCGCGGTCCAAGAGGTCGACAGCCAGGGATGCGCGCTCTGAGGCCCTGTCCCGAGACCCTGCGTCCGGCTCGGGCTCCGGGCCGGTGGCGTCGGCCCGGGCTCGGTGGCTCCGAGCGCTGAGGAACCGAGGCAACGGTACGGCTCGGGCGAGGAGACCTTGAGGAGTCCCGTACCAGCGGCTACAGCGGTACGGATGCCACGTACGGGTCCCTGGGCCTCAACTGACCCGAGGGCCTGTGCGTGGCCTGCCGTTTGAAGCCTCCCGCGTCATCCGCGGGGATGGCGCAGGCGCGCCGAGACCCAACGGGCCCGGCGGTGGAGAATGCGCGGAATACCCAGCCGGAGATCATGAAAATCACTCACCTCGTGCACCCGGCTCCGGGAGCCGCCCCCCTCATGAATGCTCGGACCAGCAGGAGCGGTCGAGCGGCGGTTGCGTGCTGCGTCATTGAAGTCGCGCGTCCAGCCCATACCTCGACGTGTGCCCGTGACCCGAGGCCGGTAATCGTGTGCGAGTCAGCCAATTGGCCTATGCGGCAGGCAATTGGCTGTTCGTCGGACACCTGTACCCGTCGGCTACCGGTCGGGCTCAGGGTCCTTGAGCCAGTTGATGAGTTCGGTCGAGAAGCCGACGGGATCCTCCTCGTGAGGGAAGTGGCCCAGACCGTCGAAAAGTCGCCACCGGTACGGTGCCTCGACGTACTGACCGGACCCCGCGGAACTACGGGTCCGGATCGCCGGGTCGAGTGAGCCGTGAAGATGCAGCGTCGGTACACGGACCGGGCGCTTCATCCGCCGGTTGAACTGGACGCCGTCGGGACGCGCCAGGGAACGCACCATCCAGCGGTACGGCTCGATCGAGCAGTGCGCCGTCGACGGGATGCACATCGCGCGCCGGTAGACGTCCACCGTCTCCTCGTCGGGGAAGTCAGGGGTGCCCGGACCCGACCAGTCACGGATCAGCCGTGCCACCAGGGCCGCGTCGTCCGCCACGAGCTGACGCTCCGGAACCCATGGCCGCTGGAAACCCCAGATGTGGGAGCCGGCCCGGGACTGCGCGAGGTCGGAGAGCATCGAGGAGCGCCAGCGGCGCGGATGCGGCATCGAGGAGACCACGAGCCGGCGGACCAGCTTCGGCCGCATCACGGCCGCCGTCCAGGCGAGGTAGCCGCCCATGTCATGCCCCACGAGGGCCGCGTCCGGCTCGCCGAGCGAGCGGATCACGCCGGTCACGTCGAGCGCCAGGTTCGCGGGGTCATAACCCCGGGGTGTGCGGTCACTGCCGCCGACCCCGCGCAGATCCATCGCGACCGCGCGATATCCGGCGTCGGCCAGGGCGGTCAGCTGATGACGCCAGGTCCACCAGAACTGCGGGAAACCGTGCAGCAACAGCACCAGCGGCCCGTCGCCGAGCTCGGCGATATGGAAGCGTGCGCCGTTGGCCGCCACGTCACGGTGGGTCCACGGCCCGTCGAGGCGGACAGGGCTGCCGGAACCGGCAGCCGGTCCCGGCGGCTCCGCCGGACGGGATGTGAAATCGGGGTCGGTCATGTGGACGAGCGTGTCACAGAGAGCGCCTTGTCCTGGACCGGCCGGTTCTCGATGGCCTTGTCCGCGAGCGTGCTGCCCTGTGCCTGCTCGATCGAGCGCGTGCCGACGGTGGGGCGAGGGTGCGGCTTGACTCCCTGCAGGACCGCGGCGGTCTGCTTGGCCGAGGCGATGGACTTCTCCGGCGGCTTGACCTTCTTGAACTTGGCGAGCCCGAAGAGAGCGATCAGGATTCCCAGCAGGATGAAGGCACCGCCGACGATCAGGAACGACCAGGCCAGACCGAGCCCCAGGTTGTGGATCCCGTAGGCCGCGGCGAAGCTCAGCACGGGAATCGCGAACAGGATCAGTACACCCGTGACGATGAACGCCACGCTGCCGATCACGCCACGCTTGACGTCCTGCCGTACCTCGGCCTTGGCCAGGGCGATCTCGTCGTGCACCAGCGCGGACATCTCAGCGGTCGCCGAAGCGACCAGCTGTCCGAGACTGCGGTCGGTGCTGCCCGCGTAATTGCCGGGGTCGCTCATCCCTGACTCCCTCTCCTCTTCCGTACATCCGATGTCAGATCATGCCGGACTGTCCGGCTTGCTGCTCGCTGCCCCCGCCCGTTCGGCAAGGCGTCGGTGCTCGGCAGCCTTCCTCTCGTGGAGCGCGACCATGCGCAGGTGGTACTCGGGGTCATCCTGCTCGTACACGTCGGGCACCCCTGATCGGTCCGCGTCGAGTTCCTCGGCCTCGTACAGCGTCCTGTATCTGCGTACCCGAAGTTTGAGCAGTACACCGGAGAGTACGGCGGCAATGAGAGAGCCGAGGAGGACCGCCGCCTTCACGTCATTGATCATGGCCTCGTCGCCCGTGAACGCGAGTTCCCCGATGAGCAGCGAAACGGTGAAGCCGATGCCGGCCAGCGTGGCCACGGCGAAGACATCTGCCCAGGCCAGGTCCTTGTTCAGTTCGGCCTTGGTGAAGCGGGTGACGAGCCAGGTGCCGCCGAAGATACCGACGGTCTTGCCGACGACCAGGCCGAGGACCACCCCGAGCGTTTCAGGCCTGGTGAAGACGCCGGCCAGGGCATCGCCCTTCAGGGTGACACCGGCCGAGAAGAGGGCGAACAGCGGAACCGCGACGCCGGCCGACAGGGGCCGCACCAAGTGCTCGATGTGTTCGCCCGGGGAACGTGTCTCTCCTTCGCGCCTGGTGCAACGCAGCATGAGACCCATGGCGACACCGGCGATCGTCGCGTGGACGCCGCTGTTGTACATCAGTCCCCAGATGACCAGGGCGAGCGGCAGATAGATGTACCACCCCCGCACTCCGGTGCGCAGCAGCACATAGAACACGGCCAGACCGGCGAAAGCACTGCCGAGCGCCAGGAAGTCGATGTTCTCGGTGAAGAAGACGGCGATGATGAGGATGGCGAAGAGGTCGTCGACGACCGCGAGCGTCAGCAGGAAGGCGCGTAGAGCCGCCGGCAGCGAGGTGCCGATGACTGCGAGGACGGCGAGCGCGAACGCGATGTCGGTGGCGGTGGGGACGGCCCAGCCGGTGAGGGACCCTCCACCCAGCACAGCGGTCAGCGTGTAGACGATTGCGGGCACGGCCATGCCGCAGAGCGCTGCGGCGACGGGCAGAGCTGCGGCCCGGGGGTCACGGAGCTCGCCCGCGACCAGCTCACGCTTGAGTTCGACTCCCGCGACGAAGAAGAAGACGGCGAGCAGTCCGTCTGCCGCCCAGTGGGACACCGAGAGATCCAGTCCCAGAACTTCGGGGCCGAAGTGGAAACCGCTGACGGACGCGTAGGAGGCGCCGAAGGTGTTCGCCCAGATCAGCGCGGCAACGGCCGCGACCAGCAGGATGACCCCGCCGACGGTCTCGGTACGCAGGGCCTCGGCGACGTAGTTGCGCTCAGGGAGGGAAAGCCGTCCGAACAGAGTGCGACGGCCGGAAGGGGGGGCAGGCGGGGTCATGAGGGAGACCTCCGGGTCGGGTTACGGCAGTGGTGGCATGGCGGATACACATGCCGACCAGACTTCCCGGCGCCCCTGTGGAGTTCTTCTGTGCGGTTGTTTGTCATCGGGTACTCGTGCTCACGCCCTTCGGCATGCACGCGATCGTCCCGACGTGCTTCCCCGACGAAATCACCACTCTACCTGGGGCAACGAAAAGGTGTCCGGACGCGGGGTGCGCCACCCGGCGGTGTGAGGTGGGTACCGTCCGTCATCCGCGCTGTCCGTCGGTTGCCTGAGGGGCACCCGGATTGTTACCGGGTGCCCCCGAAGCGGACGGCGTCAGGAATGGCCTCTGCCGGGCCACCCGCAGCCCGTCTCAGCCCTCCACGGTTCTCCTCTCAGCCCTCGGAGGGAGCGGAGGGCAGCTGGGTCTGGATGAGAGCCATCACGGAGGAGTCCGTGAGTGTGGTGACATCGCCCAGCTCGCGGTTCTCGGCGACGTCGCGCAGCAGGCGGCGCATGATCTTGCCGGAGCGGGTCTTGGGGAGTTCGGCGACCGGCAGGACCCGCTTGGGCTTGGCGATCGGTCCGAGCGTGGTGCCGACGTGACTACGCAGCTCGGTGACCAGTTCCTCGGAGGCGGTGGCCGTGCCCCGCAGGATCACGAAGGCGACGATGGCCTGACCGGTCGTCTCGTCGTTGGCGCCGACCACGGCTGCTTCGGCGACCGAGGGGTGCGAGACGAGAGCCGACTCGACCTCGGTGGTCGAGATGTTGTGCCCGGACACGAGCATGACGTCGTCGACCCGGCCGAGCAGCCAGACGTCGCCGTCCTCGTCCTTCTTGGCACCGTCACCGGCGAAGTACTTGTTCTCGAAGCGTGACCAGTAGGTGTCGAGGAAGCGCTGGTCGTCGCCCCAGATGGTGCGGAGCATCGACGGCCACGGCTCGGTCAGGACGAGGTAGCCGCCCCCGCCGTTCGGCACTTCCCGGGCCTCGTCGTCGACGACCGTGGCGGAGATGCCAGGCAGGGCCCGCTGGGCCGAACCGGGCTTGGTCGCGGTGACTCCGGGAAGCGGCGAGATCATCATGGCGCCGGTCTCGGTCTGCCACCAGGTGTCCACGATCGGACACGTGTCGGCGCCGATGTGCTTGCGGTACCAGATCCATGCCTCGGGGTTGATCGGCTCACCGACCGAACCGAGCACGCGCAGCGACGACAGATCGAACTTGGCGGGGATGTCGTCCCCCCACTTCATGAACGTACGGATCGCTGTCGGCGCGGTGTAGAGGATCGTGACGCCGTACTTCTGGACGATCTCCCAGAAGCGTCCCTGGTGGGGGGTGTCGGGCGTGCCCTCGTACATGACCTGGGTCGCGCCGTTGGCCAACGGGCCGTAGACGATGTACGAGTGCCCGGTCACCCAGCCGATGTCGGCGGTGCACCAGTACACGTCCGACTCGGGCTTGAGGTCGAAGACCGCGTGATGGGTGTACGCCGTCTGGGTCAGGTAACCCCCGGAGGTGTGCAGGATGCCCTTCGGCTTGCCCGTGGTCCCCGAGGTGTAGAGGATGAAGAGCGGCTGCTCGGCGTCGAAGGCCTCGGGCGTGTGCTCGGCGGACTGCCTGCTGGTGATCTCGTGCCACCAGACGTCCCGGCCCTCGGTCCACGCGGTGTCCTGCCCGGTGCGCCGGACCACCAGGACGTGCTCGACGTTGTCGATGCGGGAGACGGCGTCATCCACCGCGGGCTTGAGCGCCGAGGGCTTGCCCCGGCGGTAGCCGCCGTCGGCGGTGATCACGACCTTGGCGTCGGCGTCCTGGATACGGGCGGCGATGGCATCCGCGGAGAACCCGCCGAAGACCACCGAATGCGCTGCGCCGATGCGGGCGCAGGCCAGCATCGCGACGGCGGCCTCCGGGATCATCGGCAGGTAGACGGCGACCCGGTCCCCCTTGCCGACACCGAGTTCGGTGAGGGCGTTGGCCGCGCGGGAGACCTCGTCCTTCAGCTCCGCGTAGGTGATCGCGCGGCTGTCGCCGGGTTCACCCTCGAAATGGATCGCGACCCGGTCACCGTTGCCCGCCTCGACGTGGCGGTCCACGCAGTTGTACGCGACGTTGAGCTTGCCGTCCGCGAACCACTTCGCGAAGGGCGGGTTGCTCCAGTCGAGTGTCTCGGCCGGCTCCGTGGCCCAGGTCAGGCGGCGGGCCTGCTCGGCCCAGAAGCCCAGCCTGTCCGCCTCGGCCTGCGCGTACGCCTCCGCCGTCACGTTGGCGTTCGCAGCCAGATCGGCAGGCGGTGCGAACCGCCGCTCCTCCTTGAGCAGATTGGAGAGGGAGGAAGGTTCGCTCATGCTGCGGTCTCCTCCTCGGGCAGATTGGCCAGACTTTCGTTGCTCACGACATCTCCCATTCCCAGGGTGTCCGTTGTGTCCCGGAGACAGCTCATCAGGCCGCAGGCCAGGTGACAAGTGTTTGCCGGGAATTGGTTTAGACCTGTGCCCCGTGTAGGGAGTCACATGTCCCGCTTCCGCAAGCAGCGTTGTGCGATGCGAAAGCGGGGCCACAAGATGTCACGGACCGAGTGCGCGAGCGGTTCAGGCGTCGACCGTGGCGCCGGGAGTCATGTGCAGTGCTTCGGTGCCGGGCTCCGCGCCCCATACCGCACCGGGGGCAACCCGCACGAAGACCTCGTCGGGTCCGGTTCCGGAACTGGCGTCCTCGGTCAGCAGGTAGGCCTGAGCCTCACCGACATGGAAGTACATGCCGTGCAGTTGCAGGGTGCCTGCTGCCAGTCGGCGGGCCACCGAATCGTGAGCCCGTAGATGCTCCAACTGCTGCACCACATTGGTAAGGCAGAGCTGCTCCACCGCATCGGTGGGCAGCCGGCCGGCGATACGCGCCCAGGAGTGGTGGCGGGAACGCATACGCTCCAAGCTCGGCAGCCCGTGCCGCAACCAGCGCCACAGGGGCGTCCGGGGTGTCTCGGGCGTGGCGCCCAGCAGGGCCTGCATCGCTCCACATCCGGAGTGGCCGCAGATGGTGATGGATTCGACTTCCAGCACGTCCACCGCGTACTCGATGGCGGCAGCCACAGAATCGTCGTTGCTCGTCGTACCTCCGGCCCCCGGCGGCGGCACCAGATTGCCGACGTTCCGCACGGTGAAGAGGTCGCCCGGGCCGCTTGCGGTGATCATGCTGGTGACCAGGCGGGAGTCGGCACAGGTGAGGAACAGCTGCGAAGGCCGCTGGCCCTCGGCAGCCAGCCGTGCCAACTCCTCACGGACCAGTGGGGCAGTGGTGCGTTGGAACGAACTGAGGCCGTTGAGCAGTCGGTGGCCGCCGTGCCGGTGACCCGAGGTGCTTCCTGGGGCAGCGGCAGCCTTCGAGGCGAGGTGCGAGGCGGGGAGGGGGGTGGGTTGTGAGGTGTCGTCCGGGCGATCGTGGCAGTGATGGTTGCGCCACGGCGTCCAAGGGCGGCAACAGGAATGGGCGGCCGATGCGGGCTCGGCGATCCGGCCCCCGGAACGCCCGGTGAACTCGATCCGTCCCCCCAGCGCAGTCTGCGCCGTGTACCAGTCCTGGATGGTCTCGTACGCCGCGTGATCCATGAATGAACCGTCCAGCTCCACGACGGCGTCCACCCCTTGCGGGAGCTTTTCGAGCAAACGGCTGAGACGGGGCACGGCCAGGAAGGTCAGCTGGCCGCGTGCAGTCACCGCATAACGGCCGTCCTGCTCCGTCACGGTGATCCGCGTGTGTGCCAGCCGGTGAAGTGCGACGGCCACCGCCACGACGATGCCGATCCCCACCCCCTCGAGTACCCCCGCGAGGAGCACGCCGCTGATCGTCGCGCCGTACACCAGGAACTCCCGGTGTCTGTGGACCTTGCGGATGTGGGCGAAATTGACCATCTGGATGCCGACCACCATCACCAGGGCGGCGAGCGCCGCCAGGGGGATCTGCTCGAGAGCTGTGACCAGCAGCAGGGCTGCCAGCAGGACCCAGACCCCGTGCAGCACGGTGGACGCGCGGCTCTCCGCGCCGGCCCGTACATTCGCGGAGCTGCGCACGGCCCCGCCCGACACGGGAAGTCCTCCGGCCAGCCCTGCCACCGCATTGGCTGCGCCCTGGGCGCGCAACTCCCGGTCCAGATCCGATCGTTTGACAGGCGCGGGCGGTGCCGACCCGTCCTTGGGCGTGGCTGTTGACCGGTCCGCGGCCAGTTTGTCCACGGAAACCGCGGCAAGCAGGGATTCGAGGCTGGCCACGAGCATGACTGTGAACACCGCCGTCGCCAGTGCGGCTACCGGGCCCTGCGGCAGCTCAGGTAGTGCATGCGAGTGCCATGACGGAAGGTCCACCCGCGCGATCCCTGGAGTTGCCACGGTGGCCACGGCCGTCGCGATCACCACTGCGGAGAGTGCGGCGGGAATTCTGCCCAGCGTCACACCGATCCGTCCGGGCATGCGTGGCCACACGACGAGAAGCATGATCGTCAGGGCCCCGACGAAAGGTGCGGCCGGATCGGCCTGCGCCATGTGGGAGGGAAGTGACAGGGCGTTGTCGAGGGCTGTGCTCTGCGGTGCCCCACCGAGCACGATGTGCAGCTGGGCGAGAGCGATGGCCACACCGATACCCGCGAGTGTGCCGTGCACGATGGCCGGGCTGACGGCAAGGGCGCTGCGGGCTGCTCTCAGGGAACCCAGCAAAATCTGCAGGAGCCCCGCACCGACGGTGATCGCACACGTGGTACGCCAGCCGTAGATCTGGATCAATTCGGCGGTGACTACGGTCAGTCCGGCGGATGGGCCGCTGACCTGGAGGGGTGTGCCCCCCAGTAGCCCGGCGACGATGCCTCCGATCGCCGCCGAGACCAGGCCGGCGGCCAGGGGGGCGTCCATGGCGACGGCGAGACCGAGCGACATGGGAACGGCGATCAGGAAGACAGTGATCGATGCGGACAGGTCCTTGCCCGAGACGCGGAAGCGTCCGCCGTGGGGCGGGGGTGGCGGGCTGTGTGGGCGCTTGAATTCCAAGGCGCGGGAAGGGCTCGGACTGCGGGATGAATGGTCGTTGCGGGCAGGGACGCAGGCAGACATGTTCCCGTCTCCTCCGGGGCAGCGCGGTCGCGGTGTTCGACTGACGGCGGCCGTGGGTCACGGCGTGCAGCGGTGGGGTGTAACGGCGGGATTTCTCAACTCTCCGTAAACGAATCGTAATGGAGAGTAAAGAACGGTGTCCATGTTTTCGAGTGAATGGACCAGACAGTCACTCTTTCAAGTGAATAAGCAGCTTTTCAACCGGCTTGTCGTACTGGTTCTTGCAGAGCTGCGTGTGAGGTTGACCGCGCCGTGTCAGCACTTCAACGCACGAAATCCTGCAAGGAAGAGGGTGGACGGATGATGACCGCCACGAAGCGGATCGCCCTGGGTGTCGTGGTCACGGCGCTGATCGCCGGTCTGGCCGGGTGCTCGGACCCTGGTGAGGAGGCCGCTGGTCCCGCGCCCGGAGCAGGGAAGAAGGCGGCCCCTGAGGCGGAGGAGAACTCTCCGGCGGCGGCGCCCAGAGGTGCGGTCAACCTCATCGGTGACGGTTCCACTGCCTTCACGGGAGTCCAGCCGAAGCTTCCTCCGGCCAAACGCCTCAGACCCGGCCAGAAGCCCCCGCAGTTCGTGGTGTTCTCCTGGGACGGTGCTGGTGAGGACAGCCAGAAACTGTTCTCGCATTTCCGCGCGGTCGCCAAGAAGCACGACGCGAGGATGACGTATTTCCTCAGCGGCGTGTACCTCTTGCCGGAGGAGAGGAAGAAGCGCTACGCACCTCCTCGGCATTCGGCGGGCCGCTCCGACATCGGGTTCAACGACACCGAAGGAATTCGCCGCACGCTGGCGGAGCTGCGTGCCGCGTGGCTGGACGGCAACGAGATCGGTACCCACTTCAACGGACACTTCTGCGGGCCGGACGGAGGCGTCGGCACCTGGTCGGTCGAGGAGTGGAAGAGCGAGATCAACCAGGCGAAGTCGTTCGTGAAGAGCTGGAAGACCAATGCCCCGGACCTCAGGGAGGAGGCGCCGCTCCCCTTCGATTACGACAAGGAACTGATCGGCGCTCGCACTCCGTGCCTGGAGGGGCGGAAGAACATGGTCGCAGCCGCGCGGACCATGGGGTTCCGCTATGACTCCAGCGGTATCGGTAATCAGGTCTGGCCTGCGAAGAAGGACGGGCTCTGGGACCTCCCCCTGCAACTCGTCCCGGTACCGGGACGCACGTTCGAGACACTAGCGATGGACTACAACTTCATGTTCAACCAGTCCGGTACCACGCAGGGCGACCCGGACAAGCATCAGTACTGGGGCAATCAGATGCGGGACGGACTTCTGCAGGCTTTCGACCGCGCCTACAACGGGAACCGCGCCCCGCTGATCATCGGCAACCACTTCGAGTCGTGGAACGGTGGCGCCTACATGCGTGCGGTCGAGGAGACGATCGAGGCGGTGTGCACCCGGCAGGAGGTGCGATGCGTTTCCTTCCGCCAGCTCGCCGATTGGCTGGATGTGCAGGATCAGGCCACGCTCGCCCGACTCAGGACGCTGAAGGTGGGCCAGGCACCCGAGCCGGGCTGGACCGCCTTCCTCGCAGGCAGGACTCCAGGTAAGGCCGCGATCAGCCCTGTGCCTGCCAGGCCGGCGGATCAGCCGGCAGGCAAGGGATCCGGCGGGAGCGTGGACTAGGAATCATCTCCTGGCGCCGTTCCATCCGGTTCAGGCCGGCTGGCGGGCACCGGTCTCCGCGCAGTGCTCATGCAGGACGAAGGCGGGGTCGACCTGGGCGGCCAGGTCGGCGCCCGTCTTCTCGTTGCCCCAGCTCTCCGCGTTCTTCAGATGGAAGTGCACCATCTGACGCGTGTAGCGTTCCCAGTCACGCAGTTCGTAGGAGTCCTCTGCGGCGTTCTGCAGGGCCTGCAGGGCCATTCGGTTGTCTGCCTCCAGCAGCTCGAACCGGGCCGGCCGACCCTTCTCCATCGTCCGGACCCAGTCGGACTGACCGACACCGACGAGCAGGTCGTCGCCGACCTCGGCGCGGAGGAAGGCGAGGTCGTCCTCGCCCTGCACCTTGTTGCCCACCACTTTCAGTGCGACACCGAAGTCCCGGGCGTACTCCTTGTACTGCCGGTAGACCGACACGCCCTTCCGCGTTGGTTCAGCGACCAGGAACGTCATGTCGAAACGGGTGAACAAGCCTGATGCGAAGGAGTCCGACCCTGCGGTCATGTCGACCACCACGTACTCGTCCGGGCCGTCGACCAGGTGGTTGAGGCAGAGCTCGACCGCTCCGACCTTGGAGTGGTAGCAGGCGACACCGAGATCGGACTCGGTGAACGGGCCTGTGGCCATCAGGCGGATCTCCCCGTCGTCGAGACGGATCGTGCGGGCGCAGGCGTCGTAGACCGGATTCTCCTCGCGGACACGCAGGAGCCGGGACCCTTCTCCGGGCGGCGTGGTCTTGATCATTGTTGCTGCGGAGGAGATGCGGGGGTTGGTGCCGCGGAGGTAGTCCTTGATGAGAGGCAGCTGGGCGCCCATGGCGGGCAGAGCGGCGGCTTCGTTGTCGTCCAGGCCGAGGGCGGCCCCGAGATGCTGGTTGATGTCGGCGTCCACCGCGACGACATGGGCTTCATTGGCAGCGAGGTGGCGGATGAAGAGCGAGGACAGCGTGGTCTTGCCGCTGCCGCCCTTCCCCACGAAAGCGATCTTCATGTTCACCTAGGGTAGCGGTGCAATCGCACAGTGCTGTCGCGCTTCGTGAAGAAAGCCACTTCCGGGCGGGATCCGTGCCATGGGCGCGTAGCCTCCCTACTTATGAGTACGACTTCCTCGGACCCGCTAGCCGCCCTGGGTGACCTGCCGGGGGTCGCCGATGCGGTGGACTCCGTACGCAAGGCCGTGGACCGGGTCTACGGGCACCGGGTCATGCGCCGCCGCAGTAACGAGGTCACCGCGGAGGCGGCGCTGCGGGGGGCCCGTGGTTCGGCGGCGCTCTCAGGTGCCGACTGGAATCTCGAGGAGGTGCGCCGGCGTACGGACTTCAGTGGTGACGGCGAGTCGCGCGTCATCGGCGCCGCCTTGAGGCTCACGGCTGAGGCGGGGCAACTGCTCTCCATCTGGCGGCAGTCACCGCTTCGTGTCCTGGCCCGGCTGCATCTGGTGGCGGCAGGCGGTGCGCTTCCCGACGACACGGTCGGCAGGCCGCGGCTGCCCGGTGAGCCGGTCGATGAGCCATTGATCGAGACGCCTGTCCCGGGCGCGGGCGAGGTGTCCGGGCGTCTTGAGGGGTTGTCGCAGCTGATCATCGCCGGTGGTTCGGCGCCTGCGCTGGTGACGTCCTCGGTGGTGCACGGTGAACTGCTGGCGTTGCGCCCCTTCGGTTCGCACAACGGCCTGGTCGCCCGGACCGCGGAGCGGATCGTGCTGATCGCCAGTGGACTCGATCCCAAGTCGATCTGTCCTGCTGAAGTGGGGCACGCGGAGCAGGGGCGTGCGGCGTACGTGGCCGCGTTCGAGGGTTATCTGTCGGGAACGCCGGAGGGCATGGCCGCATGGATCACCCACTGTGGGCGCTCGGTGGGGCTGGGAGTCAGGGAGTCCACGGCGGTGTGCGAGGCGCTGCAGCGCGGCGCCGCCTAGGCCGGCTCCGCGGCCCTCGTGCAGTCGGCTGAGTGCCGCGGAGGTGCGCTGCGAAGTGTGCACGGCTTCCGTAACGGGTTGCGGCGGTACCGGATCCGGTACCGCCGCTGGCACGTCCGCCCAGTTACCAAGCGTCCTCGATGCATGCCCATCAGGCCGGGTTCATTGCCCGTCGCCTGGTGCGGCTGGCCCGTAATCGACGGGTCGACGTCGCGTGGGTGCTCGGCTTCGGTGCTCGGTCCGTGGGGCCTTCTGTACGTGAAAGGTGATCCTCTCGGATGCCTTTGGTCTCGCGGGCCGTCAACTCCTTTGTACTCCGGGATCCAGGGAAGTGGAAGACCTGAGTCGACTTCTTTACTTTTATGTGTAAATGCAGCGAATTCAGGCAATGGCGGTCAGGTGTGGTCAAGCACGTTCGGCAGTAACTCTGCCGCTGTTGAGCGCAGAGGAGTGGCGACTCTCGGGCCTTCCTCTGTCAGGTGGTGAGCGCGGCGGCGCGGCGGCGGTTGGTGTACCAGACCAGTCCGGCCGTCACCGCAGCCGCCCCCAGCGCGGCTGCGGCCACGAGTGCCGGCCGTGGCGGCATCGAGAACCCGGACAGGCGCTGTTTGAGCCGGACCGGACGGTCGAAGACGAGAATCGGCCATCCTCGGAGAGCCGCTTCTCGTCGCAGTGCTCGGTCCGGGTTGACGGCATGCGGATGTCCGACCGCTTCCAGCATCGGCACGTCGGTGAGGGAGTCGCTGTACGCGTAGGAGCGTGCGAGGTCGTAGCCTTCCGATTCGGCGAGAGCTCTGACCGCTTCGGCTTTGGTCGGCCCGTAGGCGTAGTACTCGATCTCGCCGGTGAAGCAGCCGTCGTCGCCTACGACCATCCGGGTCGCCACGACCCGGTCGGCCCCGAGGAGTTCTCCGATCGGTTCCACGACCTCGGCGCCGGAGGTCGAAACGATGACCACGTCGCGCCCGGCGGTGTGGTGCTGCTCGATGAGGGTCGCCGCTTCGTCGTAGATGATCGGATCGATCAGGTCGTGCAGGGTTTCGGCGACGAGGTCCTTGACCTGCTGGACGTTCCACCCCTTGCAGAGCGCTGAGAGGTATTCGCGCATCCGCTCCATCTGGTCGTGATCGGCGTCCCCGGCAAGAAACACGAACTGGGTGTACGCGGTGCGCAGTACGGCGCGGCGGTTGATCAGCCCGCCTTGGTAGAAGGACTTGCTGAAGGCCAGTGTCGATGACTTCGCAATGACCGTCTTGTCCAGGTCAAAGAAGGCTGCTGTGCGAGGCGAGAAGCAGTTTTCCACAAAGCTGAGCATAGGGGCCCGCCATTCGGCGTAAAGTCCGACGGGTGGGTTTGCTTGAGAAGAGGCTCGGGTACACCATGGAAGTCACGGATCGTTCGCGACCGTGCTAACCCGGTCCGACTCCTCCCCCCCCCGAGTCGGCCGTGGGGACGACCCCCGCTCTCCCCCCCGGCGGGGGTCGTCGCATGTCCGGATGCGTTTCTCAGTAGAGGGATGCATGGGCCGGCCCCGTTTGCTCCTCGTGTCGGCCCCTTCCCTGCGGGCCCTCTCGATCATGCCTCGTCACCGAGCGTAGCTGAATAGCTGCGCAACGAAAGTCCCCTGTACGAGCTACGGAGATATCCACAACGACGACGTCGTCCACAGTTTCCGAGCAAGATCCACACGTTTTTCCGTGCCGTTGCATGTTGATTCCACCCGTGAAGTCCGCGGGTTCCGGAATCGCGCGTCTCGGCAGCGTTCGAGATCGCCGCGAAACCGCACTGAGGAACAGTGGGAGAGGGCGGAGATCATGGCTGGATCCTTCGTGGGTGAAGACCCGTCGAGTGCCGGAGGGCGGCGGGACGGACCACTGATCGTGACCGAGGACGCGATCTTGCTGGACGATCTGCTCAGACTCTGCGCGGCAGCCGGAGCGGTGCCCGAGGTTCATCACGGGCCTCCAGGAGAGAGGGGCTGCTGGGAGCGGGCTCCGATGATTCTGGTGGGCGACGATGCGGCGCGTGGGTGCCGGGGAGCGGCCCGCAGGCCCGGTGTCATGCTCGTGGGGCGGAATCAGGACGATCCCGATGTATGGCGCCGCGCAGTCGAGATCGGGGCCGAATACGTGCTGCGGCTGCCCGATTCCGAAGGCTGGCTCGTCGACCAGATCGCCAACACGGTGGAGGGCGTGGGCCGGTCCGCACTCACCGTCGGAGTGATGGGTGGACGCGGCGGCTCCGGCGCATCCACCCTGGCCTGTGCGCTTGCTGTGACGGCGGCGCGGTCGGGCCGACGGGCCATGCTGATCGACGGTGATCCCTTGGGTGGCGGAATCGACGTATTGCTCGGCGGTGAGGAATCCGAGGGTCTGCGGTGGCCGGATTTCGCCCGCTCGAAGGGAAGGCTGGGCGGAGGGGCCCTGGAGGAGTCCCTGCCCGCGTTGCACGGGCTGCGTGTGCTCAGCTGGGGTCGGGACGACGAGGTGATCATTCCGCCACAGGCCATGCGGTCGGTGCTGGCCGCAGCGCGTCGGCTCGGTGGAGTGGTGGTCGTGGACCTGCCGCGGCGGGTCGACGAAAGCGTGGCAGAGGCACTGGCACAGTTGGACGTCGGGCTTTTGCTCGTGCCCGGGGAGTTGAGGGCGGTCGTGGCAGCGCAGCGCGTGGCGGCTGCGGCCCGCATGGTTCTGGGGGACCTACGAGTCGTCGCCCGGGGCCCTTACACGGCAGGCCTGGACGAACAGTGGGTGGCGCAGGCGCTCGGCCTGCCGCTTGTCGGTGACCTGCCCACGGAGGCCGGATTGCCCTCGGCCCAGGACAGCGGTGTGCCCCCGGGCGGAAATTCCCGCGGTGCACTGGCCCGCTTCTGCACGGCTTTCTGGGAGCTGGCAGATGGCCCGGGCCGCTCGGACGAAGTCCCTGCCCGACTTCGCGAGGGAGGAGCGCCATGACCGAGGCACTGCTCGACGCGGTACGCCAACGACTGGCCCGCAGTGGTGCGGCGCCCACTCCGGCCGGTGTGGCTGCCGCGTTGAGGGAGCAGGGCCGTTTGCTCGGTGACGCGGAAATCCTCGGGGCGGCCGAGGAGCTGCGGGGTGAACTGATCGGCACAGGTGTGCTGGAACGGCTGTTGGCCGACCCGGCGGTGACCGATGTGCTGGTGTCCGCTCCGGACCGGGTGTGGGTGGACCGCGGCGGTGGACTCGAGCTGACCCGGGTCACCTTTCAGGATGCGGCAGCCGTCCGGAAGCTGGCTCAGAGGCTCGCTGCAGTAGCAGGGCGCCGTCTGGACGATGCCCGCCCCTGGGTGGACGCCCGGCTGCCGGACGGGACGCGCATGCACGCGGTCCTGCCACCGGTGTCCGTCGGCTCGACGTGTCTCTCACTGCGGGTGGTGAGGCCGAGAGCCTTCACGCTGGCGGAGCTCGTGACGGCGGGGACGGTCCCGCCCGGCGGAGACCGGCTGCTGAGGGCTCTGGTCGAGGCCCGTGTCTCGTATCTGATCAGCGGGGGTACCGGCGCGGGGAACCCGAAACATGCGCTAAGGCACCTCTGTCGTATCCGCTGTCGTAATCCCCCCGGGTGCCCGCCTGGTACCCCACCTGACCTGCACGTTTATGGTGCCGCAAGGCGGCGAAGGTGGCGCCAGGTCAGGGCCTTTGAATCCAAGGTTGAGGCACGAAGCGGTCATGGCGGAGCCCCGGCCAGGTGCGCGGCCGGGGCTTCCAGGTGTGCGCCAAACTCAGCCGGAGGCGCGGACGAGGAGGGTACCGACCTTCCTCGGCCCGGGCGGGGCGGGCAGAACCTGGGCGGTTGCCGCGGTGAAGCCGTGCTCGGTGAGGAGCTCCACCCACCGGTCGGGTTCGTAGTCCCATCGCTTCACGACGAGCGGGTCCTCGTCCTCGGACCGGTTGATGTACGAAGCCTGGCAGCCGTAGCAGCCCTCGATCGGTGGGCGCTGCGAGAAAGCCAGGACGCCACCGGGGCGTAGCCGACGGCGGATCGCGGGCAGCAGGACCGCGGGGTCGGTGAACCAGACGGCACCGAACACGGAGAACACGGAGTCGAAGCTGGCCCCGGTCTCATCGAGGAAGCGTGTCGCCTCGGTGCGGTGCAGTGTCATCTGCATGTCGGACCAGCGCGCGCCGGCCGCTTTGATCTGGGCTAGCGAGACGTCGACCCCTACGGCGTTAGCCCCAAGGGTTGTGAGGTGGGCGAGGTTACCGCCCTTGCCGCAGCCCAACTCGATGACGGCCGAGCCGGGGCGGACGCCGAGGACTTCGGCACCGGGGCCGTGGTCGGGATACTGGGTCCAGTTGAACCAGGTCGTCTCACCTGCCGCGTTCACCGGGCGCCGCTCCGGCTTCTGCTTCGAGTACGTGTCCCACGCCTTGGTCTCGGTCACTGCTGCTCCGTTCATGGGGCCAGCCGCCCAGTCGTGCACCGGGCGGCTGGCTACAGGGGTGGTACTACGCAGACTTCTTGCCGCCGTTCGGGCTGTCGGTGCAACCCGCGTGGCACTGGGAGCACTCGCCCATCTTGGCGGCATTGGGCCACAGATCGTGGTCGATTCGAAAACCTGCGGCTGTCAGCGCGTCGAGGGTGCGCTGCCGGGCCGCTGCCGGGCCGCCCTCGACCGTCTCGCCTTCCGGGGTGGGGACGTGGTGGATGAACCGGCCGGCGACACGCTCGCAGAACGCGGCGTAGTCGACGGTGTGGAGAATCCACGTGTGCCAGCCGACATCGACCGCCTTGCTCGGTGAGAGCTCGACGCCCGGCAGGGTCGCGCTGGCGGCGAGGAACGCTGCGGCCTGGCCGACGATGCGCCGCGCCGTGGGCAGGTCGGTGTCTGGGTGGTCCTTGGTGATGCGGGCGGCGAGCCGCTTCATCACCTCGGGGTCGACGAGGGTGGCCGGGTCGGTGGTGCCCACGGGACGCTCTAACGCGATGGTCATCTGCTTCCTCCTGTAGTGGACGTGCCCCTGGTCGGGGCCCCGCCTGGCCTGTCGGATCTTGACCAGGCGGGAATTTGTGGTGGGGTGGCTCGGCGGCGGCCCTTACCGTGGGGTCTCGCCCGCGTCACATGGCGGGCAGGCCCAGACCTCGGTGTCGAGGTTGTGCGCCCCGAGCTGGTCGCGGATCGTTCCGGCGGACACGGCGCCGGTAGTGAGCGGCCGCCTGCACCACACGCAGGCCCGGCCAGCGGACTGGTCCCACGTGAGGGTTTCCAGCGCGGGGAGCGGACGGGTGTCAGCGGTCATGATGGCCTCTTGCTCTGGTCGCACTGGTCGCACTGACAGGCCGGGTAGGCGTGTCTCGCCTCAGGCGTCTTGAGCGGGAGAACCTCGGCCTCCGGCCGGATCACGCGGATGCCGCCGTCGCGGTTCACCTCGTACACCTTCATCGTCATCGCCACGATGACGCCCCTTCCACTACCCTGAGTCGCCAGGCCATCACTGCACCTATGACGGTAGGGAGTAGGGGCCGCTGCTTGAACTGACTGCGGGTACGGGTGCCTGGCCGTGGCCGACAGGCAAGGGGGACACCATGGACACCGGCTCACGAACCGCCCCGACCGGGGGTCAGGGAACGGCGCCGCGCGGTCGCAGCGGGATAGTTTCCGGCTACGTCTTTCGCCTGATCCGTGAACAACTGGGCCACACCCAGGACACCCTCGCTGAACAGTTCCGGGTCTCGGCCGACACCGTCGCCGGGTGGGAATCAGGGCGCCGCCCTCTGACCGCTGTGCCAGTCGGACAGATGCTTATGTACCGCCACCAGCTGCTGCAGCTGGGCAGTGCACCAGCCTTGCTCTTAGCTCTGGAACGGGCCATGGAAGCGGACGTACTCCTGGCCGGCGTCCTCGACGAGGACGTCCCCGTCGACGACAGCCCGCTTGGCGCCTGGGTCATGCAACGCGACCTGGTCGAGGTCCTCTCCTGGCCACTCAACGGCGTGACCCCGACACCACTGCGGGCACTGCCCGACCCACCGCGGCCGCGGCGGGGCCCCGTGCCGCGCGGCCCGGAGCTCCCCGCGGACGACCGACGGCGCTTCTTCTCCCGCATGCGCCAGACCGCCGAACAGGCGCGCGGCGAGGAACGCTTCCTCCTGCGCCGCCAAGCCCTCTACCTCGCCGGATACGACGATGCGCCTGACACATCCGGCTGGTTGGCCCAACAGCAGCGAACCGAGCGGCCGGATGGTTGGCTGACGAGCTGGCTCAATTCCCGCTCGGTCGCGGCCGTGGCCGCCCGGCAGGGCGACAGGGACCGGATGGGGCACTTCATCCAGACGACGCTCGCCAACGACGACGCGGGCGAGGCGGCGAACCTCAACTACTGGGCGTACTGGATCGGCGAGGCTCCGCACCTCCAGCTGTCCGACGACTTCATCGCTGCCCCGAATCCGGGCCCGTGGCCCGGCGACAAGCTGATGCGCCACCTCGTGCGCGGCATGACCCCGAACCACGGCTTCTTCGACCTGAATGTCCACACCCTGTGGGCCCTGCTCGCCGCGCGTCCGAACCTGCTCCGGCCCGGAACCGTGATCGGCAACGAGCTACGCGCAGCGCTCCCCGTGATGTTGGATGACCGGGAACTGTCGGCGCAGGCGCGCCGGGAGCTGGAGGGCATTCGGTACGCGATCCGCCTTGCTGAGGCGTGAGAGGAGACGGGCGTGGCTGACGACCTAGCCGCAGTGGGGCGCTTCCTGTACGAGGCGGGCACGCTCAAGAACGCGCGCCGTACCGGCTGGTGGATGGCAGGAGTCCGCGATCCGGAGAGCGTGGCCGAGCACTCGTGGCGCACCTCGCTGATCGCGTCGATCATCGCCAAGCTGGAAGGAGCCGACCCGGCGCAGGCCGCGTTCCTCGCCGTGTGGCACGACACCCAGGAGACCCGCACAGGGGACGTCAACCACTTGGGGAAGAAGTACGCGCCCGCTGGCGACCCGCAGGAAGTCACCGCCGACCAGACGACGGGCATGCCCGAGGCCCTGGCTTCAGCCGTCCGCGACCTGGTCGCTGAGTACGAGGCGAAGGAATCGCCCGAGGCGATCTGTGCTCGCGACGCCGACAAGCTGGAGTGCATGTTGCAGGGCATCGAGTACAAGGCGCAGGGCTACGAGAACGCGCAGCGCTGGATCGACAACAGCAGGGGGCGTCTGGTCACGGAGACCGGTAAGCGGCTGGCTGACGAACTCCTGGGGCAAGGGCCCCTCGACTGGTTGCGCGCCGCACTCGGCGAGAAGCCCTAACCCCTCGGACGCACGAAACCGCCCCTGCCCGGCCGCGAAGGCCAGGACAGGGGCGTTGTGGTTCAGGGGTACTGCCGGCGGGTCGGGTCCAGGGCGAGCGGGCCAGGCTCCGGAGACGGCTCAGGGGCGCCCGCCCCATCGCGCCGACACACCAGCGCATCCGGATCATCAGCCGGGGGCTGCAGGCTGTACCCGTCCGGGCAGACCGGACCGGCGGGACCGGCTGGGCCGCGCTCCCCAGGTTGCCCGTCCGTGCCATCCTTCCCCGCTGGACCGGCGGGACCAACCGGGCCGGTCGGCCCGGCCGGGCCAGCAGGTCCGACCGCCCCGTCTACTCCGTTGGCCCCGTCCTGGCCAGGCTCGCCGGTAGCGGCAGGGCCAGGCTCACCCGGCTCCCCTTCCGCTCCGTCAGAGCCCGCCTCCCCCTTCGCGCCGGCTGGACCAGGCGGCCCCGGGATCGGCACCGGCACCTCGACCCGGTCGGGCAGGTCATCGACCGCAGCAGCTGGGTCTGGTGCCGCCGGGGTGCCGCCCTCGGCCTGGATCTGCGCGCGCAGAGTTCGTACATCCCCAACCAGGGTGCCCACCGCGTCTCCACGCCGGTCAGCCTCCGCCGCGACCTGCCGGGTGCGCTGGGCTTCGGCGTCGATCCGCAACCACACCAGGACCACGGCCCCGGACAGCACAGCGAGCACGGCGGCGACGGCGAGTGATCGCCAGCGGCGGGCGAGTATCCCTTCTGAACGGTGGCGGCGGGTCACGGGGTGGTCCTCCGTAGGTCGGCAAGTTGACGGTCACGGTCAGCGATCTCGGATTCCAAGCGGGCGATCTGCGCGTGAAGGCCGGCCTTGTCGGCGCGCTCGCTGGCGAGCTCGGCGTGCGCGGCGGCCAGCTTCTGCCGAAGGTCCGCCCTCTCCTCCTGGAGCTCGTTGACCAGGCCGCCGTATCCGGTCATCACGGCACCCTGGTGGGTGGCCCGCGCGCCGGAGCGCTGTCCGATCAGAGCAGCCGCAGCCGCTGCGAGCCCGACGACGATGGTGCCGACGGCGGCGAGCGTCGCAGCGTCCACGTGCATGCCTCCTGGTGCAGGGGTAAGTCAGACACCGGCCGGCCCGCGCGGGGTGTGCCGGGCCCGGTACCCGGCCAGCCACGTGAGCGCGGTCGGAACCAGGGCGAGGACCGGGGCCTGGAGCCACACCGGGAGCGGGCCCAGGAGGCTGTTGTCGGCGACGACCGCGTTGAGCACAGCGATCACGAGACCAGCGAGGAACGCGGCCGTGGACGCGGCCTTGACCTTGGCTTCGATGGGAGCAGTGGTCATGGTGAATCCGTTCTGCGAGTAGGGATCGAGCGGGTACGGGTCAGCGCCAGACGAGGCCGCGGAGGACCCGGTAGGTGATGGACACCGGGCGGTCAGCGAGGAGTTCGAGCTTGAGCTGGACACCGGCGGCGAGCCGCCCGGGCCGGGACAGGGCGACGTCCAGGCGCCCGTCAGGGCCGATGACCCCGGCGTCCATCGGCAGGTCCAGAGAAGCCCGCTTGGTGGCCACGGTCAGGTCCTGGAAACGCCCGGTGACCCGGGTCCCGGGGGAGCCGATAACCGTGGCGTAGGCGGTCACCGTGTACGCGCACGGGCCCTGCAGCAGGGCCGAGTCCGCGGCCATCGCGACGAGGGTCCATTCGTCGGCCGGGACCGTGACGTCGGTGTCGCTGGACTCGGTCAGATCGTCGGGCATGAGGTCGCTCTCCTCCGGGGCAGCCGGGGCGGCAGGAGTGGTGGCGGGTGTCTTCGCGGGTGGCGTGGTCTGGCCGGTGGCGCGGGCGACGATGCCCGGGAACACCACGGTCTTGAACTGGGCGATGCGGGCCTTGCCGGGGCACGCCGTGCCCGACGTCGACCACTGCGGGAACATGCTGTGCCAGCCCATCCCCGGGTCGTCGTGGGTGCGACAGATTCGCAGCGGGATGCCGTGCTTCTGGTGCAGCCACACCCCGAGCTTGATGAGCTCCTCGATCTGCTCATCAGTCCACGGATCGGTGCCCTTGGTGTTCGACGCGGTCTCGATCGACACGGCGCCGGTGCCGTCGCTGCGCCGGTTCGCGCCGGCGTTGGCGTCGGCGCGGGTCTCCGTGCCGATGAACTGGCCCAGATCGCCGCTGTAGCCGAGCCCGAAATGGGACTCCAGATTCGTCGAGTCCCGCCAGTACTCATAGGTCCGCTTCGCGGTCCACGGGGCGATGATGCTGTGCACGATGAATTGCGTCGGGCGGATGGCCGCCTGGGCGTCGCTCTCCGGCTGCAGCTCGTATTTCTTGGCACCGGGGTACCAGGCCATGGGCCCTCCAGGGCATGAAAAAGGCCCCGGCCGGGCGGCGCGGGGCTGGACGGTGTGGGGGCGGGTCAGGTGCCGGGGAGTTCGTGGTACTGCCGCTTGTATGCCTCGGCAGACAGCGATCCGTAGTGCATCGAGTTGTTCCGGAGGACGTACCACCCGACCTCGGTGCGTATGTCGTAGGTCAGTCCGTAGGCGGTGACGGACATGGTCAGGGCTCCGTCGTCCCCGACTTCTACCAGTTCGGCGTTGCCGACCCAGGCGATGATCTCAGCGCCGTTCGTTCCGTCATAGAGCATGGATTCCACGAGCTGTACGACGATCATCAGACCACCTCATAGATTGTGACGAGGATGCTCGAGTTGACGCCCTGCGTGACCTGATTGAGCTGTGGAGACGCGATCAGCTTGAGCGTGTGTGAGCCTGCGGTGAGCGTTCCGCTGTAGGTCTGCGTGGACGCGGCTCGCCCCGGCGCCGTGGGTTCGTTCATCGTCGACACAGGGTTCTGGCCGACCCCGTCCAGAGCCATGCGCCCCAGCCACGTGCCCGAACCGTTCAAGGTGACGTTCGTGTCGAAGGTGCACACCGCGGTGTACGTGGCGCCGGCGGTCTCGGCCGTGAGGGTGACCGTGGCGCTGGGGATGTCCGCGTTGGTCGCGGGGCCCACGATGGAGCCGCTGCCCTGCGCCCAGTACACCTTGGGCTGGAGCCGGTTGAGCTGCCCGGCCGTTACGGTCTGTCCGGCAAGAATGGGCATTGGTCCTCCTTACAGCGCCGCGCGCATGGGATGGGTGAGCTTGATGGGGGTGCCCGCGGCGTGCGTTTTGGCGATGCCGTTGATGCTGCGGGTGACGGTGAGGGTCTGTGTGAGGCCGGTGCCGGTGCAGGCGGTCACCCGCATGACCTCGCCGCCCACGGTCACGTCGAACGGGAACATCGCGGGGTAGCTGGCCGAGTCGATCCACCGTGGCCCCGGTGATGAGGTCACCGCCACCGCGGTGAAACTGGCTGAGATGTCGGCGGTCAGCACACAGCCGTCGGTGTCCGCCCGGCCGAGCACGGGATCCTCCACCACGCCGACCGTCCATGGGCCGGCCGGTGCACAGTTCATGGCCAGCGACCATTCGTACAGGCCCAGGATCTCGGTGTAGCCGTGCATGTGCTGGTCGATCAGCCCAGGGGGGAGCCACGGCGGCGGGTTGCTGATCTGGATCCGGTCGCCGATGTCCATGCTGAGGACCTGGTCGATGAGGTGTGGTGCGGCGTGCAGCCACACGGTGATCGTCGGGTAGCGGGCCTCGTCCCAGGTGCCCAGGTGCACCCGCCATTCGGCGATCGGCTGCGTCTGGGCGTCGGTGTGGAGGCTGAGCGTGACCGCTTCGTCGTAGGGGCCGACCCCGGCAGGCGGCGGCTGTACGGACAACGGGCCCTCCTCGAGGACCGCCCGCCCCGAGCTGCCGCCTCTCCTGATGACGGTGGCGTCGTTGCGTAGCCGTTGGTCGTCCTCGGTCGGCTCCAGCGGCGGCGGCACCTCACCGGGTGCGCTGTAGGCCAGGGCCAGGGCCACGGGCTGGTTGTAGCGGGTGGCCCGGTCCCGGTAGGTGAGTGCCAGGCTGTCCCGGTCCTCGTACAGGATTCCGCCGTCGGTGGCCGCGGCTTCCTCGAGGAGGGCCAGGAGCGTGTCGGGGCGTTGGGGGCCCATGGCCTGGGACAGCTGGCTGGTGTCTCCGTCGATTGTGGTCAGCGTGGTCTGGGCGCTCTCCTCGGTTGTGAGCCGGACCATGCGGGTGATGGCGCTTTCGCCTGCGAAGCCGTCGTCGGCGCCCTCGAAAATGGCCGTGGTCGGGGGTGAGCCGAGTACCCCGGTGCCGGGGGTGGAGAAGACGGCCAGGTGTCCGATCGCCATGTCGGTGGTGCCGGCGCCCCAGGTGCCTGAGATCGAGGTGATGCGCCCCTGGCCGGTGGTTCCGGACGCTGAGGCGTAGTACCGGACGTTGCTGGAGACGTCACGCCATGTCGCCTGCAGGCGTGTGGTGCCGCCCCCCGCGTCCCCGCTGTAGATGGCGAGGCGGTTCCAGGCGCCGGTGAACGCGGCCAGGGCGGTTGCGGCGGCGTAGGTCGCGCCCGCGACCAGGTCGCCTTCGGCGTTGTGTGCCTCGATCCGGATTCCTGCCGTGGACGCGTAGACGACGACACTGGCCATGGCCGCCCCGGTCACGGCGATACGGATGAGCTCCGTCTGCGTCGCGGGCAGGGTTGGCAGGTGGTAGACGAACTCGACCTGCCACCCGGCAGTTGCCGCCCGTGGCACGCGGGCGAGCATGGTGCTGGGGTTCTTCAGCTTGGGCAGGGCCGCGGACCCTCCCAGGGTGTCCTCGGCTGCCCAGTCGGCCCCGGTCAGGGACAGCGGCAGCACCCCTGCCACTGGGCTGTAGGCCTGGGTGGCTGCGTCACCGTCCTCCATCGGCCAGTACGCCAGCAGACCGGCCGCCGAGGGGATACGCCGGCGCAGCGTGGAGTCCAACGCTTTTTTGCCCTGGCCCATGCGGCGGGTGACTCCGGCTGCCTCGATCGGCACCCACACGTCGGCGCCGGACACGTCCCACCGGGCCGGCCAGGAGGACACCTCTCCGGTGAACCGGTACTCCCGGTCGCTGATTGTCGCGCCTGCGCCGAGGGTCCACGTCCGGCCGGCAAAGTCCGCCCAGCTGGTGGTGTTCTCGGTCAGGGCCCGGACATCAGGTGCTGCCACGAGGGTGCCGCCGAGCCCGGAGCGCACCTCGGCCCGGTGCACCCGCCCCGAGAGGGGGGTGATGCCGGTCGCTGCGATGGGGGAGATTTCCAGCGGGGCGGTGCTCGCGTAGATGCTGGTCGTGCCCACGCCGACGATCGGCCCGGTGAAATCGGTCCAGGGGCCGGTCAGGGACTCGGCCCAGTACATGCGGATCGTGTGCCCGCCCGCCCCGTTGTTGACGTCCAGCGTGGCGCGCAGGGCCGCCCGCCGGGGCAGCGCGGGCAGCGCCCCGAACGCGATCTGACTGGTGGTCCCCCCGGGGCTCCAGTTCAGGATCAGGCTGCCGTTTTCCAGGCGCAGCAGGTAGCTGCGCTGGTTCGTCGCGGAGATCCATTTTCCTAGCAGGGCCTGGCTGGCGGCCGTCCAGTTCGCGGTGGCCTCGACCCGCAGGTCGAGGTCCCCGGTGATGTCCAGGGCGGCCGCGTCCGGGGTGCGGGCGTAGGAGGTGGGGGTGCCATCCAGTTGCAGGTAGGACTCCGGGCCCTGCACCGACACCCTGATCGGGGTGTTGCGTCCGATCAGCCCGTAGTACGGGGAGAGCGGGTTGCGCGGGGAGTAGCGGCCGTCGCGGTTGTTCAGGACGAGGGAGCAGCGCGATGGGTCGACGCGGGTCCCCTCGTCCTTCATGCCGCGCTCGATCGTGATCGGCTCGCGGTGGTAGACGTGCCCGGTGACGTCCGTCCACGTACCGGAGATGCGCAGTTCGGTGCGCACGTCCAGGGGCGTCTGAGGGAAGGCCATGGGTCAGTTCCCTTCGCCGAAAGCCAGCTGTACGTTGCCGCGCCCGTCGACGCGGACCACCTTCTTGATGAACGTCTTGAAGGGGCCCTCGGCCCCGGTGGTGTCGATGTGGATCCGGACGACACCGCCCGCACCGCTGGTGAGAAGCGGCGCCGCGGCCGGGCTCATCTGCCGTCCGGTGCTCATGGCCTGCGTGGTCGAGGGCGGTTCGACGAGGGTGGCCATCGTCTGTTTCAGCGGTCCCTGGCCGGACTCGATGCCGTCGACGATGCCCGCAGGGATCCACCGGCCTACGACGTCGGCCATCACCTTGGAGGGGCTGGCGATGCCCAACGCCTTCGCGATGGGGCCGGGGATGATCGACCGGGCGAATCCGGTCAGCTTCCCGGCGAGCCAGCCGCCCATGCCCGCGATGCCGTTCCAGATGCCGCGCACGACGTCGCGGCCCTTGTCGACCAGGAGAGAGGCAAGGTTGCCTACAGCGCGGGACAGGCGGCCTGGGAGGCCGGAGACGTAGGAGGCCAGGGCGACCGTTTTGGTGGCGACGCCGCGTTTGAGGTTGTCCCACTTCTGCAGGGCGCCCGCGATGAACCCGCCGACCGTCGCCACGATGCTGACGCCAATGCCCTTGATCTTGCCCCAGATCCAGTCCCAGACAGCGGCCGTCGTGGACTTGATCAGATCCCACTTGGCGATGATCAGGACGACCAGGCCGACGATGAGGGCGATCACCCAGCCGATGGGGCCCATGGCAATCAGCCACTGCGCGGCCATCACAACCGCCCACGCCACCGCCCGGGCCGCCATCATCAGGAACTGGGCGGCGGCCGTGACCCCGGCCCGGACCACCGCCGCGATCCACGTGCCGATCCCCACGAGAGCGCTACCGACCCACGCGGCGGCAGTCGTCGCCGCGGAGACGGTCGCGGTCGCAGCAATCCGGAGCATCGCCGCGACCCCGACCGCGTTCATCCGGATCCACCCCAGGATCACAGGGGTCTGCGACATGGCCATGACCGTGTTCTTCGCGGCGACGATCGCGGCCCCCGCCGAGTACAGCATCATGCCGAGTTTCACGGTCACGAACGCAGCCGCGAGCGCGGTGAGCACAGGGGTCGGGGTGTTGTTGACGACGCGGGCCAGGCCGCTCGCGAGCATCGCCGTGGTGCCGATCAGCGGGGCCACGGCGGACAGCACGTCAACGGCGGCGCCGCCGAGCAGGCCCAGAGTGTCACCGCCGGTCGCCGCCATTTCCAGGAAGCTGGCGAATCCCTCGCTGTCTCCCAGGCCGGTGCCCCAGGCGGCGAACCCTGCGGTCATTTCGGCCAGGCCACCGGTCATCCCGTCGGACACCGGCAAGAACGCGGACAGCAGGCCGGCGAAACCCACGCCGAGGTTCTTCACCGTGGCGAGGAAGTCCGCCAGGGCCGGTCCGGACGCGGCCGCCATCCCGTCGGCCCACTCCTTGAACCCCGCGGCCTGCACTCCGACGGACACCTCGTCGAGGAATCCGCCGATCGCCCCGGCCGCGGCCTGTACGAACGGCGTCAGCTGCGGAAGAAGATCCCGCATGATCTCGATGCCCTGGGTGAACACCGGCATCGTCGACGCGGACATCTCGTCAGACCAGGCCGCGTAATCAGTCTTCAGGCCGATGAACGCCTTGGCTGACTCGCGTGTGGCCGGTGTCATATCCGCCATCGCCGCCACATACGCCTTCTGCGCGGCCACGGCCTCTTCCCCGCCGGCCACCGCCGCGTCCTGTGCCGCGTCGTACAGCTCCCACGCCTCGGTCACCGTGGCCATCTGCGGGCCGGCGGCCACGGTGAACGCCTTGACCGCGAGACCGGCAGCAGCGGCACCGGCAGCGAGTCCGGCAGCAGCGGTGACGGTGGCGGCGAGCCCGGGGAGCGCGACGCCGGCGCCCGCCAGTTTCGACACCGCGGTCCCTACCTGCCCGAACTTTTCCCGCAGCGCCTCCAGCTCACGGCTGGCACGGTCCCGGGCCACCAGATTGAACACCAGCGACGTGTCAGCCACGACGGACCACCCCACTCTTCACTTGTTGGCGGCCTCTTCGGCGGCCTTCTCGTAGGCGTCCAGCCAGTCCAGGACCGCATCGGTCTCCTCGACCGTCAGCAGCTGCCACTCCCACGGCCGGATCTTCAACAGATGCGCCGCGTTGCCGAGCTGCCTCAGCCGGCGATCGGCAGCACTGCTTTTCCCTCGGCTTCCTTGTCGTCGAACGCGCCCTCGATCTCGCCGTCCAGAGCGGCCAGCGCGGCGGCCAGCTGGTCACCGTGCAGGGTGGTGAGGAGGCTGTCGCGCATGCTCTGGAGCTCCTGCCGGGAGAACTCCAGGGTGAGTTCGTCCCACGCGAAGTCGACGTCTTCGAACCGGGTCTTGGGGTGGTCGCGGCGCAGGTAGGTGAACAGCAGCGCACGCCTGCACAGGGAGTTGCCCTGCAGCACGTCTTGCGTGAACTGGGCGAAGTTGCGTTCGGTGCGGCGCTCGATGTCCTCTCGCTCCACGGACATCAGCTTCCGCGGGTCGTAGCGCCACCGGGTCGCCTCGGTCTGGCCCTCGGGCTGGTAGACGAGGAACATGTCTTCTCCTAACGGCCGCGCGCCGCGAGGCGGCGGGCCATGTCTTCCATTGCTTCATGGACGGCGGCCCGGTAGGCGGCCGCGTCGTTGACGAACGAGTCGTCGAACCAGCCGGGCTTCCCGGTCTGGGTGCGCCACGGTTCGTGGCCGTAGGTGAGGGTCCGCCACCCGCCCTGCCGGTTGATGCGCTTGGGCGCGTTCGTGAACCCGCGGATGTTCGGCGTCTTGAACGCCTTCACCCGGGCCCCCGACCACCGCCCGCCGAGCTTGATCTCGGGGCGGATCTTCTTGGCGACCGCGCTACGCAGGGACGGCCCGTGGCTCAGGCCGGCCGAAGCCATCGCCATGACGGACGACTTTGCCGCGGCCGCGCCGGGGCGCAGCGCGGTGCGCATGTTCTTGGCGAGGTCCTTGCGGAGCTGCTTGCCGTCTTCTTCCTGCCGCAGTGCCCGCACCAGGGCCTCCAGGCCCTCATGGGTGGCCTGCAGGTCGAACGGCGGGCCGCCGGAGGCCATCAGGCCGTTGTCCGGGTCACGGCTCCCGACGTCGGGTAGCCGACGGACACCGACGCCTCATCGCCGACGGATCCTTCGATGGGGTTCCATCCGTTGATCAGGACGTTGCCGCCCCACTCGGGGTTGGACGCGGACTTGGGGGCGCTGTCCAGGCGGACCACGAACGGCACCACTGTGCCCAGCAGCGGCCACATGATGCTGTCGATCTTCGTGGCGGCGACGTCCTGCAGGAACTCCAGCGACAGCTCACCGGACTTGAGCCCACCGAGGACTTCCTTCCATCCGAGGCTGGCGTAGGTGGTGACGTCCTTGTCCTCGACCTCCACCGTCACCTCGGCCTTACGGGCGTATGCGGAGAGGTCGTTTCCGCCGAGGCTGACGTGGGCCGCCAGAAGCACCATCTTGGGCATGGGGGATCACCTGATTCCGAGAGAGACAGCGAACATGAACGAGGGCCCACTACCGGTCACCGTCCAGGCGATCCGGTAGTGCGTGTCCGTGATGGCCAGGCCGTCCGTGCGCACGGTCTGCCCGCCCGGGGCGCCGGCCGCGGTGAACGAGGCGCGAACGGCCGGGGTGGCG
The DNA here is from genome assembly GCF_043088245.1 of Streptomyces sp. NPDC014623. NCBI lineage: Bacteria > Bacillati > Actinomycetota > Actinomycetes > Kitasatosporales > Streptomycetaceae > Streptomyces > Streptomyces sp. NPDC014623. The sequence goes on along the minus strand of NZ_JBIBZU010000013.1, from coordinate 136,884 downwards.
AAGTCAGCCGCACTGTCGGACTCCACGGTCACCGTGAGCGTGGGGGCGTCGGTGCCCGCCACCGACAGGACATGCAGCGCGGCATACAGGCGTTTCCCGGCGGGGACCGCGCCGAGCTCAAGGGCGGTCCCGGACCCGGCCGCACTGCGGGCGATGCCCGGCGGGTGGGCGATCAGGCCGCGCACCAGCGGCCAGGACGACTTGACGGTCCCGGTCCAGGGGGCGATCTCCCCGACCGCGTCCCCGACCTTGTATTCGGCGCGCATGCCCTGCACCAGGTAGGCCAGGGCGCCCACGACGGAGTCCGTAGGGCACACGGTGTAGGGGCCGACACCGCCGAGGTCCGCCCACGAGGCATCATCGACCTTGGACGGGTCGCCCGCCTCCCACTGCCCCTCGGCGGAGATCTCCGCCGAGCCGAGCCCGCCCAAGACCTCTTTCCACCCGGCGGAGCGGTAGTTGGTGGCGTCCTTGTCCTCGATCTCGCTGGTCAACTCGACCTTGTTGGAGGCGCCGGACAGGTCGGCGCCCGGAGCGAACAGCCTGCAGTCGAGCAGCACGAACTTGCCCACGGCTACCCCTCTCCGATGATGTTGATAGTGAGCTGGCCGCCCAGGTAGGTGGTGCCCTGGTGCTCGTACCAGCGGTAGCCCTGCAGCCGGGTGACGTGCAGGTCGTCTGCCAGCCCACCGAGCGCGTATTCACCCGGTGCGCCGCGCGCCGCCTCGATCGCCTGCTTGAGGGACGCGGGCCCGGATCCGGACAGCAGCGCGTCCAGAGTCCGCTGGGCGGCCCTGTCGTCGGCGATCCCGACCAGGACCTGGCAGGTGAGTTCCACCTTGTCCATGCCGCGGTTCATGACCCGGTCGTAGTCGACGGTGTAGTCCGCGGGGAAGAAGCAGGGCACTGCGACGGCGTCGGGCACGTATCCGGTGGCGGTGAGCTTGGCGAGCCCCTCGGGCAGGACCACGGCGCGAGCCGCATCAGCGACCGCCTCGCGTACAGCGGACATGTCCACGGTCTCTCCTATCCGAACCCGGGAAGAACGAAGTGTTCGATCAGCGCCCACACGTCCGGGTCCCGGCGCGACAGCCGGACCACGCCCCATTCGGCCGACCCGGTCACACCCTCTGGGGAGTCCTTGCGCCGGTAGAGGCGGGCGGCCTGGATGAGGGTGGCCTGGGTGATCTCGTCCGGTACGGCAGGCCACCCCCACCGGGCGGTGACCTGCACCCGCTGCACACCCCATCCGCCGGCCGCGAGGAGGAGCCCGGTGATGGGGCGGCCGCGGGCCAGCGCGTTGTCGGGGGTCGTCTCGATGTCGGTGACCGTGGACCAGGCACCGACGGTGCCCGTTGCGGTGACCAGCCCTACAGCGCTGCCGATGTCGTCGACGTTCATCACCTCGCCGACGTCGTCCCACAAGACCCGCCCGGCGGTGCGGTAGACGCGGGTGCTGGGCATGTCGTCGAGCCAGAAGCGGCGCCCCGTGGCCGTGTCGATGCCCCGGGACGCCGCGGCCAGTGCACGATCGAGCAGCGCGTCCCGGGTGGTGTCATCGGCCTCGATGCCCAGAGCGGCCTTGAGCTCGACCCGGGTCGCGTACTCGATCACCGGCTACTCCTTGACGGGCTTGTGCACCGGCGCCTTACGGACGGCGGCCCGCTTCTCGGCGGTGTCCGGGGCGGTCGCGGTCTCGACCTCGGGCACCTGCCCCCTGCTGCCCTCGTCGCCGGTGACTTCCTCGGCGATACCGGAGGCCACCAGGTGCTGGGCCTCCCCGGTGGGAATGTCCGCGATCTCACCGACCGCGGGCCAGTCCTCACCGTTGCGGGTCCCGGACAGGCCCACCTTCATACGGATACGCATCGTGCGGTCCTCTCTACGCAGGAGCCCGGCCCGCGGGAATACGGGCCGGGCATCAGGAGCCTCAGCTGGCGCCGCCGGCGAAGTACTTCACCGCGCCGGTCTGGTCGGCCAGGACACCGTCCGCACGCAGCAGCGCCCGGAAGGTGACCAGGTCGTGGTCGAAGTCGAAGTCGTCGGACCGCTCGAAGCGCACCCCGCCGGCCATGCGGACGTAGTACGCGGAGATGTCACCGAAGATGACGGACTTCGCATCGAGCCCGGTGCCCGCGATGTTCGGGTCGGTGTAGACCGGCTTGCCCAGCAGCGTTTCCGGAGTACCCGCGACCAGGGACGGCTGCCACAGGTACTGGCCGTTCTGGTCCTTGAGCTTGCGGATCGACGCCATGGTGGAGTCCTTCACCAGCCACGCCGCGTTGGAGCTGTTCCGGTAGGGGGCGATCACCGAATAGAACAGGTCGATCAGGTCGTCCGCCGTCGGGACGCCGACCACACCGGTGCCACCCGTGACCCCGGCCGTGGCCGAGGTGACCAGGCCCGCGGGCTGGTTCGACCCCGTGCCGGTGATGCCCGCAGCACCGAACTTGTTGCCCAGCGCCCGCCCGGCCTGCCGGGCCAGGAAACCCTCAAGGTCGACGGCGGTGTCCGTGAGGAGCTCGGTGGACACCTTCATCATCGCGCCGTACTTGTACGCGCCCAGGGTCCGCTTACCGAACGCGGGCTCCGAGGTGGGGATCTGGCCGCCCTCGGGCACCAGCGCCGCTTCGGACAGGCTCGTGACAATCGGGATCTCGATCGGCTCACCCGAAGCCGTGTTCAGGACGGTCGGGCCGGCCGACATCAGCCCGGACGACTCGATGAGGTACTCCATCAGCCGGTTGTAGAACGTGGTCTGAACCGTGTTCCCGCCCGCCGTAGCGGTGCCCTTGGTCAGGGTCCGGAAGTCGACGACGCCCTGGGGGCGGATCTCGTAGGAGCGGGTCTCCCCGGCCAGGAACGAGCGCAGCGCCGTGTTGCCGTCCTGGCTGGAGGGCTGCCGCTCGACCGGGCGGTCCAGGAGTGAGCGGAACGCCTCGTCGGCGTCCTTGGTGCGCTGCTCAGCTTCCTGCAGCTCCTTGGCGCGGGCGTCGATCGTGTCCAGCTCCGTGCTGAGCCGCTGGTAGGTCTGCTCCTCCTCGGCGGTCAGGGCGGCCTGGTCACCGCCGCGCGCCTCAGCCGCGTCCAGGAGCGCCTTGGACTGCTCCCACACGTTCTGACGGCGCTCCATGAGTGCCTTGATGTAGCTCACGTGCCCTCCCTGGGCATGACGACGACACCCGTGCGGCCGACGGCCGGGGTGTCTGGGTGATGGATGTGCGAGGTGGGTGTCGCCCTGCCTCAGAAGGTGCGGCGCCGGTTGAGCTCGGCGCGCCGCTGCCGCAGCACCAGCGACGGGTGGGTGTCGCCCTGCCCGCCGGGTGCCAAGTCGATGGTGGTGGTCTTCGGCCGGGCCAGGAACCGGGCCAGGTCGCCCGCGTCGGCGGCGGCCCGCACCTCGGCCAGCTCGGCGCCGGCCCGCTCGGCCAGCGACCGCAGCCCGGTCGAGGTGTCCATGTACGCCGGGGTGTTGACCGGGGCGACGTCGACCAGGGCCCCGGACAGCAGGGTGCGCAGCGGGAACCCGTCCTCGGTCTGCCCCCAGTCGTCGGAGAACGTGCGAAACGCGAAGCTGGAGCGGTGGACGTCGCCGCGCGCCACCAGCTCCATCACGTCCTCACGGGAGGCGGGCACGTCGACGACGTAGTCGAGGCCGGTGCCGTCCACGACCAGGCGCAGCGTCCCGGCCTCCGTGGTGCCCAGCAGCCGGTTGTCGTCATGGTTGTAGCGGGCCATCACGTCCGGCCACCCGTCGCCCTCGGACTTGGCGAAGAACCCGGGGTCGATCCGTTCGACGAACCCGCCCAGGTTCTGGGAGAGCCGGTTGAACTTCGCGGCGTACCCGCCGACCCGGCGGCCTCCGTCGCTGTTGCCGTCGTTCGCGCGGACCTCGACCAGGCCGCGGGTGAACCGGCGCTCTGCGTCGCTCATGAGTCGCCCTCCTGGGCTGGTGGTGTGCTGGCCGGGATCGCGGCCGCGGGTCCGTAGACGTCGCCACCGGCGCCCGGCGGCAGCGGTGAGAGGTTCTCCAGGGCTCTGACCTCGTCCTTGTTGCGCCAGCCCTGTGCCAGCGACATGCCGTGCGCGTTGTAGCGGTCCAGCACGCTCGTGCGCAGCATGGCGTCCACGTTGAAGCGGACGAACTCCCGGCCCGGCATCAGCCTGGTGAACGCGCCCTCCAGACGGACCAGCCAGGGGCGCAGCGTGGTGTTGATCAGGTCGAGGCTGTTCATCTCCACCGTGGAGTAGGTGAGGCTGCCGCCCATCTCGCCGCCGACCTTCTCCGGGGGGACACCGTAGATCGCCGCGATCTGGCTCGCGTTGAGCCGCATCGACTCGATGAACTGCGACTCCTCCGGGGACACCTTCAGCGCCTCGAAATCCCAGTCCGAACCGATCACCAGCGGTTTGCGCGACCGCATCCGGGACGCCAGCCGGTTGGAGATCTCCTCCGACTCGTCCGGCCCCACCGTCTTCTGGCTGTTCTTCAGCACGGCCGGCGGGGTGCCCCCGTTCGTGAACCAGGACCGCCCGTACTCGGTGACCATCAGTCCGGCGCCGATCGTCTGCGCGAACAGCGCCACCGGGGACAGGCCCACAACCTTGCCCGGAAGGACCACCCACGGAATGTGGACGATCCGGTGCGCTTCGACGAACCGGCCCTTCCAGTAGTACTTCGGCTTGACCGGGTCCAGCTCGTCCACCCAGACGTCATCCGGGTTGAGCCACTCCACCATCGTCGGGAACCCGAGCGGGTCCCACTGGGTGACCAGCCCGTAGGCGTTGCCGCGCAGCGCCATGGACAGTACGCACTTGTGCAGCCAGGTGAACAGGTCCCCCTGCACATCCGGTTTCCAGAACAGGTCCGGCACGTAGCTGACCGGCTGCCGGTCAGCACCGTCGCGGCGAAACAGCTGCAGCGGCAGGGCGGCCACGTTGTCCGCGATCAGCCGCACCGAAGCGAACACCGGGATCAGCGTCAACGCGCGACTGGCGGACACCTCGGCCGGATTGCCGGGCCCACCGTGGCCCCACGGCACCGAGGTGATCGCCCGCAGCGTGGCCTGTCCCATACGGCGGAACGGCGAGGTGATCGCCCGTGCCCATCGCGGCATCGGCATACCGTCCTCCTCACATCGGGACACTGCCCAGCAGGTCGTAGTCGTCCAGGACCGCCGGCCCCTTGGCCAGCAGCGCCCACCGGGCCAGCGTCACCGCGACGAACGGGGCAACGTCGGTCAGGGACTTGGTGCGGTCCAGCGTCCACGCGTCGCCGACCTTGCGGGTACGGGCCCCGTTCACCGCGGCGGTGAGCGGCGCCTGGTCGAGGTGGCGGAGTCGGCCCTGGTTCATCGCGTCGGCGATCTGCCCGCACGCCTCGGTCACATCGTTGGTTCGCATGACGGCCAGGTGCCCGCGGTGCGGCTTGTCCTTGTCCTGCGGGGCCGTGATCCCGGCCTTCACCAGGTCATCGATGAGAGACCCGGCAGGGGCCCCGGACGAGGCGACCGCGATGACGAGCGGGTTGCGCTTCGCCTTCAGCCGCACGAGCGCGTCCACCACCCAGTCCGTGCCCGCACGGCGGTCCACCAGCTCAAGGTGAACCCGCCCATCCGCGCGCACGGACGCCACCCCGATCGAGGTGTGCTTGCGGTCCTGCGACACGTCGACGGCGAACGCCACATCGGCGCCCGCCCTCGATTTCTCGTCGGCCAGGCCCGGCCACTTCAGCTTCGGCACGTTCGGGTCCGTCGGCGGCGTCGCCTTCCGAGTCCGGTTCAGATACGCCCGGTCGAACTCGGCTGGATCCATCTTCTCCAGCTCCGCACGGATGATGTCCTCGGTGACCGTGTGCCCCAGCGCGGGAAGCGTCGCCCGCCACGTCGCCGGATCGTCCCGGGGCATGTCCGGAGGCGCGTACCACTCGAAGTAGGCCACTGCCGGCCGTTCACCGGTCGCCCACAAGCGCTCGATGTGCTCCCGCCCGGCCTGCCGCTTCTTGTTCAGCCAGACGCTCTTCTCCGTACCACCGGCCGACGCCCACCACAGCTGCGCCATGGCCCGGGTCAGCATCGCCGGGCTGAACGCCTGCTCCAGCCGGTCATCGTCATGGGCGAACGCCTCGTCAATGAAGCCCATGTCCAGCGGTGGGCCGTGTCCGGCCTTCTCCGTGTTCGAAGTGATGCCCATCCGGGAACGAGTCGCCGACCAGATGATGGCCTCGTTGCCGTTGCTCTTACGGATACGCGCACGTTTCGCCAGCACGGAACTGGCGATCTTCTCCCAGAACTCATCCTCCCAGCGCGTCCGCGCCATGCCCCTGGTCTGAGCCGCGTAGATGATGTTCTGCCGCGGCCATGCCATCCCGCGATGGCACTGGGCGCCGAGGCAGAGTTCCGTCTTTCCCTGCTGCCGGGACACCGAGAGCCCCACTTCGCGGTGAGCGAAGAGACCCGTTGCCGGGTTGATCTCCAGGGCCACGTCAGAGACGTACTTCTGCCACGGCATCGGCGGAGCGCCGAGCGCGGTCATGACCTTCCACATCTTCGGGCCAAGACTGGGGAACTCAGGCCGCCGCGGGGTGCCCCAACGGGGCGGGCAGGTCAGCCCGTACAGGTCCAGGCACTGGGCGGCGAATTCCGGCGGCGGCGCCCACGTCTCAGACGGCTCCGAGGTCGCCGAGGTCGTCGTCATCGTCATCGTCCCCGGCCCGTCCCTCCACCAGCGCGGCCACCGTGGCCCGCAGCTCCCGCGCCAAGTTGGGGAGGATCCGCGGATCGTTCGGTACCTGCACCGTGGCGCCGCACTCCTCGCACGCCGCCGGTCGCATGCCATCCATCTGCCGGGCCAGCCGAAACGCGACGGCTGCGTGGGTCGGCTCCATGTCCTGCAGGTCGCCCAGCGCCTCGATGTCGTCGGCCAGCGCGGCCTCCACCGGGCCCGGGTCCTCTGAACGGGCAGGGACCACGGCGGCGGCCGGCGGCGGGGCGGGCGCGGTGGCCGGCGGCAGCAGCACGGCCACCGACACCTGCAGCGCCTCGGCCACGGCCACCAGGTCGTCCACGTCGATGCGCCTCGTCCCGGCCTCCATACGGCTCACGATCGGCTGCGACACCTGGCGGCCGGCCAGCGTCAGCCGATCGGCGAGCTCCTGCTGGTCCCACCCGCGGGCCTCTCGCAGGCGGGCGATCGCCTGGCCTGCGTGAACGCCTGCTTCGCCGATCTCCAGCGGCCTGGCTGCCATGGCATACCTCCCGCCGGGTCGGTCTCAGTGATCGCATATGTGCTGGTCAGGGCCGGGGGGAGAAAAATAAAAGCTGGGCGCGGGGCTGGGAAGACGATCACTCAAAGAAACGGAACGGCTCCGGGCCTCTGACCTGCGACGACGCGACCCATTCAGGTGCCTCCGTGCTGCCTGGTGAGGTCGGCCAGGCTCGGGAGATCGGTGACCGGCACCCAGCCGGTGGCGTAGCCGCAGTTGCAGGCGACGAGGGTGAGCCCGGTGTGGCGGTGCTCGGCCCAGCGGTCGCCGGTGGCCTCATCGAGTGGTCCGGGACGCGTCTCGGTCTGGGTGCGGATCGTCAGCCGGTGCTCGGTGGCCCAGGGGCCGGCGGCGGTGCTGGGCATGGGGCTCCTCGTGTCAGGCGTACCAGTCGCGTGAGGTGGTGAGGCGGGGCGCGGTGGTGCTGTTGCCCTTCTCGCCGTTGCAGTTGCGTCCGCAGGTGGGGCAGCGGGTGATGCCGTGGGCGGGCGCCCAGTTGTCGGGGTCGCTGGTCGAGCCGCCCTTGCTCACGGGGGTGAGGTGGTCGATGACGTTGGCGGCGGGGTGGCCGCAGATGTGGCAGATGTCGGAGTCGGCGAGGAAGCGGGCGCGGGCTTTGCGGTAGGCGTAGGCGGTGAGGTCGCGGCGGCCGGCCACGGTTCATCTCCCAACTCGAGGTCCCGGTGGGGGCCGTCTCGGTACGATCCGGGCACCAATGAGGAGGGGTGCGTCATGGGGACGTTCAACGTAAGGCCGGACATCGACGCGGCGGCGGAGCAGTTGCGGGGGACTCTCGGCTCGAAGCGGGAGATCAACCATCTGCCCGAGGTGTTGTGGGAGGGCGAGACGGTCGAGATGCTCGCCACGGGGGTCTACGGCAAGGGCAACGGGTTGCTGGCTATGACCAGCATGCGGTTGATCTTCCTGAAGCACGGGATGATGAGCCAACAGGTCGAGGACTTCCCCTATAGCAAGATCAGTTCGGTCCAGTGGTCGGGCGGACTAATCATGGGCACTCTGTCGGTCTATGCGTCAGGCAACAAGGCTGAGATCAAGTCGGTGCCGAAGGACCAGGGGAAGGCGCTGGCGGACAAGCTCCGTATGCACATTGCGTCCGGGACGGCTCCGGGCGCCCCTTCTGCCCAAGCGACGTCCGCCGGGATTCCGCAACAGGACGTAGGTACGCGTCTGGCGACGCTGGATCAGCTTCGAGCCGCTGGCGCGATCACGGATGTGGAGTATCAGGACAGGCGGACGAAGATCCTCGACAGCCTCTGAGCACTGAGACGACGAAGGCCCCGTCCGTGGGGCGGGGCCTGGGTGTTGCTGGGCATGCGTGTGGTGCCCAAATCGTGGCGCACGGATCGCCGCACGTCAAGCGGCGTTGACACCGCGCTGCCCGTTACGGGTCGGCTTGGCCGCGGATCGGGCTGCTTCGACGTCGGCGAGACGGTAGACGGGACGCTTGGGAGTGCCGCCGCATGGGGCGAGGATGCCGCGCCTGACCCAGTCTCGGATGGTGGCGGGCTGGACGCCGCAGTTGAGGGCGGCGAGCTTGGTCGTGAGCAGGCCGCGGGGCGGCAGCAGGTACTCCATGTACCCATTGTGGCGCGGTACTGCTGGCTTAGGACAGGCCCCTCTACCCGCATTACCTTGCAGGTCGGGAGCCATGACCACCCCCATGACCCCGGTTTGGGGACCCCATGACTTCGGGCCCCTGCCGGATGGTGCTGGCAGGAGCCCGAAAGGGGGTCGTGATCGGGGCCCGGTAGAGGGGGACCCTCTACCCGCGGCCTCCGTCGAGGAGGATCTCGGCGGGGACCGCGCCTTCGATGTCGCGGCGCTGGTACCCGGCGAGGGACTTCCCCTCGATCTTCACCTGCTTGCTGGCGCGCTTCACCCCGGCGGCTTCGAGGTCGGCGGCCAGGCGTTCGCCGTTGTAGTCGCCGTAGGTGTCCTCGTCGATGTTGACGAGCCCGGCGAGGAGGTCGGTCGTGAACATGCGCGGCGAGTGCCGCATCACTTCCAGGACGTCGGAGAGGATCGGGGCGAGCTTGACCCCGGCGGCGTCGGCGGCCGCGGTGACGTCGCCGGTCGCGTCTCCGGTGAGCTGGCCGGCGGCCTGCCGAAGCGTGCGGCCTTTCGCGCACAGGATGGCGAAGCCGGGGCCGTCGAGGTAGTCGGCTCGCACGGTGACGTAGGACGCGGGCCCGGTGACCAGCACGCCGGTACCTACGTGGTCTTCGGACAGGACGGACGCGTCGGCGCCCTGTGCGGCCTTGCCCTTGCCGAGCACCATGTCGGACGAGGTGCGGTCGACGACCTGCGTGGAGTACCGCAGGGTGATGATCTCCCGCAGCTTGGTGGGCACGGACTCGGCATCCGGGCGCTGGGAAGCGAAGTTGGACACGAACCCGGCGGCAGGGCCGCGGCGGGCAATGCGACACAGGTCGTTGATGACCTGCTCCCGATCGTCCTTCTCCATCGCGGTGAAGTATTCCTGCAGCTCATCAATGGTCACGAAGATGACCGGCAGGTTCTTCAGGCGGACGATCTCCGGCGTCAGCTTCCCCTCGGGGCAGATGCTGGTGGGGAGCTCCCGCAGAATCGCGAACCGGCGCTCCATCTCGACGAGGAGCTCCTGCAGCATCGCCTTGAGCGCCTCGACGGCGTCGTCTTCGGCGCCCATGACCAGGCGGTGCGCTACGGCCCGCATGGGCATCCAGTCCGCTCCGCCCTTGCCGTCGGCGACGTAGTGCCGCACGTAGGCGTCCAGCAGCCCGGCCGCGGTCATGAGGCGCTGTGTGAACGTCTTGCCGCGCCGGGGCAGGCCTCCGAAGAACATCGACTGCCACATGACGGGCACCTCGATGCGGTTGCCGCGGGCGTCCTGGCCGAACGGGATCGGGTCCCAGATGGAGAACGTCTCGGCCTTGGCCAGCGGGGACGGGTTCGGCGTGCCGAGGTAGGGGTCGTCGTCGGCCACCCACATCGAGACGCGGCCGGCGTTGCCGCCCTTGGCGGCGCGGACGCGGGACATGATGACCTGGATTTCATCGACTCCCAGCTCCTGGGCGATGACTTCCCGCTTGGCCAGCACGTCGGACGCGGTCTTGCCCCCGCCCCGGGGGAGGTCGAAGATCACGGCCCAGCCGCGGCCGTCACGAACCGGGCCCATCGTGCACGTAACCCGGGGGCCTTCCTCGTCGCCCCGGCCGCTTTTCAGGAGGCCGGCGGCGCGCAGGGCGTCGTTGAGCTGCTGCGCGGACATGTCGACGCGCAGGGGCGGGGCGCCCTGGTCGAGGAGGTGGGTTTCCTTGCCGCGGCCGAGGTAGGCGAGCGGCGTGACGATGGCGCCCGCCATGCCCGTCTGCAGCAGCGGGTCGGCGAGCATGATGCCGATGGTGGCTGCGGCCACCCCTACGGCCGCAGCGCCGAAGCGCCACCGCCTGGTCTGGGTGCGCTTGGCGTGCGCCATCTGCAGCCGCAGCGCCAGCTCGACATCCTCGGGCTTGGCCTTGCTCTGTACGCGAAGCGCCTTCACGGCCGCACTGTGGTCCTGTGCGGACAGCGTCGGCCACAGTCCCACGGTGGCCCGGTAGAAGCCGCGGGCGGCCAGCAGGAGCGTCTTGACGAGGTACTTGGGGGTGCGGACGCCGTGGTAGCGGGCCTGCCACCAGGTGAGGCGCACGAACGCGCCTACGTTCGCCTTGATGGACGCGGCGGAGCGAGCCCAGGCGGGCAGGACCGGGGCGTCGGGCACGGTCAGCCAGTCGGCGAGCGGGTTGTCAGGGCGGTCGACCGCCTCGACGACTTCCGGCGCCTCGACGACCGGGGCCGTCTCCGGCCCGACCGGTCCGGCCGGCGTCTTGTCGATGGATTCCGGGGGAATGGGGTGCAGCTTCTCGATGGTGTGCCCGTTCAAGGGGCGGACCAGGGCGTCGGTCATGATGGTTGCTCCTGCTGCTCGATGGGCGGTACGGGGCACGGGGCGGCCGATGGTCTTGGCGGATGACGGCCGCCCCGTGGCGTAGCTACTGCTGTTCGGCGCGGTGCAGGACCCGCTCGGACCGGCGGAGCTGCTTCTCAGCGGCCCGCAGCGCGTCCCTGGCGGCCGACTTGTCGGCGCCCCACTTGCTGGTACGGACGGCGGCCTTCGCGTCGGCAACGGCCTGGCGGTCGGCGTCCGTCTTGTTCTGCAGGGCGGCCAGTTCCCGGGCGCCACGCTCGGCGGCCTTCGCGTCGATCTCGTGCATGCGGCGGGTCACCGCGGGGTCGAGGTTGTCGCCGATGGCCTGGTGGAAGCCGCGGCGGAACAGCTTGCGGCGCTCACGGGACTCGGCTGCGGTGTAGCTGTACATGGGGTGTCCTCTCGTCGTGTCGGGTGGTGCTACTTGCTCGGCGTGCACCCGCAGGGGGCGGGCAGGCCGCGGGCGAAGTAGCGCTCGTGGTCCAGTTCCTGCGGGCAGTGGTCCGCACACGGGTCTCCGGGACGCACCTTGGTGTCGGGGCACCGGCACATATGGATCTCCTCGATGTCGGGTCCGGTCGATCCGGGCCTCTCTGCCGCCACCAGCCGCGGGGCTGGGGACGACAGGGCGGGCCGGGTCAGGCGGACGGCTTCGGCATGGCCCGGCAGGTCTCGGCGTGGGACTGGGCCCAGGCGTGGGCCGCTTCGTCCGACCAGACTTTGCCGTTGTCCCACCGGTCGGCGCGCAGCCGCCATTCGCGGTTGGTGTAGGCGAGGCATCCGCCGCAAGCGGCGACGGACACGTTCGGCTCGGTGTCCTCGGCGGTGAGGGTGTCGTGGGTGATGTCGACGGTGGCGCCGCCGACGGTGAGGTAGCGGGCGATGACGCCCTCGGGCCAGGTGGCGGTCTGCGTGGTCATGGCGGGTCCTTGTCGTCGTCGGGGTGATGGGCCGGGGCTGTCCGGCTCCCCTTGGCGCCCGGTCACACTCCGGGCGCCGCGGGCGGCTGTCAGCCCTTGCGCAGGTCCTGCCACACGCTGCGCAGGATCAGTACGCAGATGGTCAGGGCGACGGCGCTGATGGCGACGGCGACTGCGGACACGGCGACGGCCAGGAGGAGAGCGGAACCACCGAGCCCGATGCCGATCCACTTGGCCGCGCCGCCGGACTGCTGGACCACGGGCGCCGGCGGTACCGGGGCCTGCTGCGCCTGGGTGATCTGCTGGGCTTGCAGGACGGCGAGGACGAGGGCGACCTGCTCGCTGTTCGCCGCTGCGTCGATGGCGTCCTGCGACGCCTTGTTCAGGTCGCTCATGCGCCCTGCTCCTTCACGAGGCGGATGGCGGGGGCGTCCTTCTCGGCGGCGAGGCGGTCGCGCTCCTCGTCGAGGCGGGCGAACACCTTCTTCACGTAGGACACGCTCCGGGTGGCCTGGCGGGCCGTTTCGGTGGCAGAGGTGCCCAGCACCCACCCCGCCCGGATCACGTTTGCGGCGGCTTCGGTCGGCAACCTGTCGTCGGTGTCGACGGGCACCTCGTCGTCAGGATCCGGGTCGGGTGCCGCGAGGGGCCACACCGTTCGGTCACCGCAGATGACCAGCGGCTTTGCTACCGGGGCGGGCGGGGCCTGCTCGATCGCTGCGGGCTGGGTGTCGGTCACCTCGTCCGGGGTGTCCATGGGCACCTCGACACGTTCGACGACGACCGGCGGGGCAGGCTGCGGGGTGTCCACCGAGAGCATGTCCAGCAGTGCCGCGTCCGCCCCGTCGACCAGCCGGGTGCGCTGCACGTCGACCAGCTTCCCGCCGAGCTCGGTGTCGCCGACGCCCACCCGCTTCGCCAGCCGCCACGAGGCGCGGGCCGAGTAGACCTTGGCCCACTTGCCGGGATGGTTGGCCGCGCGGGCCCGGTGGTAGGCGAGGCGCTGGATCGTGTCGGCGTTGCGGCGCTGGACCTCCATGTCGATGCCGGTGCGGTAGACGACGATCCGGCGGGCCAGCAGGCCGAGTCCTTCCGCCGAGGCGGACATCGCCATCGGCGTCATGGCGTAGACGACCCCCTCGGTGATGTTGTCGGCGACGACGATGCCGGTGACTGCGGCCGCGAGGGGTGCGAGCCAGAGGCCGACGCGAACCGGGGCGGGCGCGGCCTGGCCGAGCATCGTCAGCCCGACCATGACGAGGGCGAGCACGAGGGTCACGCCTTCACCGGCGGCGACGACGCCCATCGCGGTGGCCGCCCGGTGGAACTCGGTGACGATGTTGGTGTAGGTGCCCCAGCCGCCGGCCACACCGGCGGCGACCATCGGAATGGTGGCGAGGACAAGGACTGCGACCTGCCCCTTGGTCAGCTTCGCGTTCATCGGTGGCCGTCCTTGGTCCTCAGGGTGGAGAGCTGGCGGGCGTACACCCGGAGCGTGGCGGCGTGCTCGACGAGGGCCGCGGCGACGCGATCCAGGCCGGCGGAGTCGAACTCGTGCCAGGCGTCCAGCTCGATGGCGACCGTGATGCGGTCGTCGGTCGGGCTGAACGGGCGCCACACGAAGCCCACGGGGAGCGCGCGGACCTGGCCGTGGCACTCGGTGGGGATGACCAGGTGGGTGACGGCGCCGGAGTGCTCGATGTCCTCGCGGTAGCCCTCGAAGGTGTGGTCGGCTGTGCACCAGTCGGGTTCGATGACTTCGACGTCGCCCTGGTCGGCGGTCGGGACGGTGATCGTGCGGGGCGCGCTCATCGGCCGGCCTCCGTGCCCACGGTGGTGCGGTAGCCGGTGGCCGGGTACTCGATCAGCTTTCTGCGGAGGTAGTCGGCGTTCCAGCCGATCCCGTCCGGGTGCTCGGCAAGCGCGGCGCGGGCGACGGTGACGGCCAGGCTGGCTCGGGCCTCGAGGAGGGCGCGGTGAGCGTCCTGGTCACCGATGGTGGCCGGGTGCGGGATGTCGATCGCCTCGAGGACGGCCTCGAGGAGGTGGCGGAGGTCGCTCATCGGGCACCGCCGGTCTGGCGGGCGCGGCGCAGGGGCTCGTCCATGTCGGGGTCGGAGTCACTGGCGCCGGTGAGGGCGGCGGTGCGGAAGCCGGTGACGGCCGGGATGTACGTGCCGGCGGGGCCGGAGCCCATCTCGCGGTTGGCGTACTGCCAGCTGCCGGTGTCGGCGGGGATCTCGGCGGTGTTCTTCTTCGCCCGGTAGTGGGCGATGACCGTGCGCCGGGCGAGGGTGGCGAGCCAGCTGTATGTCTGGGCGTCGGTGGTGGCCTGGCACTTGTGGAGGTCGAGCCACGCCCGGTAGAAGGCGTCGGCGGCGAGGTCTTCGGCGAGGTGTGTGTTCCCGCCGCGGACCTCGCGCTGGACGAGGCTGACGATACGGGGCTGGAACTGGGCGTAGATGGTGGCGAAGCGCTCGTTGAGCTGCTGCGCGGGGGCCATCGCGGACTGTGCCGCGGGCATGGCAGAGTTAGCCATAGCCGTCTCCTTGGGTTGATCAGGGAGTTCGGTCAGGCCCTTGGCCGGTGTTGGTAGCACCGGCCTTGGGCCGTCTTCAGTTGTGGGGTGTCGCTACATCTGTTTCTGCTTGAGGGCGTTGATCGCCCTGCTGATCCCGGCCCGGGTGACCCCGAGTTCTCGCGCTACAGCTGACTGGCTGCCGAGTTCGGTTTCGCCATCGATCAGGGCCTGTGCCCGTTCGTCGGTTGCTTCCCGGTAGGCCTGCTGTGCGGCTTCCTGCTTACGGACGGCTGCGTCATGGCGCTCTCTCCACGTAGTCACGTCCCTCCTAGTACCGGAAGCGGTGCCTGCTCCACAACTGTAACCAGGGGTGGCGACAGACGTCAAGGGGGGTGGCGACAACGCGTCATGCGGCATTACTGGCCGTCCTCTCGTCCTCGTCGACGAGCACCTTCAGCCCGGCCCAGGTGGCCGGCGGATACGAGGTCAGGCACCAGGCGCACTTCACCACCCGCTCGCCGGGAGGGAGCCGGAGCGCTGCACCGCAGATCACCCCGTCCTCGAACTGGGCCGGGCAATTCCCGATGCGGGTGCCGCGGTCGGTGTCGGGCGGCCGGATCATCGTGGAGACCGAGCGGGCCAGCTCCCGGATCTCCTTGGCGAAGTCACCAGCCTCCGACCACGACACAGCGATCCAGGGCAGGTAACCCAGCAGGGCACCGGCCGCCCGGTCCACCCGGCCTTCAGGGCTCCCGGTGTGGGGCTGCTCAGGCCTGCCGCGTTCCTGGCGGACGGCGTCGACCCACGACTCCAGCAGGGAAGCCATGCCGCCGGGACCGCGGATGTCGAGCACGTCGAGCGTGACGGGAATGGGCGCCGGCCCGCCCTTCCCGGACCTGCCCTGCCCGCCGCTGACCGACGGGGTGAGCAGCGGGGCGAGACCCCGGTAGAGGACGGGCAGGGCTTCGAGCCGGACGCGGGTCGCCTTGGTACAGGCAGGGCAAAGCATGCCGCCCGTCTCGTCGTGCTCGTCGCACAGCAGGCAGGTGGTCACCGTGCCTCCGTCCGGGGCGCGTGCCGGTAGGTGCGCAGGCTCGACAGGAAGAGGTCCCCTCGGGCCAGCTTCAGCGCCTGGTCAGCGGCGGCCTTGGCAGCGGTCGCGGTGCGCTGCGCGAACACGGCGTCCGCGACCAGGCGGACCATGGCCGCCAGCATCATGCCGAGGAGGATCCCGTGCAGCAGCCACGCCATCTCGTTGCTCATCGTCGGTCTCCGATCTAGAAGGGGGGCTCGTCCGAGTAGCCGCGCGCTGCGGGCGCGGCCGCGGGCGCAGGCTGACCGCCGCCCCAGCCGCCGGCCTGCTGCGGGGGCTGTTGCTGGGCCGGGGCCTGGCCGTTGCTCTGCTGGCCGCCACCGGCCGGGTTCTTCGTGACCTTGGCCGAGGCGCGGGCCAGGCTGACGCCGACCTCGTACACGTCCAGCTCGTACACGGTGCGCTTCACCTGGTCGCGGTCCTCGTAGGACCGCTGCTTGAGCTGGCCCTGGACGATGACGCGCATGCCGCGGGTCAGGGTCTCGGCCGCGTTCTCGGCGGCCTGCCGCCACACGGAGCAGGTGAGGAACAGGCCTTCGCCGTCCTTCCACTCGTTGGTCTGCCGGTCGAAGACGCGGGGAGTGGAGGCGACCCGGAACTTGGCGACGGCGGCGCCGGCCGGGGTGTAGCGCAACTCGGGGTCGTCGACCAAATTGCCGACGACGGTGATGACGGTCTCTCCGGACATGTGGATCTCCTTGTGCGAGTGGGATGGGCTGACAGGGCGTCGGCTTGTCAGCTGGCGAGGGCCTGGCTGAAGACGGCGGCGATGTCGGGGAAGCCGCGGGCAAGGGCGCCGTCGCGGAAGGCGGTCATGGCCTTGCGGTCGAGCCGGATATCGGGCCGGCCGAACGCATCGGTGGTGACCTGAAGGTCGACACCGAGGTTGGCGGCCATGCTCTTCCACTGGGCGGCAGAGAAGTTGTCGAGCTGCTCGCTCACGGGATCTCCTTCGGGGGGAGGTGATGCATTCGCATCACCTGGGATGCTGGGTGGGTGGCCGCCCCCGAGTCCCGCGGGGGCGGCCTGTGTGCGTGCGGGGTCAGGCGTGGTCCTCGTAGATCGCGCCGCTGAGGATGTCCTCGGCCATGGACGCGATGATGTCCCGGCGGGTGGCAGCCCCCGCCGTAGTGGGCGAGGGGTAGTCGACGGGCAGTTCCCGCTCTACGGCGTCGACGATGTCGACGACCTTGAAGGTGATGCCGGTGTGTGCCGAGAGGCCGGCGACCCGTTCCACCGCCTTCTCAGTGCGGATGATCAGGTCCGTGACGAGTTCTTGAAGGTTCATGGCTGGTCTCTCCTTGCGGTCAGACGGTGACGCCGGCGCTGGCGAGGAACTCGGCGCGCTTGGCGGGGTCCTGCAGCTCGCGAGCGTCGGCCACCCACGCCTCGTGCATGCGGGGCGCGGCGTCCTGGTGCTCAGCACAGAGGGTGATCACGACGGCACTGGACTCGGCGGGCCGCTGCTGAGAGATGGCGTTGCGGACGGCGAGGACGCCGCGCTTACGGCAGGCGCCGCGCTCGGCGGTGCACGCACCGACGTCAATAGCGGTGGTCTGCACGGTGTACGTGGTGTCGCGGTCGTCGCCCAGAGCGATGACAGTCTCTGTGGTCACTGGTTCTCCTCGGGGGATTTCGTCACGGATTTCGTTTCACTGGCGGCCGGGCTTGCGAGGCGCCGGAGCTTGGTGGCGTGCCGCGCGGCAAGGCCGCGCATGCGGGCGGCGGACAGTTCCTCGCGCCGGCGCTTCGCCGCCTGGATGCGGACGCGGGCGGCCTCTATGCGGGCGGCCACCACGTCGTCGACGTTCACAAGGTGGGCGGCACGACGAGGGGGTCCGGGCCGACGGGGTACTGCGGGCTCGTCCAGATGCGCCCGTGGGCGGCGAAGGCCGGGTAGATCTCGGTCTGCACGGCCCCGTCGCTGTCGAAGCCCGTGACGACGGACGCCCAGGCGACGACAGGGCAGAGGCTGGGGTCGCCGTCCGAGAGGTCGGTAACGGTGACGCTCCAGCCCGGCGCGGCGGGCACAAGGGCGGTGGTGGCGTGCATGGCGTAGGTCATGGTCTGTCCTCCGATGGACGTTCAGATGAGATGTGGACATGTGGACGTGGACATGTGGACGGATGTCCACACCCCCCCGTCGCGCGTGACGTGAGTGAAAGTAGATGTCCTATTTGTTGTTATATAGAGGGCTGGCGGCGGCCTTTGTTCCGACGAGACGGGGGGGTGTGGACACGCGTCCACATGTCCACAACCGGCCCCGTGTCCACGCCTTTGGCACGTTCCTAGTCCGTCTTGACGCACAACCGGTCGCCTTCTTCGAAGACCCACCCGCGGGCCTCTGCAAGGTCGATCGACTTTCGGGCGACCTTCCTGTCACGGCTCGCCAGCTTGCGGTTGAGCTCCCCGAAGGTGACGCCCCCGACCTGCGAGGCGTGCTTCTGTACGAGCCTGGCGACGCGCTCAAGTGCCAGGTCCGCGTCGGCCTTCGCTTCGTGCTCGCGCATGACCTGGTGGACCTTCGCGTCCTCCTCGCGCTGCCGTTCGGCCGCCGCCTCCCGCTGCGCGCGGACGACGAGCGCGTCCCGGACGGCGCAGGACGACTCCCAGACGACCTCGGCCAGCTGCCAGTCCTCATCCGTCACTCCGGTGCGCCCACCGTCCATGAGCGCCAGGAGCGCGGCCACCTTCACCTTGATGAGGCCGGCGTGCCCGTCGAGCTCCGGAACTTCCAGTTCGCCGCGGGCGCGGGCGACGCGCTCCTGCCACAGGGCGGTCCTGACTCGCAGGGGGAAGGTGACGTCCACCGGACCGTCAGGCTGCAGGAACCCCGGGTGCCGGTCGAACTCCCCTGGCCACGCAGGCGGCATGTCCGGGATGGATGGATCGTCGGCCCAAGACCACAGGAAGCGCTGGGGGGTGCCCGTGCTCGCGTCGGCCAGTACGGGGACAGCGGTGCTGGGCTGAAATCCGACGAGCAAGCCAAGGTTGTACGAGCCTGCCGGTACATAGCGGGTGCGCTCCTCGGATGCATTCGTCTGCCCGAGCGTCTCGCCCACTGCGGCCCGGCGCAGGGTTTCTCCGAGGACGGACCCGTTGCGCTCGCCCAGCTTGGCGATGGTCTGGCCCTCGTCGACGTAGAAGAACGCGTTGTGGCGTACCTGCTTCCGTACCTTCCGCATGACCGGATCGCCGATGTTCTTGCCGCGGCTGATGACTTCGCCAGTGGGCTCCTCGACGGTGCCCATGAACGCCTCGGCAATCCCCTCCCCAGAGCCGACGGGCAGGCCGTCCCGGAAGTCCTCCGCCGGCGCGGGCATGAGTCCGCGTGTCAGGGACGAGCCGGTGGACTTGCCTGCGCCGGAGTTGCCGACGATGGCGGCGAAGATGTTGAGCGAGGCGCGGCCGCCGATGCCGGTCTCTGCTCGGATGTGGTGCGAGATCATGCCGGACAGCCGGGCGAGCGAGCTGTGAAAGAGCACGTCGCCTGAGCACGCCTTCGAGTGCGCGGCCTGCCGGATCTTCTGCAGTTCGGGCCGGGCATCCCAGAATTCGTCCGGCAGGAGCCCGGGGACGGCTTCCCGAACGTTGGGGGCCCAGTTGGGGGCAGTGCTCACGCGGTCACCGCCGGGTCGCCCGGGTACGGGGCCGGGGCCCATACCTGGTTGAAGTCACTGTCCTTGTGGCCGGCCTCGAAGTGGTCGGCTGCGTCCTTCCCCGTCTTGGCCTGGACGACGTAGATCGAGTGGGCGATTCCGGTGAGGGTCTTCACTACAAGCTCGGCATGCTCGCGTCCCTTGGTGTCGCGGTCGGCGACGACGGTGATGTCGGCGCCCTCGAGGAACTGGGCATGCTCGGCAGTCCACTTCCCGGATCCGGCTGCGTTGCACGTCGCGACCAGGCCGTGGTCGACGAGGGCGTGTACGTCCTTCTCGCCCTCGGCGATCCAGATGACCCGGTCGGCGGTCTTGGCTGTGAGGAGTTCGGGAAGCCGGTAGGGAACGGTGCGGACGAGTCGATTGCCCTGCTTATCGTTCAGGGACCAGCGGCGGCCGGATTTGGTGCTGTCGTCGGGGCGCCACTGGGCGAAGTCCTTGCGGTCGCACCGGGTGACGCCGTGAATGACGGCGCCGTTCTCGTCCCGGTACAGGTACTGGGCGACCCGCTTGTGTCCGCGGTCCTGGCAGGGGATCCAAGCGTCGTCCGCGGGCCGGTCGTACTGCCGCTCGGGCAGGGGCTCGTCGAACAGGTCGGCTTCGGTCCAGCCGATTGCGGTGAGGTAGTCGGCGTTGCCCTGGCACTTGTGGCAGAACACGACGACGCCGCCGTTGTTGCCCCGTCGAATGGCGACGGTGCCGTCGGCGTCTCCTCCGTGACAGAGGCCGCGGGTGCGGATTGCGCCGCCTTGGTACCGGGTGGGTTCGCCCATGCTGCTGAGGAGGTCAGCGAGCCTGTTGAAGGCGATGGTGTCGTTCACGAACGGGCTCTCTTCTGCGAGCTGGGGTGGGGTGTCCGTGTGGGCCGGGCCGCCGTGGTGTGGCCCGGCCGGCGGGTCACCCGGTGTTCTTCAGCTGCTGGCCGAGCTCGTCGGCGAGCTGGGTGATGGCCTGTTGCCAGCGGCGTGCGGCGGCCCGGAGGCATACCTCACTCGGCTGGGCTTCGAGGTCGGCTCGGATGGAGCCGAGCGTGACGTGGAAGCGGGCCTGCTCGGCGACGAGCTGGAGGTGGCGGGCGCCCTGGTCGTCGCCTTCGACGGTGTCAAGGTCGACGGGCTCATCGACGGGCCACTGGCCAGGACGCTCGCTCATGCCGCCTTCTCCTTCTGCTTGGCCGGCTGGTGGAACGCGGCCCTGATGACGGCCTTCTGGTGCTCGCTGAAGGGGGGAGCTTCAGAGACGATGCGTCGGATGCGCTCCCAGTACGCGGCGTCGCCGTAATCGACGCCGGCCGGGCGGCCAGGGACGGCGGCCTCTTCGGTGTGCTGGCTCACGGGCGGGCCGCCTTCGCGTTGGCCTGGTCGGTGAAGTCCGACATGACGAGCGTTTCGAGGCTTCCGGGCAGCGGGGCGAGATCGAGGCCTATTGCGTCGGCGAGGAGCTTGCGGGCGACGGTGTCGCGCTCGAAGTCGTCGCGGCCTGCGGGCAGCAGGACGAGGATCGGGTGGCCCGGGCGGGCGACGACGGCCCCGAAGAAGTTCGGGTCGGTGATGCTTGAAACGGTGATCTCGGCGTTGAGCTGCGTGAACAGCTGGTCGAGGGGCGTGCTGAACAGTTCCTCAACGGTAATCGGAGGGCGGACAGCAGCCTGGGTCGACGGCGACATTGACGTCGTGGGAGCATGCATATGGGACGTTCCTTCCTGGGCGCCGTGGGGGTGTGCAAGACCCCCCGGCGCCTTTTGCTGGTTTGCGCTGGTAGAACGGGCGTTTCGTCAGACGGCGTCGGACGTGCAAGGTCCGGCGCCGTCGCCGTCTCCGGGGGAGACTTTGGCCGCTGTACGGAGAGAGTCGATGAGCTCTCCGTAGGCGAGAGCTTGATCCCCTCGCGGCTTCCTGGTGCCCTGTTCCCATCGCCAGACGGTGGACTGGTCTACCCCGCAAGCTCGGGCGACTTCTCCGATGGACAGGTGTGCGGCCTCGCGTAGTTGCCGGGCTTCACCGCTATGAACGGCAGCTCGAACCCTGGCGAGGCGCAAGATCTGCGCTGCTTGGGCCATGGCGTAACCGTAGCCGACCCCTTGCCGTTGTACAAGGTATCCGGCTAGTTGGTAGGTGTGTCGATATGGCTAGGACTTACTAGCCAGGGGTTGCGTGCCCGAGATCCGTAAGGCGCCTCCGCCGGGTGGGGCGCCGTTGCGTGTTGGCGGAGTCCTCGGCTGGGGCGTCGAGCCTGGGTGCGTGCGTATGAATCGCGATGAGCAGCAGGAATGGCTAGGCCGAGGCGTGACGGGAGGGTGGAGAGATTTCCCGGGGATTGGCTAGCGTCTGGCTAGGACCCGTGTGCATGCCATGCAACCTTCAGCAACGTCTCGCTACGTCGAGCAACGCACAGCTACCTTTTTTGCCCTTGGGATTGGCGAACTTAGGGACAACCAAGGGCACACAAGGGAACACAAGGGCAGCCGGTCGGATTGGTCGATCCGTGCATCTTCCTAGCCAGATCGGCAGTGCGGTCTTGCCATAGCCTTGCCAATCGGGCATGTTATGACCCATGACTGACACACCCCCCGCAGGATGGCGAGTCCTGGCTGCCCCATCGAACTGGGACCTGACCAGCGACGAGCTGAACATCCGGCCCGTCATGATGGACAACTACGTGACGGTGCCCGATGACTTCTTCATGACCATCCAGACGCCAGAAATGATTCAGGAGGGTGATCCGGTGGCGGTCGTCGTTAGCTTCCGAGCTTCGGCTTCGGACGGCGTCACACTCACCCGGATCACCGGTCTCGGTAACCACTGGGAGCGACACCTAGGGCAGATCGTTCAGGCCTTTCCGCCGTCCGGCTGGGCGCAGTACGCGGTAGGCGTGATGGTTGAGTTCCTCCGGCTCTCTCACAGAAGGGCCGAGGCCAGCGAATCTCTTGGCAAGCTGCCGCGGCTGGAGCTAGAAGTCGGCGACCGGGCCTACCTGGACAGCGGGATTCAGCGGCGCCGGCGAATCACGCCAGAGCATCTTCAGGAAGTGGCCAAGATCTATGAGGCGGCGCAGCGCAATGGCACGCCGCCAACCAGGGCAGTGCAGGCGCACTTTGCTGTCTCGCACTCCACGGCGGCGAAGTGGGTCGGTGCTGCCCGCAAGGCTGGGTTCCTGCCACCGCTCGAAACAGGCAGCTGAGGCCGGTACGCCTGTCACCGCTTCCACCGCGTCTCGACTGCTTCGTAGTCGAAGTACCCGCCGTCGGGCATGCGGCCGGGGCGGGGCTTGTGCAGGATCACCCGGAGCAGGGACCGCAGGACCGCGCGCCGGCGGTCGAGGTCGAGCCCGTCCCACGCCTTGCGTACATCGGGCACGCCGACCAGGCCGACGAGCGGATCCTTCACCGCGGCCCGGGCCAGCTGACTGGTGATGCCTTCCAGCTGGGCGCGCGCGACGTCCGAGCCCTCGGTGAACTGGGCCATGTCTACCTGCCCGGCACCGAACATGCCCGCCAGGTCGGTGAGCCGCCGGCGGATCTGCTCGCTCTCCAGCTGCAGTGCCGCGACGTCGACGCCGTCGGCGGCCGGCGCGAGGAGCTCGCCCGCGTCGTCGCGTGACAGCCGCTCGATGAGCAGGTTCTCGATGTACCGGTCGAGGGTCTCGGCCTTCCGCCCGCCGCCGTGCTGGTCATCGCAACGGTACGAGGGATGGTTCCCGCCACCCGTCCGGGTGCACGTGACGTTCGCTGTGCACCCCGGGCGCCCGCATTCGTAGATCAGGGATCCGAACCACTTCGGATTCGGCCCCGGTGACGTAATCCGTGACGGGTTCGTCAGGATCGCCACAACGGCCCTGAAGCGCGGCTCATCCACCGCAGGCTCCCAGGCGCCGCGCCCGATCTCCTCGCCCCTGTAGACGGCGATTCCTGCGTTCCTCGGACGCAGCAGCAGATCACGCGCCGACTGGTGGTCGATCGCCTTGCCCGTCGAGGACTTCAGCCCCTTGTCGGCGAGCCACCGCACCCAGCCCCGGACCGAACCGCCGGCCAGGATCTGATCCGTACCGGCGTCGAGCGCCGCGGCCTCCTCGGGCACCAGCTTGCTCATGTCGAGGACGGGCACGTCGATCTCCTCGTCGGTGCCCTTCACGGTCTTTTTCCGCGTCTCGCCGGTGGGGACGCCCCACCCGAACGGGCGAAGGCCGCCGCCGAACTTTCCGGCCTTTGCCTTCTGCAGGCGAGCCCGCGCCACGCGCTCGGCCTTGTGCTCGGACTCGTGCCGGGCGACGGCCCCGTGAATGCGCGCGGTCATTCGGCCGGACGACGTGGACAGGTCGAGTTCGCCGGCCTGACAGGTGTGGGTGTCGACGCCGCGCCGCTGGCTGAGGTCGATGTACTCCTCGAGCTCAGTGGGGGAGCGGTGCAGCCGGTCGGTGTGCCAGGCGATGACGACGGTGGCGGTGCCCAGCTCGAGGTCGGCGAGCATCCGCCGGTAGTCCTTGCGTGCCTTGCCCGAGTACGCGGACAGGTCGTTGTCGACGTAGACCTCGACGACTTCCCAGCCGTGGGATTCTGCGAGCGCTTCGCAGTCTTCGCGCTGCCGGTCGACGCCGAGGTGGGCGCCGGTGCGGTCCTGGCTGATGCGGACGTAGATGACGGCGCGTGAGGGCCCGGTGTGACGGGCGCGGTTGTGCTTCATTTTCCGAGTGTCCGCCAAGAGGGGTGGCTTTGTCACAGGTTCGGGAAGACGACTCTGCTGTCGAGTCTGCTGGGGGCGGTCGGTGAGCGGGAGCGCATCGTGCTGGCTGAGGATTCGGCGGAACTGCGCCCGGATCATCCGCATGTGGTGCGTCTGGAGTCGCGTCCCGCCAATCAGGAAGGCGCTGGGCGGGTGACGCTACGGGACCTGGTGCGCCAGGCCTTACGTATGCGTCCGGACCGACTGGTGGTGGGAGAAGTCCGGGGCGCAGAGGTGACGGAGCTCCTGGCAGCTCTCAACACCGGACACGAGGGCGGTTGCGGCACGGTGCACGCCAACGCTGCCGAGCATGTTCCGGCACGTCTGGAGGCCCTCGGGACGGCTGCGGGCCTCGATCGGGCTGCTGTGCACAGCCAATTGGCAGCGGCGCTGTCCATGGTCATCCACCTCGTACGGGACACGGGCGGACAGCGGCGTCTGGCCGAAGTGCACGTGCTCGAGCGGAATTCCGCAGGCCTGGTCATCACCGTGCCCGCGCTGCGCTGGGGCGTCGAGGGGTTCGAGCCGGAGCGGGGCTGGGAGCGGCTCAGGGCGCTGATCGGGGAGAAGCCGTGATGGCGACGGGCTCCGACGCGCTGACGCAGTTGCCGACGTGGACGATGGCGGGATGCGCGGGCCTGGCCGGCGGTCTGGCCGTGACGGGGGACCCGGGGGCGCGACGGGCTCGGGTGCTGATGGCAAGACAGGAGGAGCGGTGGGGGCCGACAGCACGGGCCACGGTCCGCGCGTTCCTCGAGGGGCGGAGGGAATGGCTGTGTGCGCCTGTGGCAGTTCTTCTCGCTGCGGCCGGCGAATCGGTGCTACCACTGCTCGCGTGCGCTGTGGCGGTTCCGCTCGTGAAGCGCCGGCTGCGGCGACGGGTGCGGCGGCAGGAGTGTGAGAAGGCTGCTGACGCGGTGACGGCGCTCTGCGGGGCGGTGGTCGGCGAGCTGAGGGCAGGCCGGGAGCCCGGACAGGCTTTGCTCGCCGCGGCGCGGAACACCGGCGCAC
Source organism: Streptomyces sp. NPDC014623 (assembly GCF_043088245.1). Lineage (NCBI taxonomy): Bacteria > Bacillati > Actinomycetota > Actinomycetes > Kitasatosporales > Streptomycetaceae > Streptomyces > Streptomyces sp. NPDC014623. The sequence goes on along the minus strand of NZ_JBIBZU010000013.1, from coordinate 111,728 downwards.
TTGGTGTTGCCGAACCTGCCGTGCTGGCTGCCGCGCGGTTCGGCGGTGATGTGCCGGAGGCGCTACGGCAGGCGTCGGCAGGGCCCGGCCTCGACGGACTCGCAGGAGTGGCGGCCTGTTGGCGGGTCGCGGTGGACGGCGGGGCCGGGCTGGCGACGGGCCTGGCGCGCCTGGAGAGCTCACTGCGAGGAGAGAGGCGTAGGCGCGACGAGCTCCGGGCGCAGTTGGCGGGCGCGTGGGCGACGGTTGTGGTCCTGGCTCTGCTGCCGGTGGTGGGACTCGGACTTGGGGCGGCTCTCGGAGCGGATCCGCTGGGGGTGCTGCTGCACAGCCCGGGCGGACTCGTCTGCCTGGTGGCCGGGGGGCTGCTGGAGGCTGCGGGGTTGTTCTGGGCATCGAGGATCGTGCGGACCGGGGAGGCGGAGTGAGCGCGATGCCTGGTGCGGGAGTACCGCTGGGGGCGTTGGGGGTGGTGGGAGGCGTGCTGGGTGCAGCCGTGTATCTGACTCTCGCCCTGACCGCCCGGCGACATGCGCGGGCGATACGCAGACGGGGGGCGCTGCTGACCAGATCATGCGCGAGCAGACAGAGGCGGGGGCGGGCGGGCCTGCGGGCGCCGGGCTGGGGCCGGGCGCGGCGGTGGGCGGAGGCCCTGGCCGTCTGGGCAGCAGGCTGGATCCTCGTCGGCGGGTCTGCCGGATGTGGGATCGGTCTTGTGGCGGCTTACGGGGTGCGGCGATGGCAGCGCTCCGTGAGCGGGCGTAGTTCTGCTGGGCGGAAGACCGAGGCTGCTCTGATCGCCCGACAGCTGCCGATCACCGCAGACCTCTTGGCATCCTGCATTTCGGCGGGTGCGGGACCGCGGGACGCGGCGGAGGCGGTTGGGGAATCCATTGCCGGTCCGGTGGGCGAACGGCTGGCTCGTACGGCGGCAGAGATCCTGCTCGGCAGCGACCCGTCCGAGGCATGGGGCCGGTTCGGGGAACTGCCGGGTGCCGCGCCCCTGGCCCGCTGTCTGGAGCGAGCCGCATCGACGGGCGCACCTGCGGCGGCGCCGGTTTCCAGGCTGGCCGACGAGATACGCGCCGAGCGGGCGAGTGCGGCCGTGGCACGTGCCCAGCGGGCGGGCGTGCTGATCACCGCACCGGTGGGGCTCTGCTTCCTGCCCGCCTTTCTGGCGGTAGGAGTGGCGCCGGTGGTGATCGGGCTGGCGTCCGGCTTGCTGCACCGCAGTTGAGCGCGGACAGCCCTGCTCCCGGAGGCCGAATCCGAAAACAGTTCGAGCTCATGACCAGACGGGCCTCAGCTGAGTCCCGAACCGTGAGCCCGGCCGGATGGTCCTCCGGAGCCGGAGCCCTGGCAGCTCCCCGAGCGGGGGCCGGGCCGGGCTCCGGATCGCGCGAAGCGCGAATCGAAGTGCCGGACGAAACGACGTGGATCTGATGATGGGGGCCGAGATGAGCAGGGAAATGATGGGGCGGGTTTCGAGTGCGCTGCGCCGTGCGTGGCGGGCGAGGTTCGGCAGGAGCGCCCGGCGCCGTGGCCTCGACCGGGGGATGACGACGTCCGAGTACGCGGTGGGGACGATCGCAGCCTGCGCGTTTGCGGCGGTGCTCTACAAGGTGGTCACCAGCGGGGCGGTGCTGTCGGCGCTGCAGTCGTTGATCAAGGACGCCCTCGATGCGAAGTTCTGAAGTATCTCGGAGGGACCGGGGGGCCGACGGGGGAGCGGTGACGGCGGAGGCAGCCATGGGCCTTCCCGTACTGGTGGCGTTCGTCATTGCCCTCGTCTGGGCGCTGGTGGCGGCATCGGATCAGATCCGCTGTGTGGATGCCGCGCGGGCCGGAGCACGGGCCGCGGCCCGATCGGAGCCGGAGGCCGCGGTGCGGTCCGCGGCACAGGCGGTGGCGCCCGGAAAGGCCCGGATCGCGGTGGAGCGGGCCGGTGGGTTGTGGCGAGTTCGGGTGGAAGCGCCGACACCGGGGCCCGGACCGCTCAGCCTGACGCTGAGCGCTGAGGCAGTCGCATCGGCCGAAGACACCGTAGGGGTGGATCTGTGAGAAGGACGAGAGGTGGCCCCGGGACCGGGGACCGAGGGCTGGCAACGGTCTGGGTGGCCGTCACGACGGCGACACTTTGTGCTGTCTTCGCGATGGTGCTGGCTCTCGGCCAGGCAGTGTCCGCCCGCCACAGAGCCGGAGGCGCGGCGGATCTGGCCGCGCTCGCCGCCGCCGACCGGGCGCTGCGGGGTGTGGAAGTGGCGTGCGGAGCGGCCAGTGAGGTCGCCGAGGCCCAGAAGGCGGAGATCGTGCGCTGCGGGATCCAGGGCGAGGTCGCCGATGTGACTGTCCGCGTGCGTTTCGGCCCGTACACACCTGAGATCAGGTCGAGGGCGGGACCTCCTGCGGCCCCACCGCCCCCACAGCCCCCGGCCCCTTCGGCGGCGCTGTCATCCGCCGTGGGGCCGGTTCACACGCGTGGCCTCATCCCTCGGCGTTTTTCGCCCGCGGGTCCTCCGAGCCCTCCGCCGGGTGGCCCTCTCCAGGTTCGGGGGGCGCGGTCCTGAGCAGTTCGGTCAGGAGGCGTACGGCGCCCCGTTTGTGCAGGGGATCGTTGCCGTTGCCGCACTTGGGGGACTGGATGCAGGAGGGGCAGCCCGCCTCGCACTCACAGGACGCGATGGCCTGACGTGTCGCCGTGAGCCATGAGCGGGCCGTGTGGAAGGCGCGTTCTGCGAAGCCGGCGCCACCTGGGTGGCCGTCGTAGACGAACACCGTGGGAAGGAGCGTGTCGGGGTGCAGCGGAACGGAGACTCCGCCGATGTCCCAGCGGTCGCAGGTGGCGAAGAGCGGCAGCATCCCGATGGAGGCGTGCTCGGCTGCGTGCAGGGCGCCTCCGAGGATCTCCGGAGTGATCCGGGCGGCATCGAGCTGGTCCTCGGTGACTGTCCACCACACAGCTCGGGTGCGGAGGGTACGGGGCGGCAGGTCGAGTTTGGTCTCTCCCAGGACCTCGCCGGTGATCAGCCTGCGGCGAAGGAAGGAGACGACCTGGTTGGTGACCTCGACGGAACCGAAGCAGAGGCGCCCGTCGCCCCACGGGATCTCGGTGCCGGTCTCCAGAACGCTGATCGCGGTCGTGTCGCGGGCGTTGGTCGAGTAAGGGGGGACGGCTTCCTCCACCAGGGCCACCGAATCCTCCAGATCCAGCGTCCGGACCAGGTATGTCCGGCCCTGGTGGAGATGGACGGCACCCTCGTGGACTGCGGTGTGGGCGGAGGATTCGTCAACGGTTCCCAGCAGACGGCCGGTGCCCTCCTCGACGATCTGCACGGGGCGGCCGCCTCCGCCGCGGATGTCGGTGAGGTCGGCGGCGCGTTCACGGCGGGTCCAGTGCCAGCCTGTTGTCCGCTTGCGCAGCAACTTCGCGGCCGCCAGTTGTGGCAGGAGCTCGGGCACCGCGGGGCCGAAGAGCTCGATGTCGGTTTCGGTGAGAGGGAGCTCCGCAGCCGCGGCGCACAGGTGTGGTGCAAGGACGTAAGGGTTGTCCGGGTCCAGGACGGTGGACTCCACAGGCTGCTGGAACAGCGCCTCCGGGTGGTGGACGAGGAAGGTGTCCAGGGGGTCGTCCCGCGCTACGAGGATGGCGAGAGCACCCTCCCCCGAGCGTCCGGCACGGCCGGCCTGCTGCCAGAGAGAGGCACGGGTGCCCGGATAGCCGGCGATGACCACGGCATCCAGGCCCGAGACGTCGATGCCGAGTTCCAGGGCGGTCGTGGCGGCAAGACCGAGCAGTTCACCGGAGTGCAGTGCTCGCTCCAGAGCCCGGCGTTCCTCGGGCAGGTAACCGCCGCGGTAGGCGGCGACGCGCCCGGGCAGGGAGTGGTCCACCTCGCCCAGCCGTTCTTTGGCGATGAGGGAGATGAGTTCGGCTCCGCGCCGGGAGCGGACGAAGGCGACCGAGCGCACACCCTGGAGGGTCAGGTCGGTCAGGAGGTCGGCGGTCTCAGCCGTGGCGGTACGGCGCACCGGAGCCCCTTTCTCACCGTGCAGCTCGGTCAGCGGCGGCTCCCAGAGAGCGAAGACCATCTCTCCCCGGGGTGAGGCGTCGTCGGCGACCTCTTTGACGGGAAGGCCCGTGAGACGGCCTGCGGCGACCGAGGGCCGTGCCGCGGTGGCTGAGGCGAGGAGGAAGACGGGATCGGATCCGTAGCGGGCGCAGAGGCGGCGAAGACGGCGTAGCACCTGGGCGACGTGGGAGCCGAAGACACCTCGGTAGGTGTGGCACTCGTCGATGACCACGAAGCGAAGAGAGCGGAGGAAGGACGCCCAGCGGGAGTGGGACGGGAGGATGCCCCGGTGCAGCATGTCGGGATTCGTGAGGACGTAATTGGCGTACTGACGCACCCATTCGCGTTCTTCGACCGGCGTGTCCCCGTCGTAGACCGCCGGCCGGATCGCGGAGCCGAGGGGTGCTGCGAGCGTCTTCACCGCGCGGCGCTGGTCGGCGGCCAGGGCCTTCGTGGGGGCGAGGTACAGGGCGGTGGTGCCGCGTCCGTTCGGGGCCTGGGAGCCGTCGAGGAGGGTGCTCAGCACCGGAGCGAGGTAGGCGAGTGACTTGCCGGACGCCGTTCCGGTGGCGATCACGACGGACTCACCGTCCAGGGCATGCTCGGCGGCGGTGGCCTGGTGCGTCCACGGATGGTCGATCCCGGCCTCACCGATTGCCGAGATCACTTCTGGCCGGATGCGGTCCGGCCAGATGGCATGGGTTCCCGCACGCGGGGGCAGGTGCTCCGTATGAGTGATGCGCGCTGCCCGGCCCGCCGCTGCGGCGAGCCGGTCGAGAACCACCGTGGGAGAGGGGCGCGAGCCCGCGTTCTCGGGTGGTCGACTGGGGCGGTGATTCTTGGCCATCGGCACCGAGTGTGTCACTGGTGTGACGGACAATGGTCCCAAGGCGTCGTGCATGGCTGCTGGTAAGTGATTGAATGCCATCGCGGCTGGCGATCCGTCCCCTGGCCTCCGTCGGGGAGACCGAGGGGCGACCGCTCGATAGCAAGGTGCTGGAGGATCCGTGGACCTGTCCCTGTCGACTCGCAATGTGTCCGGGCCTGGTGGCGACCGTACGGTCGTCGAGGTCGGTGGCGAGATTGATGTGTATACCGCGCCCAAGCTGCGCGAGCAGTTGGTCGAGTTGGTGAATGACGGCAGCTACCACCTGGTTGTCGACATGGAAGGCGTCGACTTCCTCGACTCCACCGGCCTCGGCGTGCTCGTGGGCGGCTTGAAGCGTGTCCGGGCCCATGAGGGCTCACTGCGCCTGGTGTGCAACCAGGAGCGCATTCTCAAGATTTTCCGGATCACAGGTCTGACCAAGGTGTTTCCCATCCACACCACGGTCGACGAGGCTGTCGCGGCCACCGACTGACCGTCGGTGCAGGCCGGCAGCTCCCAAGCCGGCAGGCGCGCTGTGACAGACCGGCAGGCGGCAGTGGACGGGTCGCCACGAGCGGGCGGTCGGCCATGTGGCCGGCTGCCGGCTTCGTCGGTTTCCGGAGGAAAGTGAGAGCAGGGGTACCGGGCGCCACGCCCGGGCCCCTGAGATGCATACCCATACGTTCGAGGGGGATGGCATGCCAACCGTTGAACTCCGCTTCAGCGCTCAGCCCGAGCACGTCAGGACGGCCCGCCTCGTGGCAGCCGCCATGGCGCGCCGGGCCGGCGTCGACGAGGCGGTGCTCGACGAGGTCAGACTCGCGGTTGGCGAGGCGTGCAGCCGTGCCGTGGGGCTGCATCGGAGCCATGACATCACTGCTCCCGTCACGGTCGTTCTGACCGAGGAGGAGAAAGCGTTCTCCATCGAGGTCGGTGACGGGCTTCCCGCTCCGGGAAGCGGCGCCTCGGCGTCTGGAGCGCCCGGTGGCGGTGGTCTTGACGGCCCGGAGACCGAGGCCGACAGCGAGGACGAGATGGGCCTTGCGGTCATCAGCGGCCTGGTCGACGACGTGGAGGTGCGCACAGGCGCGGATGGTGGAGTGATCCGCATGACCTGGCCGACGGCTCTGGCCGCTGTGCTTCCCTGACCCACCTCGCCCGGCGCGACAGGAAACCGCCCGGCGAGAAAGAACTCGCCCGGCGCGACCTGCCGGCCCGACGCGGCCCGTCTCGCCCGGGTCATCCTGCCTCGTATGGGCCGTGTCCGGGCCGCGCCCCTATCGTGCGCATACGGCCTCCCATGGTCCCGCGCCCTCTCATGCGGGCCCGCGCCCCCTCGTGCGACCGGCCTCCCTTGTGCGAGCCGCGTCCTGCCGCCTGGCGCAGCCTCCGGACCGCCCCGTGCGCCATGGACGCCGGCATCCGGGAGCAGGCGTGATCGCGTTTTCGGGTCCTGCTGAGCAGGGCCTTTCCTGCGGTGTTTGATCAATGATCTCCGAAATTCCGTGTGCGCCACACATCTGCCCATTACTGCATTCGGGTCCATATGCCGGCGAGATCATTTGTCATTGGGTGGACGGAAGTCGATTTCATTGACCACCCACTGTTTTGATCAGGCTCTGCTCCCTACAATCCGTCCACGTCTTGAGCGCTCAGCGTCAAGGAGGACGTATGGCGGAGTTCCTCAACACCCCGATGGCAGAACTGGCGCACGTTTCCGTATCTTCCGGCCGGCCCGCCTCGTCGGCAGCCGCAGTACTCACCGACGGCAACCGGCTGATCGTCGCCGTCATCGCAGTCGTCGCCCTTGCCGCGCTGGTCGTGGCCCAGTTGCTCGTGCGCCAGGTCCTGGCGGCCGATGAAGGCACCGAACGCATGAAAGAGATCGCGGCGGCGGTCCAGGAAGGCGCGAATGCCTATCTGGCCCGGCAGTTGCGTACCGTCGGCGTCTTCGCCGTCGTCGTGTTCTTCCTGCTTCTGCTGCTCCCGGCCGACAACTGGTCGCAGCGTGCGGGGCGCTCGTTGTTCTTCCTGGTGGGTGCGCTTTTCTCGGCAGCTACCGGATACATCGGTATGCGACTCGCTGTCCGCAGCAATGTGCGGGTGGCCGCCGCCGCGCGTGAGGCGACTCCCGCCGAGGGGGAACCGGAGAAAGACCTCGCCGCCGTCTCACACAAAGCGATGAAGATCGCTTTTCGCACCGGTGGTGTGGTCGGCATGACCACGGTGGGCCTCGGCCTGCTCGGCGCTTCCTGTGTGGTGCTCGTGTACGCCGCGGACGCGCCCAAGGTTCTGGAGGGTTTCGGTCTCGGTGCCGCGTTGATCGCCATGTTCATGAGGGTCGGGGGTGGCATCTTCACCAAGGCCGCCGATGTGGGCGCCGACCTCGTGGGCAAGGTGGAGCAGGGCATTCCCGAGGACGATCCGCGCAACGCCGCCACCATCGCCGACAACGTGGGCGACAACGTCGGTGACTGTGCGGGTATGGCTGCCGACCTCTTCGAGTCGTATGCCGTGACGCTCGTGGCCGCACTCATTCTGGGCAAGGTCGCCTTCGGGGACGCAGGGCTCTCCTTTCCACTGATCGTCCCGGCGATCGGGGTGGTCACCGCCATGATCGGGATCTTCGCGGTCGCTCCCAGGCGTGCCGACCGCAGTGGGATGAGCGCCATCAACCGCGGCTTCTTCGTCTCCGCCGTGATCTCGCTCCTGCTCGTGGCGGTGGCGGTCTTCGCCTATCTGCCGTCCTCGTACGCCGAGCTGGACGGGGTCACCGACACCGTCATCACCTCACACGGCGGTGATCCGCGTGTCTTCGCACTGGTCGCCGTGGCCATCGGGATCGTGCTCGCCGCCCTGATCCAGCAGCTCACCGGCTATTTCACCGAGACCAGCCGGCGCCCTGTCCGGGACATCGGGAAGTCCTCGCTGACCGGTCCGGCGACCGTCGTCCTCGCGGGGATCTCCATCGGCCTGGAGTCGGCCGTCTACACCGCGCTCCTGATCGGTCTCGGCGTCTACGGAGCGTTCCTGCTCGGCGGTACGTCGATCATGCTGGCGCTCTTCGCGGTGGCGCTGGCGGGGACCGGTCTGCTCACCACCGTCGGTGTCATCGTCGCGATGGACACCTTCGGACCGGTTTCCGACAACGCCCAGGGCATCGCCGAGATGTCCGGGGACGTCACAGGTGCGGGAGCCCAGGTCCTCACGGACCTGGACGCCGTCGGCAACACCACCAAGGCCATCACCAAGGGCATCGCGATCGCCACGGCGGTCCTGGCGGCGGCCGCGCTCTTCGGCTCGTACCGGGATGCCATCGCCACGGCGGTCGACGACGTGGGGGCCCGGGCGGGGGAGCTCGGGCTGAGCCTGGACATCTCGCAGCCGAACAACCTGGTCGGTCTGATCCTCGGAGCCGCGGTCGTCTTCCTCTTCTCCGGGCTGGCCATCAACGCGGTCTCCCGTTCTGCGGGGGCCGTGGTCCACGAGGTGCGGCGGCAGTTCAGGGAGCACCCCGGAATCATGGACCACACGGAGAAGCCGGAATACGGCCGCGTCGTCGACATCTGCACCAAGGACGCGCTGCGCGAGCTCGCCACGCCCGGGCTGCTCGCGGTCCTGGCGCCGATCGCGGTGGGATTCACCCTGGGGGTCGGAGCCCTCGGCTCCTACCTGGCGGGGGCGATCGCCACCGGCACCCTCATGGCCGTCTTCCTCGCCAACTCCGGTGGTGCGTGGGACAACGCCAAGAAGCTCGTCGAAGACGGCCACCACGGTGGCAAAGGCAGCGAGGCCCATGCCGCGACGGTCATCGGTGACACGGTCGGTGACCCTTTCAAGGACACGGCAGGTCCCGCCATCAACCCGCTCCTCAAGGTGATGAATCTGGTGGCACTGCTCATCGCCCCCGCCGTGGTGCAGTTCAGTTACGGCGACGACGCGAGTGCGGGGGTACGGGCCCTGGTGGCCGTCATCGCCCTCGTCGTCATCATCGGCGCGGTCTATGTGTCCAAGCGGCGGGGGATCGCCGTGGGCGACAGCGACAGCGACAGCGACAGCGACAGCACGGGTGGCGGCAGTGGTGGCGGCGGGGGCCGCCCTGCCGACTCCACGGGGCCGGCGGCCTCCCGCGAGACCCGCGGTCAGGGGCGTTCGCCTGAGGCATGACATCTGATCAGTGGGACGGCGGACGGCGCGATGTGAGGTGCCGTCCGCTGTTCCGGTGAAGGGACGGTCCCCTTCCGGAAGGACTTATTCCGCATGTGTGTCCGAGGGAGCGGGTGAGTTGTATCTCCCTCGTTTCCCTTGGTGCGAATGGCTGCAAAAGCATATATATCGGATGCAGGGCGCCTGATTGCCGCGCACGCGGCGTGTAAGTTCCGGGGCCGAGAGCCTTGGAAGGGACCCAATCCGGTGAACAAGAAGCTTGCAGCCGCACTGTCCGGCGGTGCGGTACTCGTACTGACGCTGTCGGGCTGCAGCGACGACAGCGACAACAAGGTGAACGACTGGGCGAAGAAGGTCTGCGACCAGGTCCAGCCGCAGTTGCAGAAGATCGCGGACGCCAATGCCGCGATCCAGCAGCAGACGGACGATGAGAGCAAGCCCGCAGACGTCCAGAAGACCGACTCGGCTGCATTCCAGCAGATTTCGCAGGCGTACAAGGCGCTGGGCGCGGCTGTGCAGTCGGCGGGAGCTCCCCCTGTGGACGGCGGGGAGACCACGCACAAGGAGGCCGTGAAGGAGCTCAACGCTTCGTCGACGGCCTATGTGAGCCTGAAGACGAAGGTCGACGCGCTCGATCCGAAGGACCAGGCGAAGTTCGCCGATGGCCTCAAGAGCATCGCCGATGAGCTGACGAAGATCAGCACCAACGGTGACCAGGCGCTGAAGAAACTGCAATCCGGCGAGGTCGGTTCCGCGATGGCGAAGCAGAAGGGCTGCCAGAAGCCGACGGCCTCGGCTCCCCCCGCCTCCGCCCCGTCCGCCGCGGCGCCGAAGTCCGCATCGCCTTCGGCCTCGGCGAGCGAGAAGGCGTAGCGGCCGACGTCTCCGTAGCGGCCGACAGCCGTTGTGGTCGGCGTGCCGTAGCGGTCGTGACCTCCTCGCGGCAGCTGCCCGGCCGTCCCTCGTGGGGCCGGGCAGCTGCCGTTGTCGGTGGGAGCGGACACAATGGGCGGGTGAGTACGACCAGCCTCCCCGCATCCGACCGTGCCCCCCGGCTCCGTGAAGCCCTGATCGCCGCCGCGTTCACTGCTGACGGCCTCCTCGAGCGGCTCGGCGCGCCCGCGTACGCAGCGCTCGCGCGTAGCGAAACCGTCCCGGCGCTCCGGGCCACCCGCGGGGACTCTCCGCTCGACACGCTGGTGCGGCTGTTCCTTCTGCAGCGCCCCGTTCCGGCTGCCGCGGCTGCCGCGGCCCTCCCTCTGGCGGAATGCGTGGCGGACGGCTGGGCCGTCCACGAGGGCGACCTGGTGAGAGCGACGGTCGACGTGCGGCCCTACGGCGGGCCCGACGGCCAGGACTGGTTCATCGTCTCCGACCTGGGATGCGCGGTCGGCGGGGCGGGCGGTATCGGCTCGCACGAGGAAGGCGTGGTCCTCGGCGTCGGCGGGGCCTCCACCACGCTCGCCGGGATCACCGTACGGAAGTCCGTGGCCTCTGCCCTCGACCTCGGTACGGGATCCGGTATCCAGGCCCTGCACGTCGCCCAGCACTCCACCCGGGTCACGGCCACGGACGTCAACCCGCGTGCGCTGGAATTCACCCGTCTGACTCTTGCCCTGTCCGGAGCCGCCCCCGCCGATCTGCGGGAGGGCTCCCTCTTCGAACCGGTCGGCGACGAGACGTACGACCTGATCGTCTCCAACCCGCCCTTCGTCATCTCCCCCGGCGCCCGGCTGACCTACCGCGACGGCGGCATGGGCGGCGACGACCTGTGCCGGACCCTCGTGCAACAGGCGGGGGGCCGGCTCAACGAGGGCGGGTACGCCCAGGTCCTCGCCAACTGGCAGCACGTGGAGGGCGAGGAATGGCAGGACCGGGTGCGCTCCTGGGTGCCCGCCGGCTGCGACGCCTGGATCGTGCAGCGTGAGGTGCAGGACATCACGCAGTACGCCGAACTGTGGCTGCGCGACAGCGGCGACCACCGCACCGACCCGGTCGTCTACGCCCAGCGGTACGAGGCCTGGCTGGACGAGTTCGAGGCCCGCAGCACCAAGGCGGTCGGCTTCGGCTGGATCACCCTCCGGAAGTCCGCCGCGGCCGCCGCCGGTACCCCTTCGCTCGTGGCCGAGGAATGGCCGCACGCGGTGGAGCAACCCCTCGGGCCCGCCGTCGAGGCCCATTTCGCACGGCAGGACTATCTGCGGGAGCACGACGACGCGGCTTTGCTCGCGGCGCGCTTCACCCTTGCCGAGGAGGTCGTCCAGGAGCAGGTCGGGCTGCCGGGCGCCGAGGACCCCGAGCACGTGGTGCTGCGTCAGCACCGCGGGATGCGGCGTGCGACCAAGGTCGACGCGGTCGGGGCCGGATTCGCAGGCGTGTGCGACGGTTCGCTGCCCGCGGGCCGCATTCTGGATGCCATCGCCCAGTTGACGGCCGAGGACCCGGTGCTGCTGCGTGACCGTACCCCGCAGGCGATCCGACTCCTGGTGGAGGAAGGCTTCCTGGAGCCCGTGCGGTGACATGACGTCGCGTCACCGCACGGGGCCGGCCGCCCCGTCCGCCGTCGCGTTCCGTTCCTGCGCCCGGCACCGGGCTCCGGGCGCTGGGCGTGCGTCTGACCAGCGTCTTCACGTCCGCGGATGTGCCGCTCCGGTGCGCCTGCGGATTCCGCTCACGGCCGTTCCCCGGGTAGCTGCGCGGTGTTCATCCGGGGTTCGTACCCGCGATGTCCCGGCGTGGCAGCCTCCCTTCTGCCGGGTCACCCGACAGCCCTGCCGAGCCACCGGGCGGGACGCGGGAACCACGGGAAACGCGACAGCTACGAGCGCCACGGTGTCAGCCGAGGGGAAGAGCGGAAGGGGTGCGGACATGGAGAGCGTCACCGCGGTCTTCGCCGGTGCGGCATTCGCACTGTTCGGTGCCGCCCTCCTCGTCTGGACGGGGGCGCGCACCATTCGGCGCGCGCCGGTTGCGCTCGGTGTGAGCCCCGTCGCCTCCGCCGTTCTCGCCACGCTCTTCGGCATACTCTTCCTCGTCCTCGGCGTGTGGTGCTTCACCCGCATCTGATCCACTTCCCCGGCAGGGGACGGCGGCCTCGGGCCGGCCACTCCGCGGGCTCCTCCGCCGGATCTCGAAACCCGCAGGCGAAAGCCGTGTGAAGAGCGGACCGGGCAGTCCGGGCGGCAGGAATGGCGGAAGTCGGGTTACCGTTCGAGTGGCCGTTGCGGGCTTTTGCCGTTTGACACGGGGGCGGGTTGTACCGTCACACTCCGCAGCGACAGCACCGCGGGCAGCGTCAGAGCGCTGCCCGGATGCCCACGAGTGCCGACCGGAGAGAAGAGCGAAGTTGTCCCCGACCAGCGAGACCGCAGGCCGCCGACTCGTCATTGTCGAGTCGCCTGCCAAGGCGAAGACGATCAAGGGCTATCTCGGCCCCGGATACGTCGTCGAGGCGAGCGTCGGGCACATCCGCGACCTGCCGAACGGCGCCGCCGAGGTGCCGGATGAATTCACCGGTGAGGTGCGCCGCCTCGGTGTGGACGTCGAAAACGACTTCCAGCCGATCTACGTCGTCAACGCAGACAAGAAAGCCCAGGTCAGGAAGCTCAAGCAGCTCCTCGCCGAATCCGACGAACTCTTCCTCGCCACCGATGAGGACCGCGAGGGCGAGGCCATCGCGTGGCACCTGCAGGAAGTCCTCAAGCCCAAGGTCCCGGTCCACCGGATGGTCTTCCACGAGATCACCAAGGACGCGATCCGGGCCGCCGTCGCCAATCCGCGCGAGCTCAACCAGCGCATGGTCGACGCCCAGGAGACCCGCCGTATCCTCGACCGTCTCTACGGCTACGAGGTCTCGCCGGTCCTGTGGAAGAAGGTCATGCCGCGGCTCTCCGCGGGCCGTGTCCAGTCCGTGGCCACCCGCCTCGTCGTCGAGCGCGAGCGTGAGCGCATCGCCTTCCGGTCCGCCGAGTACTGGGACCTGACCGGCACCTTCGCCACCGGCCGCGCCGGATGGGGCTCCCCCCGGACGGAGCCCGGGGGAGCCTCCGACCCCTCGACGCTCACCGCCCGCCTCAGCGCGGTCGACGGGCGCCGCATCGCCCAGGGCCGCGACTTCGGCCCGGACGGCCGGCTCAAGCCCTCCTCGGGCCGGACTCTGCACCTGGACGAGGTGAATGCCCGCGCCCTGGCCGCGGCACTCACCGACTCCACGTTCGCGGTCCGCTCGGTCGAGTCCAAGCCGTACCGCCGCTCGCCGTACGCGCCCTTCCGCACGACGACCCTCCAGCAGGAGGCGAGCCGGAAGCTGGGCTTCGGGGCCAAGGCCACCATGCAGGTGGCGCAGAAGCTGTACGAGAACGGCTTCATCACCTATATGCGTACGGACTCCACGACGCTCTCGGACACCGCGGTCTCCGCGGCCCGGGCACAGGTCACGCAGCTGTACGGGGCGGACTACCTGCCTGACAAGCCACGCACGTACGCCGGGAAGGTCAAGAACGCGCAGGAGGCGCACGAGGCGATCCGCCCCTCCGGCGACCGCTTCCGCACCCCGGCCGAGACGGGCCTCACCGGTGACCAGTTCCGGTTGTACGAGCTGATCTGGAAGCGGACCGTCGCCTCCCAGATGAAGGACGCCACGGGTAACTCCGTCACGGTGAAGATCGGTGGCCGGGCGAGCGACGGCCGCGACGCCGAGTTCTCCGCGTCCGGCAAGACGATCACTTTCCACGGCTTCATGAAGGCGTACGTCGAAGGCGCGGACGACCCGAACGCCGAGCTGGACGACCGCGAGCGCCGTCTGCCGCAGGTCGCCGAGGGTGACGCGCTGACCGCCGACGAGGTGACCGTCGACGGCCACTCCACCAAGCCGCCGGCCCGTTACACCGAGGCCTCGCTGGTCAAGGAGCTCGAAGAGCGCGAGATCGGCCGCCCGTCGACGTACGCCTCGATCATCGGGACCATCCTGGACCGTGGCTACGTGTTCAAGAAGGGCACGGCCCTGGTGCCGTCGTTCCTCTCGTTCGCCGTGGTCAACCTGCTGGAGAAGCACTTCGGCCGGCTCGTCGACTACGACTTCACCGCACGCATGGAGGACGACCTCGACCGCATCGCACGGGGTGAGGCCCAGTCCGTGCCGTGGCTGCGGCACTTCTACTTCGGCACCGGTGACGACACCGCCGGTGCGGGTGCCGCCTCCGCCGCGGGCAACGGCGACGGGGACCACCTCGGGGGCCTGAAGGAGCTCGTGACGGACCTGGGCGCGATCGACGCCCGCGAGATCTCCTCGTTCCCCGTCGGCAACGACATCAAGCTCCGCGTCGGCCGCTACGGCCCGTACATCGAGCGTGGCGAGAAGGACTCCGAGGGCCACCAGCGCGCGGACGTGCCGGAGGACCTGGCGCCGGACGAACTGTCCGTGGATCTCGCGGAGGAGCTGCTGGCCAAGCCGAGCGGCGATTTCGAACTCGGCACCGACCCGGTCAGCGGCAACCAGATCATCGCGAAGGACGGGCGTTACGGCCCGTACGTCACCGAGGTGCTGCCCGAGGGCACCCCGAAGACGGGCAAGAACGCGGTGAAGCCGCGGACCGCGTCGCTCTTCAAGTCCATGTCGCTCGACACGGTGACACTGGCCGACGCCCTCAAGCTGATGTCCCTGCCGAGGGTCGTCGGCGAGGACGCCGAGGGCGTCGAGATCACCGCGCAGAACGGCCGTTACGGGCCGTACCTCAAGAAGGGCACGGACTCGCGTTCCCTGACGTCCGAGGACCAGCTCTTCGACATCACCCTCGACGAGGCCCTCGCGATCTACGCCCAGCCGAAGCAGCGCGGGCGGGCCGCCGCCAAGCCGCCGCTGAAGGAACTGGGCACGGACCCCGTGAGCGGGGCTCCGGTGGTCGTGAAGGACGGACGCTTCGGCGCGTACGTCACCGACGGCGAGACGAACGCGACACTGCGGACCGACGACAGCGTCGAGGACATCACACCCGAGCGCGGCTACGAGCTGCTCGCCGAGAAGCGGGCCAAGGGCCCGGCGAAGAAGAAGACGGCGAAGAAGGCCCCGGCCAAGAAGGCGGCCGCGAAGAAGGCCACGACGGCCAAGAAGGCGACGGCGAAGAAGACGGCCACCGCCAAGACGACGGCCGCGAAGAAGACGGCCACCGCGAAGAAGGCGCCTGCGAAGAAGACGGCCGCCGCGGCGAAGGAGACGGCTTCGGCCTCGTCCGAGGAGAGCTGACCGCCCGGCGGCCGACGGCGGGAAACCGGCCGCCGGACCCCGGCCGCAGAGCCCGCGGTGAAGGCCGGGTGTCGGCTGTGCGGTGGTGGAGAGAGCCGGCCACCGGCTGTGCCCGGACGCCGGAAGGGCCGGGGCGACCCGGCCCTTCCGGCGTCCGCGTGAGGCGCTGCCCGCACGTTCCTTGGTCATATGTTCGGACGCGGCCCCCGGGCACCGCACCGCTCCCGATAGGCTGGGCGGATGACGCGAGCCGAGCAGCCACCGGTCGTGAGCCCCACCTCCGACACACTTGCCGCAGACTCACGCGAGCGCGCCGTACGAGCCCTGTTGCGTGTTCCCCCGCTCAGGCGGTTGTGGAGCGCCCAGCTCGTCGGCGGTATCGGCGATTCACTCGCCCTTCTCGTGTTTGTGCTGTTGTCGCTGCAGTCGGCGGTCCTCGAGGGCTCCTTCGGGTCCGGATACCGCGGGGCGGCCTTCGCCGTCGCCGCCGTGTTCGGTGCCCGGATCCTTTCCACCCTGCTCTTCGGAGCCGTGCTCCTGGGGCCTCTCACAGCGCTCACGGCGCCCGGCGGTCCGGTCGACCGTCGCTGGCTGATGATCGGGACGGACGGGCTGCGGCTCGCGCTGCTGGTCGTCGCGCCCCTGTGGATCGACTGGATGCCGGACAAGGCACTCATGATGATCCTGATCACCGTCTTCGTGGCGGGTGCGGGGGAGCGGCTGTGGGCGGTGGCCAAGGAGAGCGCGGCTCCCGCACTGCTTCCCGCCCCGCCCCCGGAGGGCGCCGCCGTGCGCCCGCTGCCGGACCACCTCGACGCCCTGCGCAGGCTCTCCCTCCGGACGAATTTCCTGGCGGTCCCGGCGGCCGCGGCCGTACTGGTCGTCGCCTCGCTGATCGGTGAACTGCTCGGCACCGGCTTCGACTGGTTCTCCTTCCACCAGGCCGCCCTCGGTTCCTACGTCGCGGCGGGACTCTTCTCCGCCTCGGTCTCGATCCTGTACTTCCTCGAACTCCCCGCCACCCAGACGCCGCGCCCGCGCTCGCCCCTGGAGGGCCTGCGCCGGCCGGCCACCGGCACGGGATCCGACAAGGGCCGCACCGGCAGCATCCCGCTGGTCGTCGCCGCGTGCTCCGCGGTCGCCGGGGCGATCGCCGCCGCTGCGGCCGTCTCCGTGCTGCACGCCGCCGACCTCGGCGGCGGGCCTGCCACCTTCGCCCTGCTGATCCTGGCTCTGACCGGCGGCACCGCCCTCGGTATCCGTACCGCGCAGAAGGTGCTGCCCGCCCTGTCGCGGCGCCGGCTGCTCGCACTGGCCGTCGCCGTCACGGGTGTGTCGCTGCTCGCGCTCGGCCTGGTGCCCGATACGGCCACCGGGCTGCTGATCGCGCTGCTCGCCGGTTACGCGGCAGGGGTCGCCGCCCACATCGGGCATGCGGTCATCGACCAGGAAACGGAGGCTTTCCGGCAGGCCAGGACCACCGAGCACCTCCAGGCAGTCGTCCGGGTGCTGGTCGCGCTCGGCGCGGTGGGCGGCCCGCTGCTCGCCGCGGCCATCGGGCGCCACCGGCTGGGATCCGGCGACTTCGTCTTCGCACACGGTGGAGCGGCCTTCGCGCTGATGCTCATCGGTGCTCTGCTGCTGCCGGTCGCGGTGATCGTCCTCGCCAGGACCGACGACCGTGCCGGTGTGCCGCTCCGCCGTGACCTGCGTGAGGCGCTGCGCGGCGGCGACCCCGCCGTCACGACCGCAGCGAACGGTTTCTTCCTCGCCCTGGAGGGCGGCGACGGAGCCGGCAAGTCCACCCAGGTCGAGGCGCTCGCCGAATGGATCCGGGCCAAGGGCCACGAAGTCGTCGTGACGCGTGAGCCGGGGGCCACCCCGGTCGGCAAGCGGCTGCGTTCGATCCTCCTGGACGTCTCGTCGGCCGGCCTGTCGAACCGAGCCGAGGCCCTCCTGTACGCCGCCGACCGTGCCGAACACGTGGACTCGGTCGTCCGTCCGGCGCTGGAGCGCGGCGCGATCGTCATCTCGGACCGCTACATCGACTCGTCCGTCGCCTACCAGGGCGCCGGCCGGGACCTGGCCCCGACCGAGATCGCCCGGATCTCGCGCTGGGCGACGAGCGGACTCGTACCGCACCTGACGGTGCTCCTGGACGTCGACCCGGAGACGGCACGGGAACGCTTCACCGAGGCGCCCGACCGGCTGGAGTCCGAGCCTGCCGAATTCCACACCCGGGTGCGGTCCGGCTTCCTCACCCTCGCGGCGGCCGACCCGGCCCGTTACCTCGTGGTGGACGCCGGGCAGGAACCCGAAGCGATCACCACCGTCGTACGCCACCGGCTCGACCGGCTCCTGCCGCTCTCCGAGGCGGAGATCAAGGCCCGGGAAGAGGCGCGCAGGGCGGCCGAGGAGGAAGCCCGGCGCAAGGCCGAGGAAGGGGCGGCCCGCAAGGCCGAGGAGGAGCGGCTGGAGCGCGAGCGGCAGGCCCAGCTCGCCAAGCTCCGGGCCGAGGAGGAGGAGCGCAGGCGCCGCGAGGAGGAGGAGGCGCGGCAGCGCGAGGCCGAACGGCAGGCGGAGGAGGCCAGGCAGCGCGCCGAGGAGGCCCGTCGCCGTGCCGAGGAGGAGCGGGCGCGTCTCGAGGCCGAGGAGCGCGCACGCGAGGCCGAGCAGGAGCGGCTGCGGGCACAGGCGCAGGAAGAGGCGCGGCTGCGCAAGGAGGCGGAGGCACTGCGCCTGGAGAAGCAGCGCAAGGCGGAGGAGGCGCTGGTGAGGGCCGAGGAGGCCCGCCGGCGCGCCGAGGCCGAGGCGGCTGCCCGGGCCGGGGAAGCCGCTGCCGCCCAGCGTCCCCAGGGGTCCGGCCGGTCCGGCTCCGGCGGACCGGCCGTGCCGGACAACGAGCTCACCGTCCCGACTCCGGTCGTGAATCCGAACGAGATCACCCAGCCCGTGCCCGTCGCCCGGCCGGACAGCCCGGCGGACGAGACGGCTGTGCTGCCGCCGGTGCGGGACGAGAGCCCGTCCGACCGCGTACCGCCGGGTGTCTTCCGCGACGAGCACCGTGCTTCTGCCGCCGAGAGCGAGAACGAGCGCACGCGTGAACTGCCGCAGGTCGAAGACCCGGAGGCGGGCCGGGAGGCTCGGGACGCTCCTGGTCGCCGGAAGCGGCCGCGTCCCGACTGGGCCGAGGAGACGCCGCTCGACGACCTGCCGTCCCTGGCCGACGAACTCCTCGGCGGCAACGACGAGGAGCAGGGCGGCTCAGGGCGGAGCGGGCGCCGGCCGCGCCGCTGACGGGCGGACGGAGAGCCCGGGACGGAACGCCGGGGTTGTCGGACCCTTCCCGCACAATGGTGAGGCGCTGGGATTCCGGCGTTCCCGCAGCACACCACCGGAAGGGCGGTGACCATGACCGTATGGGACGACCTGGTCGGACAGGAGCGGGTGCAGGAGCAGCTCGGAGCCGCCGCCCGGGACGCCGACGCGCTGGTCACCGCCGCTTCCGGGGGCGAGCCGACTCCCCCGGGCTCGAAGATGACCCATGCCTGGCTGTTCACGGGCCCGCCCGGCTCCGGCCGGTCCACCGCCGCCCGTGCCTTCGCCGCGGCGCTCCAGTGCACCAGCCCCGACCGTGCCCTGGGCGGGGCCCCCGGCTGCGGTTTCTGCGACGGCTGCCACACGGCTCTGATCGGGACCCACGCCGACGTCGAGGTGATCCGCACGGATCTGCTCTCCATCGGCGTGAAGGACACCCGTGAGCTGGTCCGCCGTGCCCAGCTCTCCCCTGCCGTGGGCCGCTGGCAGGTCATCGTCATGGAGGACGCCGACCGCCTCACCGAGGGGGCGGGGAACGTCCTGCTGAAGGCGGTGGAGGAGCCCGCGCCGCGCACGGTGTGGCTGCTCTGCGCACCCTCCCTCGAAGACGTGCTGCCCACGATCCGCTCCCGCTGCCGCCATCTCACGCTGCGCACGCCCCCCGTGGACGCGGTGGCCGACGTGCTGATCAGACGCGACGGCGTCGACCCCGAGCGGGCCGCCGCCGCCGCCCGCGCCACGCAGGGACACATCGACAGGGCACGCCGTCTGGCCACGGACGAGCGGGCGCGTTCCCGTCGTGCCGCCGTGCTCAGGCTGCCGCTGCGCGTCCACGACGTCGGAGGGTGCCTCAAGGCGGCCCAGGAACTCATCGACACGGCCACGGACGACGCCAAACAGGTCGCCGAGGAGGTCGACGTCAAGGAGACCGACGACCTGAAGGCGGCGCTCGGCGGCGTGGCCGGGGGCCGGATGCCGCGCGGGACAGCGGGCGCGATGAAGGAGCTGGAGGACAGGCAGAAGCGCCGGAGGACGCGTACGCAGCGCGACAGCCTCGATCTCGCACTGAGTGAGCTCACCGGTTTCTACCGCGATGTGCTGGCGCTCCAGCTCGGCTCCCGGATCGCCCTCGCCAACACCGATGTACGGGACGCCCTCGACCGGATCGCCGAGTCCTCCACCCCCGAGCGCACCCTCCGCCGGATCGAGGCCGTGATCGCCTGCCGTCGCGCCCTCGACCGTAACGTCGCGCCCCTGCTCGCCGTGGAGGCGATGACGGTGGCGCTCCGGGCCGGCTGACGTCCGGCGGCGTCCGGTGATCCCGCACGGTGCGGCAGTCCCACACGGTCCACAGATTGAGCGAATTCACCCGTAAGGGCAGTAAATCGGTTGAACCATCGCGCGGCGGTTACGCTCCAGGGATGGACACCAGGCGCCTGCTCCGTATCCTCGCCACCGCGCTCGGCACTGCCGGTCTTCTCGTCTCCGGCTGCAGCAGCGGAAGTCCGTCGTCGCGCGCGTCAGTGACGGGTCCGGCCGCAGCCGAGGAGCTGAAGCCGTACTACGGGCAGAAGCTGCGCTGGCGGGACTGCGGCACGGAGGGCTTCCAGTGCGCCACGATGAAGGCCCCGCTGGACTACGCGAAGCCTGACGGCGGAGACATCGAGCTGGCCGTCTCCCGTAAGAAGGCCACCGGGCCGGGCGAGCGGATCGGCTCGCTTCTGGTGAATCCCGGCGGCCCCGGCGGTTCGGCCATCGATTACCTCCAGGGATACGCGGGCATCGGCTACCCCGCCCCCGTCCGCGCCCGGTACGACATGGTGTCCGTCGACCCGCGCGGGGTGGCCCGCAGCGAACCGGTCGAGTGCCTCACGGGCAAGGAGATGGACGCCTACACACAGGTCGACCAGACACCGGACGACAAGGACGAGATCACCGCGCTGAGGAAGTCCTTCGAGAAGTTCGCCGACGGCTGCGAGAAGCGGTCCGGCAAGATCCTCCCGCATGTCTCCACGATCGAGACAGCACGCGACATGGACATGCTGCGCTCCCTGCTCGGCGACGAGAAGCTGCATTACGTCGGCGCCTCGTACGGCACGTTCCTCGGGGCGACCTACGCCGAGCTGTTCCCCGACCGGGTGGGCCGTCTCGTCCTGGACGGGGCGATGGATCCCTCTCTCCCCGCGCTCGACGTCAACCGTGACCAGACCGCCGGCTTCGAGAGGGCGTTCCAGTCCTTCGCCGCGGACTGTGTGAAGCAGTCGGACTGCCCGCTGGGCACCTCGTCGGCCGCCGGTGCGGCGGCCGCCCTGAAGAAGCTCTTCTCCGACCTGGACGCCGAGCCCGTGCCGGCCGGTGAGGCCCGGCAGCTGACCGAATCCCTGGCGACCACGGGTGTGATCGCCGCGATGTACGACGAGTCCGCCTGGCCCCAGCTCCGCGAAGCCGTCGCCGACGCGCAGCGCGGTGACGGTACCGCTCTCCTCGCCATGGCCGACAGCTACTACGAGCGCGAGCCGAGCGGCGAGTACGCCAACCTGATGTCCGCCAACGCCGCTGTGAACTGCCTCGACCTGGCCCCCGCCTTCACCGGCCCCGCAGCGGCGGAGAAAGCCCTCCCGGAATTCGAGAAGGCCTCCCCGGTCTTCGGCAGAGGCTTCGCCTGGGCCGCGCTGAACTGCGGTTCCTGGCCCGTGGACGCCACCGGCGCCCCGCACCGCACCGAGGCGGAGGGCGCCGCCCCGATCGTCGTGGTCGGCACGACGCGTGACCCGGCCACCCCCTACAAGTGGGCGGTTTCCCTCGCGGACCAGCTCTCCTCCGGCACGCTGCTCACCTATGACGGTGACGGGCACACGGCGTACGGCCGGGGCAGCGACTGCGTCGACACGGCGCTCAACACCTATCTGCTGGAGGGCACGCCGCCCGAGGACGACAAGAAATGCACCTGACCTGCGGGTATGGGTGTGAGGGCGGGTGGTGCGGAGCACCCCCGGAAACTGTGTAGACTTGGCGTCGCTGCTGACCGCACCATGGTGTGACAGAGCGTGCCGCCTTAGCTCAGTTGGCCAGAGCAACGCACTCGTAATGCGTAGGTCTCGGGTTCGAATCCCGAAGGCGGCTCTGTGGAAGCCTCAGGACTCACTCGCCGTGACCTGGGGCTTTTGCTTGTGCCGGGCCCGGTGGGAGGTGTCGGCAGGTCGTGCGCCACCCGGTCCTCGTAGGGGTGGGCCGGGCGTAGCAGGGCCTTCTCCGCGTCGGTGCTGGCCGGCCGGGAGCGGGGAACCGAGGGTGTCGAGGTTCCCCTCCACGCCCGGGAGCGGCATGAGCCCGGACCTCTGCTCGGCGACGGCCTCATGGGTCAGGTCCACGTAGGTCACCTCCTCGCCCAGCGCCTCGGCGATGACCTCGGCCTGGTGGCGTGGGGTGACGGTCTCGGGGCCGGTGATCACGTAGGCCTGTCCGGCGTGACCGTCCCGGGCTGTCGCGCCGGTGGGGTCCGCCGGGTCGGCCACCGGCAGGGCCACGTCGCCGAAGGGGTTGAGGACCGCCGCCGGGCGGGGCCCGTGGCGGATTCGGACGTCTCCGGCGGTGAGCGCGCCCAGGTCCGCATCGAGGCCGGTGACGACGGAGAACACCGGGAGCAGCAGGCGGCTGACGTGTTCCAGAGGCGTACGCACGTGCTGGGTGAGGGCCAGGGCGGTTCACGGGGCATGGCGAAACCGAGGGGGGTGCCCAGCCGGGTGCGGCGGGGGTGCCGTCCGGACGCCTCCACATGCTGCCGGGGTACCCAGGGGAGATCGTGTAGCCATGGCCGGCACGGCACCCGGCGTCCTCGATGTGCTCGACGCCCGTGAGCGCGGTGCCGGCCCGGAGGCCCGGGAGCACCGGAGCGGGCCCGGGCCGCCAGGAGACCGCCGGCCGTGGCGGGAGGCCGGTCCGTGGCCGGGTGAGCCGGATCTCTCCTGGGTCTGCTTCAACCGCACCTCACAGGGCACTGGAGTGAGCGCAGGTGACCGGGCGGAGAACGCATCCGGCCGGACAGACGGAGGCACGCGAATGACAGAGAAGACCGTGCGACGCCCCGTGGTGCCCCCGCCCCGGCCCGGTGGAGCCGGGGACCTCCACGCCGGCGCCCCGCGCACGGTGGCCGGCACGCGCTTCGCCGCGGTGGCCACCGCGAGCGACGCGGGTGAGACGAGCTTCCCGCTGCCGGGCAGCGCCGCGACCGGCGAGTTCCCGCCCCGTCGGTGGAGCTGTGCCGGGCGGGGCTGGGGCGTGATGAGGAGCGCCCCACGGCCGCAGGGACGGGGTCCCGCGCTCACCGACGTGATCCGCCGTCCCGCATGTGAGCACGGGGCGGCCTGGCACGGCGCCGGCCGGCCCGGTCCCCACCCGCATGCCCACGGGGCCGGC
Organism: Streptomyces sp. NPDC014623; assembly: GCF_043088245.1. Taxonomy (NCBI): domain Bacteria; kingdom Bacillati; phylum Actinomycetota; class Actinomycetes; order Kitasatosporales; family Streptomycetaceae; genus Streptomyces; species Streptomyces sp. NPDC014623. Next base: position 88,648 of record NZ_JBIBZU010000013.1, on the reverse strand, counting down.
CCGGGTGTACGGGAGGTCCCCTGTCTGCGCTGCGGGGGCCGCCCCGGGGCGGAGACCGGTGAGGACCACGCGCCGGTCGCCTCACCGGAGGCGGGCGGCCACCGCGTCCTGCGGACCGGACACCTCCCGTTCCTCACCTCCGCGCGCCCGGCGGCTCGTGCCCGGGGCGGCCGCGACGCCCACGCCGGCACGCTCGCCGCACCCGTACGGCAGCCCGGCCGGCGTGCGGCGGGAACGGCAGGTGCCATGACAGCGGACGGAGCGGGAGGAGGCGGGTACTCATGACCGGTGGGACGACGAGCGAGCGGACGGGTACGGGGCGGTTCACCGCCGTGGCCCAGTGGTGGCGCCGGGCCTTCTCCTACGACGGGGACGAGCGCGGCACCCTGCTGGTGATCGGGAAGAGCGCCCTCGCAGCCGGCCTGGCCTGGCTGCTCGCCCATGACGTCCTCGACGCGCGCTCGCCCGCCTTCGCCCCGTTCTCGGCGGTGCTGATCATGCAGGTGACCGTCTACCGCTCGGTCGTGCAGTCACTGCGCTACGTCGGTGCCGTCGTGGCGGGGGTCCTGGTGCAGGCCGCCCTCGGGTTCCTCGCCGGTCCCGACCTGCTGACCTTCGTGCTCGTCGCCGTCATCGCCCTCGCGATCGGGCGCTGGCGCGTCCTGGGTGCCCAGGGTCCGCAGGTCGCCACCGCCGCGTTCTTCGCCTTCTCGACCTACATCACGTCGTCCGGGGACTCCCAGCGCGTCTTCCGGCTGGGGGAGATCGTGGTGCTCGTCCTCCTCGGCTGTGCGGTCGGGACCGCCGTCAACGTCCTCGTGGTTCCGCCGCTGCGCTACCGCAGCGCCGAGTACGGCATCCGGAGTCTGGCGCGCACCCTTCACGACCTGCTCTGCGACATGTACCCCGTGCTGGCCGGGGGAGTACCCGACCAGGACACCACCGAAGGGTGGCGGGCCCGCGCGGCACGGACCGGGGAGATGATCGGGCAGGCGAGGTCGGGGCTGGAGGAATCCAAGGAGAGCCTCCAGTTCAACCCCTGGCGTCTGAGCCGCCGTTACCGGAACCATCCCGGCTTCCAGGGGTACGAGGCCGTGCTCGGTGCCCTGGAACGCACGCTCTACCAGGTGGCCGCGCTCACCCGTGGCCTCGACCGGGCCATGGAGGAGGACGAGGCACGCCGGCCGTTCCTGCAGCGTTACGCGGCTTTCCTGAAGGCGGCCTGCGCGGTGGCGGAGGTGCTGACCACGCTGGACGAGACCACCCTGCTCGCGCAGGCGAAGCGGCTGGAGCGGCTCACCGGCGAGGCCGCAGCACGGCGGGACGAGGTGGCCGAGGAGACCCGTCGGCTGTCCTTGTCCCTCGCCGACCCCTCGGCCCCGTACGGCATTCTCGTCACCGAGGCGACGCGCCTCCTGGAGGAGTTCCAGTACACCTGCGAGGTCCTCCTCGAAGTCGCGCCGGCCGGGCACCGGGGGCCGGGCGAGCCGGAGCGGTAGGCCGGCAGGGAGAGCCGCCCCGTACCTGCGCCGGGCGGGGCACGACGCCCGGGGGCCTCGCCGGGGCCCGGACGCCGCACGAGCACTTCGACACGGAGGACGACGCTCATGACCACCGAGCACAGGGAAGCGGCCGCCGGTGCCGGGACGGAGAACCCGCCCGGGCCCCTCGTCGACGTGTACTGGCTCGCGAAGCGGGTCACGAGGCCGGGGGCCGTGGTCCTCGACGCCTCGGTGGGTGCGCACCGCGAGGCCGGGCGGCGCATCCCGGGCGCCCGGTGCTTCGACATCGACGGGGCCATGTCCGACCACGCCGTACCGCTGCCGCACACGATGCCCCGGGCGGAGGGGTTCACCGGGGAGATGCGGGCGCTGGGGGTGGACGGCACGGACACCGTCGTCGTCTACGACACCGCCGGGATCTACTCCAGCGCCCGTGCCTGGTGGATGCTCCGCGCGATGGGCTTCGACCGCGCCGCGGTGCTCGACGGAGGACTGCCCGCCTGGGAGGCGGCCGGGTTCCCGGTGGAGGACCTCGCGCCGGGAGGCGCCGGGCGGACCGGGGACTTCACCGCCCGCCCGCGTCCCGGAGCGCTGGCCGGAAGCGACGCGGTCGTGGAAGCCCTGGCCGACCCCCGCACGGCCGTCCTGGACGCGAGGTCCCGTGAACGGTTCACCGGTACGGCACCGGAGCCCCGGCCCGGGTTGCGGGGCGGCCATATGCCGGGGGCGGTGAACCTGCCCTTCGGCGAGGTGCAGCGCGACGGCCGGATGCTGCCGGCGGAGGAGCTCCGCACCGTGTTCGAGGCGTCGGCGGGGAGCCGGAAGCGGCTGGTCGTCAGCTGCGGGTCCGGGGTCACGGCGTGTGTCCTGGCGCTCGGGGCGGAACTCGCCGGGTACAGCGAGGTCTCGGTGTACGACGGTTCCTGGAGCGAGTGGGGCCTGCCGTCGGAACTGCCGGTCGTGACGGGTGCGTGAGAGACGTTCACTCGCGGGCGCCCGCGAGCTCGGCCGGTCTCGTGCGCAGTGCGGCGAGCGCGGGCAGTACGGCGGAGACGGTGGCCGCTGCGGCGCATGCGGCCGCCACCGCGCCGGCGGCCGCCCACGGGACCACCACCGGGGAGCTCACCGAGAGGAGTTCCAGGGCGCCTTTCACCCCCAGCAGATTCAGCCCGGCCACCGCCGCGCCCAGGACCGTGCCCACCGCCGTCACCATCAGCGCCTCGACCGCCACCAGCCGGAGCACCTGCGTCTTCGTGGCACCGGTGAGGCGGAGCACCGCCAGATCACGCACCCGGTCCGAGGTGGCCATGACCAGGGTGTTCGCCAGGGCGATGCCCGTGTACACCAGGGCGATACCCAGGACGGTCAGCAGGCCCGCCCGGGTGTTGCCGCCGGTTCGCGGGTAGTGGGCGGCCACCCACGCGTCCCGCGTCATGACCGGGGTGCCGGTGTCCCGCCCGGCCTTCTCCAGGAGGGCGTGGACGGTCGCGGGGTCCGCTCCTTCGCGGAGCTTGACGTCGATACGGTCGACCGCGGCGCCGGCCGCGTTGGCGGGGGTCACGTACACCCCGTTGCTTCCGGTGCCGGTCCGCATGACGGCCGCGATGCGCAGCGACACCTTGCGGCCGTCGCCCAGCCAGACGCTCACGCGCCGGCCCACCACCGGTGTCTCCCACTCCTCATTGACGACGAGGGAGCCGTCGTCCAGGTCCGAGAGCCGGCCGGCGACGAGGGGCAGGCGGGCGGTCGCGGCCAGGGCGTCCGGATCGGCCGCCCTGGCCTCCGACGGGACGAGCGCGGTGCCCTCTTCGAGGACGGTGACCCCGGTGGAGCGGGAGGCACTGGTGACGGCGCCGGGAAGGCTCCGTACGCGCTGTACGAAGCGCGGGTCCAGCGCGCCGTCCCCGCCGGCCACGAAGTCGGCGCCGAGGACCGCGGCCGCCTCCGTGGCCTTGGCCTTGGCGATCGTGGCCACGGTGCCCAGCAGGGAGCCCGCCAGGGCGACGGTGATCAGGACGGGTGCGGCGACCGCGGCCGTACGGCGGATACCGGTGGACGCGTTCTGCCGGGCCAGCATGCCGGTGGCACCCGGGAGCCGGGCGGGGAGCCAGGTGAGCAGCCGTGTGAGCGGCCGTACGAGGAGTGGCGCGAGCAGGGCGCAGCCGGCGACGGTCCACATGGGCTGCAGGATGTACGTCTTCCGCTTGAGTACGTCCCCGGGGTCGGTGACCAGCGACCAGCCCAGCAGCCCGAAACCGGTCAGCAGGACGGCCGTACCCAGCAGCAGACGGCTCAGCGGGATCCCCCGGGTGTCCACGGCCGCGTCACGCAGGGCCTCCACGGGGCGGATACGGCCCGCACGGCAGGAGGAGACGGCGGCCCCGGCGAGTGCCACGCCCAGGCCCGTCCAGAAGGCGGTGTGCAGCGGCCAGCTCGCGTCACCGATGGTGAACCAGGCCGGGGCGAGGCCCTCGTCGGCCAGCCGGGCAGCCAGCAGGGGCGCGGCGGCCTCTCCCAGCAGGCAGCCGGCGGCGGAGGCGAGGACGCCGGTCACGAGCGCCTCCACGAGGACCGTGCGCCGCACCTGACCGGGCGTGGCGCCCGTCGTGCGGAGCAGCCCGAACTCCCTCCTGCGCTGGGCCACCGCGAAGGAGAACGTCGAGGCGACGACGAAGACGGAGACGAAAGCGGTGATGCCGGCCGCTGTGCCGAGCAGCGCGTTGACGGCGGTCAGCGCCTCGCTGTCCCGGTCGGGATCGGGGTCGGCCCTGCGACGGTCGTCGCCGGTCAGGACGCTCATGCCGGGGAACGAACGGGTCAACTGCCGCACCGCGTCCGCGTCGGCGTGCACGGCCACCGCGTCGACGGCCGGGTGGATACGGGCGGCCTCGGCGTCGTCGAAGAACACCGCCGTCTCGAAGCCCGCGTCCGCCACCGTGCCGACGACCCTCCGCATGCCCGTCCCGGTGGCGGCTTCGGGTGTGGTGATCCGGATCCGGTCGCCGGCCCGGGGGCCCGCGCCCGCCGTCACGACGACTTCGCCGGCTCCGGCCGGAGCCCGGCCGGAGGTGACGCGGTACGGGGTGGCGGCGGCGACGGACCACGGGTGGCCCACGGCGGTCCTCCCTGCCAGGTGTACGGGGAACGTGCGGTCCTCGGCCGTACGCCCGAGGCCGAGGAGCCCGGCGGCCAGCCGGTCCGGCACCGGGCGAGGGCCGGCGAGCCGGGTCGTACGCTCCCCGACGGGTGTGGCGACGCGGAGGGTGTCCGAGGGCGCCACCACGACCGGCACACCGGCGAAGCGTTCCGGGCCGCGCTCAGGCGCGTCGAAGGTGGCCGCCAGCGCCAGGCCCGTCATGGCGATCAGCCCGGTGCCCAGGGCGAGTGCGACGAAGGAGCCGATGAAGGTGACCCAGCGGGTCCGCATCGAGCGCAGGGTGGAGCTCAGCACGGGACCACCGCCAGGGCGGTCATGCGCGCGGCGACCTGTTCGGCGGCCGGGTCGCACAGCTCGTCCCGTATCGATCCGTCGGCGAGGAACACCACACGGTCCGCGTAGGACGCGGCCACCGGATCGTGCGTCACCATGATCACGGTCTGGCCGTCGCCGGTCATCGACCGCAGCAGTTCCAGGACCTCCCGGCCCGTACGGGAATCGAGTGCACCGGTCGGCTCGTCGCCGAAGAGCACCTCCGGCCGGGTGACCAACGCCCGGGCCAGCGCGACACGTTGCTGCTGACCGCCGGAGAGCTCCGTGGGCCGGTGGCGGGCACGGGAGCCGAGGCCGACCCGTTCCAGCACCTCGCGCACCTCGGAACGGCGGGGGCCCCGGCCCGCGAGGCGCAGTGGAAGAGCCACGTTCTGCTCGGCGGTGAGGGCCGGCAGCAGGTTGAAGGCCTGGAAGACGAATCCGATCCGCTTGCGGCGCAGCAGCGTGAGCCTGCGCTCACTCAGCCCGGTCATCTCCGTGTCCCCGAGGAACACCCGGCCGGACGTGGGCCGGTCGAGGCCGGCCGTGCACTGCAGGAGCGTCGACTTCCCGGAACCCGACGGCCCCATGATCGCGGTGAAGGAGCCCCTGGGGACGGTGAGGCTGACTCCGTCGAGCGCGGTGACCGCGTCGGCGGCCCTTCCGAAGGACCTGGTGACGGTGTCGAGCCGGACGGCTGCGGGTCGGACGGCTGCGGGTCGCTGATTCATGGTTCCACCCAACCGGTGGCGCGCGGCGTCCACATCGCAGCGAGGGGGGGTCCCGGGGGTGGAACCGGCTCCACCCCCGGGACCCTGCCCGCCGGGTGGTGGCGAGGGGGCCGCGCTGTCTACCGTGCGGGCCATGAGTTCACTCACCCTCCGGCAGGCCCTCGTGCGGCATCGCTACCTCCTCGGCAGCCGGCCGTGGCGCGTGGCGCTGTACCTGCTGAGCAGCGTCCCGGCCGGAATGGTGCTGCTCCTGTCCGTCCTGCTGCTGGCCGTGGTGGGCGGCGCCCTCACCTTCGTGCTCGTCGGCCTGCCGCTCCTGCTGATGCTCGCCCTCATCGGTATCCCGGTGGCTGCCGTCGAACGGCGCAGGCTGCGGCTCATCGACCCGGCGCCCCTCGGCGATCCGCACCGGGACCCGGAGCGTGCCGGTCTGGCCGCGTGGCTGCGCACCCGGCTCCGGGAGCGGGCGACCTGGCGGGAGTTCGGGTACGCGCTGCTGTTCGCCGGAGTGCTCTGGCCCCTGGAGGGCCTGCTCGTCGGGGGCGTCCTGACCGTCTGCGGCGGGCTGCTGGCCACGCCCGTCGTCATGGCGGCTGTCACCGGGGGAGAGGAGGTACGGGTGCTGAAGCTCTATCTGGCCGGTTCGTATCCGCAGGCCTTCGCCCTGGCCCTGCTCGGCCTGGTGCTGTTGCCGCTGCTGTCCTATCCGCTCGGGTGGGCGGCGGTGGCACGGGCGGCCCTGACCCGTGCGCTGCTGTCCGCGGGGAGCGGCGGACTCGGCGCCCGCATCGAGGAGTTGGGCCGCTCCCGGATGCGGCTGGTGGACGCCTTCGAGGCGGAGCGCCGCCGGATCGAGCGCGACCTGCACGACGGGGCGCAGCAACGGCTCGTGGCCCTCTCGATGACACTGGGCCTGGCCAGGCTGGAGAGTCCGGCCGAGCCGCTGGGCGGGTTGCTGGCCAAGGCGCACGAGGAGGCGGGGGAGGCCCTGGTGGAGATCAGGGAACTCATCCGGGGCATTCATCCCCAGGTCCTGGCCGACCGCGGTCTGGCAGCGGCGGTCGAGGACGTGGCCGACCGCTCCGCCGTACCCGTCGACGTGGACCTCGACATACCCGGGCGGCTGCCGCAGCCGGTGGAGACCGCCGTGTACTTCGCCCTCTGCGAGGCGCTGGCCAATGTGGCGAAGCACAGCGGGGCGAGCCGGGCACGGGTGACGGGGCGGGACGACGGGGAACGGCTGACCGTCGAGGTGCGGGACGACGGCACGGGGGGTGCGGTGACCACCGGGGGTACTGGGCTCCAGGGGGTCGCCGACCGGCTCTCCGTGCTGGACGGGCGGCTGGTACTGTCCAGCCCGGCCGGAGGGCCGACCGTGTTCCGGGTGGACGTCCCCCGGGCCCCCGCTCACCTGGTCGAATGAGGGTTGGATGCTGCGCATCGTGCTGGCCGAGGACAGTGTGCTTCTGAGGGAGGGCCTCGTCGGCCTGCTGGAGAGGTTCGGCCACCAGGTGGTGGCCGGCGTCGGCACCGCGGGTGAACTCACCGCCGCCGTCGCCGAGCACGGCCCGGACATCGTGGTGACGGATGTGCGGATGCCGCCCGGTTTCTCCGACGAGGGACTCCGGGCCGCCGTCGCTCTGCGGGAGACCCGGCCCCGGCTGCCCGTCCTGGTCCTCAGCCAGTACGTCCAGCGTGCCTATGCCGAGGAGTTGCTCGACTCCTGCGACGGTACGGGCGTGGGATACCTCCTCAAGGAACGCGTGGGAAAGGTCGAGGAGTTCGTCGACGTGCTCCAGCGGGTCGCCGAAGGAGGCACGGTCGTCGACCCGGAAGTGGTGCGTCAGCTCCTGCGGCACCGCCGTGACCCGCTGGCGCGGCTGACCGCCCGGGAGCGGGAGGTGCTGGCCCTGATGGCGGAGGGCCGGTCGAACGCCTCGGTCGCCGAGGCGCTGACGGTCAGTGAGGGCACGGTCAGCAAGCACTTCGGCTCGATCCTCACCAAGCTGGACCTGTCGCTGACCGAGGCGACGAACCGCCGTGTCCTGGCCGTGCTGGCCTATCTGCGGAAGTGAACGGAGCCTCAGCCCGCCAGCGAGGCCACCAGTTCCGCCGCATCGTCCAGCACGGCCGCCGCGTCCGCGGGGAGCGGAGGGCCGGCCGCGCGCAGGGCGGTGGCGTGGGCGAGCGCGTCGGCGGGCACGCCGCCGTCGTCCGTGAAACCGGGGAGCAGTGCGGTCAGCAGGCCCCGGGCCTGAGCACCGAAGGGGGACGACGGGCCGACGGCCGCCTGCGCCAGAACCAGTGAGGTCATGGCCCGGTCCAGCGCGGGCGGTCCCTCTGCGGCCCTCGTCCAGTCGGTGACCACGGCGCCCTCCGGGGCCAGGACCACGTTCTCCGGATGCAGGTCCAGGTGCAGGATCCGGTCCTCGGGATCCTGGGAGAGCCGTGGAGGGATCGCGTGCAGCTCCCGTAGGAGCCCTGCCAGCAGATCCGCGCCCTCGCCCCCGGTGACCGTGCCCGCCAGCAGAGCCTCGGCCAGCGTCGGACCGGTCAGGCGCTGCACCACCAGGTCCGTGGGAAGCGCGCCCTCGGCCGGCGGACCGATACGCGGAACCGGGAAGCCCGAGGCCGAGAGGTACGACATCACGGCCAGTTCACCGGTGACGTCGATGCCGTGGCGGTAGCGGCGCAGGACCCAGGGGCCGTCGAGTGCGTACACGTCGGCGGTGCGTCCCGAGCCCAGGAGTGGGCCTATATGCATGGGGGGAAACCTACCCGCGTCGTCCCGGCCCGGGGGAGTCGCCGGCGCGTGTGAACGTCCTCGGTCCGTCCCGGCAGATGCTCCACGGCGGTCCCGCCGTCGTCGTCACGGATCCGGCCGTCGTAGCGCCCGCCACGCCGGCCGGTGCGGCCGGTGAGCGGCCCGGTGGCTGTGCGCGCCCGGAGGCCTCTTCCGGTGCCCCCGGAGCCTGGAGCGGCACGCCATCAGGCCCGGGAACGGCTCCGGGCGGGCCGGTCCGGACGGCGCGGAGCCGTCTTCCCGGTCGTCGTGGGACCGCCGCCGTCGGTGGTGGAGGCGATCCGCGTGGGCCGGGAGGAGGGCTGTCCGGCGCCCGAGTGGCGCGCGGCCTGTTCGGCGTCCGAGTAGCGCCCGACGACCGCCGTGCTGAAGGGGAACCGCACCGGCGTCTCCCCGAACGCGACCCGGCCCGCCAGGCCCCCGGCCTCGCGGATCGCCTCCACCACCGCGGGCGCCTCCCCGGCCGGGCAGTGCACGATCACCTCGTCGTGCTGGAAGAACACCAGTTCCGCCCGCATCCCTCCGGCGGCGAGCGTCCGCCGCAGTGCCGCCAGGAGCAGCAGCGCCCAGTCCGCGGCGCTGCCCTGGACCACGAAGTTGCGGGTGAAGCGGCCCCGCGCCCGGGCGTTCGACGAGGCGTAGCCCGGAGTGAATCCGTAGGTGCTCGCGCCCTCCCCGGCCGGCGGCTCCTCGCTCTCCTGCGGGATACCGGCCTCCCCGTCGTCACCCGCTCCGGCGGCGGGCGGACTCGTGCGGCCCAGCCAGGTGCGGACGAGGCGGCCCTCCTCGCCGGCCTTCGCCGCGTCGTCGACGTAGGCGACGGCACGGGGGAACCGCCGCCGCAGCGCCGCCAGGTTCTTCAGGCCGTCCCCCGACGTCTGCCCGTAGATCGCGCCCAGCAGCGCGATCTTGGCGTGGTCGCGGTCACCGTGGAACGCCCGGTCGGACAGGGCCTTGTAGAGGTCCCCCTCGTGCGCGGCCACCTCCATCAGCCCCCGGTCGCGGGAGATCGCGGCCAGCACGCGCGGCTCCATCTGGTCCGCGTCCGCCACGACCAGCCGCCAGCCCTCGTCGGCGACGACCGCCTGGCGTATCACCTTGGGGATCTGCAGGGCCCCGCCGCCGTTGGTCGTCCAGCGCCCGCTGACCGTGCCCCCGGGCTGGTACCCGGGACGGAAGCGGCCCTCGCGCACCCAGTCCTGGAGCCAGCTCCAGCCGTGTGCCGTCCAGACGCGGTACAGCTTCTTGTAGCGGATCAGCGGCTCCACCGCTGGATGGCCGAGCCCTTCCAGCTCCCAGCGCCGGGTCGACTTCACCTTGATCCCGGCCTGCGCGAACGCCTTGATGACATCGGCCGGCAGATCGGGCCGCACCCGTCTGCCGAAGGCAGCCGACACCTCGTCCGCCGCCTCCGCCAGTCTGCGGGGCTCGCCACCACCGGCGTACCGCTCGCCGAGCAGGCCGTCCAGCACTTCGCGGTGTACGTCGGCGCGCCAGGGGAGCCCTGATCTGTTCATCTCCGCGGCGACCAGCATGCCGGCCGACTCGGCGGCGGTGAGCAGCCGCATCCTGCCGGGGTGCTCCGTCGCCCCGTGGCGGCGCAGCTGCTCCGCGTAGACCTGGAGAAGGGCCTCGAACGGCAGGTCGGTGCCGGCGCACGGCTCGAAGAGGGAGGACTGGGAGCCGGGCTCGGCCGATCGGGGCGGCGGGTCGGACGGCACCGGCGCGTGGCGCAGCCGGGCCCAGGCCGCCGCGGCGGAGCGGGGCTCCCCGAGCCGCCCCTCGTGGCCGAGCAGCAGGAGCTCGGCGCACTCGATGTCGTAACACCGCTCGACCCGCACGCCCGCCGCGAGCAGCCGGGGGTAGACCGCGGCGGTCGAACGCCAGACCCAGCGGGCCACCTCGGGCCGGCAGCGGACGGCCTCGACGAGATCGGGCTCGGCCAGCACGGGGCCGGCGGGCAGGCCGTCGTGTGTCAGCGGCGCGAGGAGCGCGCCGCCCCCTTCTACGGCGGCCAGAGCCCAGCGTTCGCTCATGTGCCGAGTCTTGCACCCGGCACCGACAGCGGCTCCGGCTCGCTCACCGGGCGGGTGCGCGCGGGAGCCGGGAGGATCGGAGTGCGGTGTGCGCGGCGCGCACCGGGGACCCGGCGGGCGGTGGAGGAGACGGTGATGGAAGCGATCGTGTACGAGGAGTTCGGCGGCCCCGAGGTCCTGTGCCGGACCCGGGTCGAGGACGTCCACGCCGGCCCCGGGCAGATCCGGGTGGAGGTCAGGGCCGCCGGGGTCAATCCGGTCGACCACAAGATCCGCAGCGGCTGGATGGAGGCGGCGTTCCCCACTCCGCTGCCCGCCACACCCGGAAGCGAGTTCGCCGGAGTCGTCGACGAGACCGGCGAGGGGGTCACGGAGTTCGCGGTCGGCGACGAGGTCCTCGGCCGGAGCACGACCGGCGCGTACGCGGAATACGTGCTGGCCGACGTGGGAGCCGTCGCGCCCAAGCCGGAGGGTCTGGGCTGGGCGGAGGCCGCCGCGCTGCCGGTCGCGACCCTGACCGCCGTCCGCGTGCTCGACGAGCTCGCGGTGGCCGAGGGCGAGACCCTGCTGGTGCACGGGGCGTCCGGCGCGGTCGGTTCCGCCGCCGTCCAGCTGGCCGCGGTCCGCGGCGCCACCGTCATCGGTACCGCCTCGCCCGCCAACCACGACTACCTGCGGGTGCTCGGAGCCGTCCCGGTCGTGTACGGGGAGGGGCTGGTGAGCCGGGTGCGGGAGGCCGCACCGCAGGGCGTGGACGCGGTGTTCGACGTGGCGGGCAGGGGCGCCCTGGCGGACTCGGTGGAGCTGCGCGGCGGGACGGCCGACCGGATCGTCACCATCGCCGACCCGGACGCGGTCCACTACGGGGTGGCTTTCTCCGCGGGCGGCGGGAGCCGTCCGGACGAGGGCGGGCGGCTCGCGGAGTACGCGCGGGCCGCGGCCGTCGGCGGTCTGAGGATCCCCGTCGAGCGGACGTTCGCGCTCGGTGACGCGGCGCGCGCCCAGGAGCTCAGCGAGGGCGGGCACGTGCGCGGCAAGCTGGTCCTGCTCCCCGGGGGACGCTGAGGGACCTGCCGCCGCCTACCCTGGCCCGATGGAATCGGTGACCGACCGGGCGTGTGCCGCGGCCCTGTACTCGGACGGCGACGCGGGCCTGGACACCGGCGCCTCCCTCCTCGCCGCGGACCCGTCCGCCGACGAGGAGCTGCACCGCCGGGGCGAGGAGTTCGTCCGGCGGGCCTGGGCGCGCGGCTGGCAGCCCGCCGACGTCGTACGGACCGTCCGCCGCGAGCTGGACGGGACCGGGGCGGCGCTCGCCGCCGCACTGATCGCGGCGGAGACGTCGGGGTACGGGCGGCTGCCCCCGCGCTGGGCGGACCAGCTCGCCGCGATGCCCGCACCGGCGCCCCGCAACCGGCCCGACCGCTTCACGTACGCCTCCGCGCTCCTGCAGCTGTACCGCCTGCTGCTGCGGCTCCCGGTGATCGAGCCGGTCGGACCGCCGCCCGGCACGGCGGCCGGTCCTCCGCACCGGCCGCCGGCCCACGGTGAGCCCCGCATGCTCACCAGGATCCGGGCGCTGCTCGCCAAGGCGGAGGCGACCGGTTTCCCGGAGGAGGCCGAGGCGCTCACCACGAAGGCGCAGGAGCTGATGGCCCGGCACAGCATCGACGAGGCGCTCCTCGCCGCCCGTACCCACAGCGCCGATACGCCGGGAGCCCTCCGGATCGGGGTCGACGCACCGTACGAGAGCGCGAAAGCCGTCCTGCTCGACTCCGTCGCCTCGGCGAACCGCTGCCGTGCCGTGTGGAACAGCGATCTCGGTTTCACCACGGTCGTGGGTTTCGAGCCGGACCTGGAGGCCGTGGAACTGCTGTTCACCTCCCTGCTGGTGCAGGGCACGGCGGCGATGACGAAGGCGGAGGCCGGGCAGCGGGCCGGCGGGCGCAAGCGGACCAAGACCTTCCGGCAGTCCTTCCTGATGGCGTACGCCCAGCGCCTGGGCAGCCGTCTCGCGGCGGACACCGCACGGGTCACCGCCGCGGCCGGCTCGGAGGCCGGTGCCGAAGACCGTGGCGGTGGCGCCGGGGCCCTGCTGCCGGTCCTGGCGGCCCGGGACGTCGCCGTCACCGGCGCGGCGGAGCGGATGTTCCCGAGGACCACCACGGCCCGGCTGCGAGGGGCGACGGACGCCGAGGGCTGGACCCACGGCACGGCCGCCGCCGACCGGGCCAGGATGGGCGGAGGAGAGCCGGAAATCCGCCGTCGGTCCGGCGGAGCGGCATAAGCCGGGGTTGCCGGGGAATCCCGCTACGCTCGGTGCATGGGCTGGTTCCGGGCGCTGAGGGAGACCGCCCGCTCGGGGCTGGCGATCGAGCGGCAGCGTCTCGAACCGCTCATCGCGGTGCGCGGCGCGGCGGGCCTCGCCCTCGTCGTCGGGGTGAGCCTGGCGCTCTTCGGCCCGGTGATCGCCGCGAGCTCGGCGTTCGGCGCGTTCCAGGCGGCCATCGCCACCTTCCAGCGCAGCTGGCGGCCCCGGCCCGTGCTCGCCCTGGTCTCCGGAGCCAGTCTGGCCGTGTCGACCTTCGTCGGCTACCTCACCGTGACCCACACCCTGCTGTTCCTGGCGCTGCTGGTCCTCTGGACGTTCGCCGCCGGGATGACCTGGGCGGGTGGTCCGACGGGCGGCATCATCGCGGGCTCCAACGTCGCGATCATGCTGGTCACGATCACTCTGCCCACCTCCGTCGCCGACGCCGCGGCCCATGCCGCGATGATGGCGCTCGGCGGGCTCGTCCAGGCGGCGCTGATCGTGCTGTTCCCGGTCCGCAGATGGGGTGCCCAGCGCGACGCGCTCGCCGACGCACTGGCCGGCGAGGCCGACTACGCACGCAGGCTCCGGCATGACCCGGTCGCGCCCTTCGACCCCGTACCGCTGATGACCGCGCGCAACGCCGCCGCCGTCACCCCCCGCCAGGCCCGGCGCCGCCCCGCCGACCTGCACGGCGCACGCGGGGTCGCCGAACGGCTGAGGCCGGTCCTCGCGTCTCTGGCGGACCCCGCCCTCGGGGTTCCGGCCGAGGGCCCCGAACGCTACTGGGCGCGGGAGATCCTCGGGGCCGCCGGTTCCCTGCTCGACTCCGCGGCCCGGGCGGTACGCCACGGCGACCCGGTGCGGCTGGACGAGACGGCGCTCTCCGTGCTGAAGTCCCCCGACACCGAGGTCATCCTCACCGGTCCCCCCCGCCGGGCCGCCGACCGGCTCGTCTCCCTGCTCGCGGACGTCGTCGAGATCGCCGAGGGGACCGGGACGGACGACAGGACGCCCGGCGGGCCCCTCGTCCCGCACCGCCGCCGTCCCACCCTGTTCCGGCTGGTCCCCGTCATCCACCGCTCCATGCGCCGCGAACTGCGCCGCGGGTCGACGATCCTGCGCCACGCGGTCCGCGTGTCGGCGGTGGCCGCGGCGGGTTACCTCATCGGGGCGGTGCTGCCGCTCGGCCACGGTTACTGGGCGCCGATGACGGCCGTGATGGTGATGCGCCCGGAGTTCACCCAGACGTACTCGCGGTCCGTGGCCCGCTTCCTGGGCACCGTGCTCGGCGTCGCCGTCGCCACGGGCATCGTGCAGGCGGCACACCCGAACGCGGAGCTCTCCGCCCTGCTCGCCGTCGTCAGCGCCGCGCTGATGTACCTGCTGATGCGCACCGGTTACGCGGTCAGCCAGGTGTGCGTCTCCGCCTACGTCGTCTTCCTGCTCGGCATGGCGGGTGACGACTGGTCGCAGACCGTGTTCGAGCGGGTCGTGCTGACCCTGGCCGGGGGACTTCTCGCGATGGCGGCGTACGCCCTCTACCCGGCCTGGGAGACCCCGCGGCTGCGTGACCGGCTCGCCGACTGGGTGATCACGGACGGGCGCTACGCGGCCACGGTCCTCGACCGGTACGCCGATCCCGCGTCCAGGAGCCTGGAGGACGTGCGCACCGCCCTCCTCACCACCCGCGAGGCCCGTGTCACCTGGCAGGAGGCGCTGGAGACGGCCCGGTACGAGCCCGTACGCCACCGGGGCATCGCCCGGACCTCCGCCGCGGACGCCCAGGACGCGCTCGCCCAGTTCGGCCGGGTCGCGATGCTCATGGAGGCCCACCTGCCCGCCGCGTCCGCCACGCCCGTGCCCGAGGCGGCCGGGCTGGCCGACGCGCTGCGCCGGGCCACCGAGGAGGGGGCGAAGGCGGTGCGGGAGCGCCGTGTGCCCGACTGGGGGCCGGTGAGACAGGCGCTGGCGCGTGAGGGCTCCGCCCCGGGGTCCTCGCCCGACCCCTTCGTACGGAACGGGGCCACCCTGCTGCTCCGCGCCCTGGAGGACTTCTCACGGGCGCTGGAGATCAGCAGCGGGCGGGCTTAGGGACGCCCGGACATTTCTGCCCCTGACATGAAAGACCGCACCGGGGCGCGGACATCGGATGAAACAACTCCTGGAAACGGGAGCCAAATTGACGTGCCGTTCGTCTGTTCCTCAGGGAGAGTGGGGGAAGGGCGGGCGGATCACGGACAAAGCTGTAATCGGGTGCGCACCGCCCGTGCACGTGCATCTGCTCATGCATTGGCATATGAACACAGCTATGATCCGAGCTACTTGACATTTGCACCTTGCAACTCGGGGAGCGTCCTGTGCACCACGTGTACAACGGCATGGCGGCCACAGAGCTTCGCGGGGTCGTCTGGCAGAAGAGCAGACACAGCAACTCCCAGGGATCATGCGTGGAGTTCGCGAAACTTCCCGGCGGAAATGTGGCGATGCGGAACTCGCGCCACCCCGACGGGCCCGCCCTGGTCTACACCCCGGCCGAGATCGAGGCACTGCTGCTCGGCGTCAAGGACGGGGAGTTCGACCACCTGGCCGCGGGCGCCTGACCGCCCGAAGGACCCACGGCTGCCCGCGGACCGGGCCGCACGCCAGGCACCGCCCGGGCGCGTGGCGCGCCGGGCGGTACCCCGCAGCGCCTACAGGCCGTCAGGGAAGGCGTCGAGCGGGACGGGGCGTTCCGGCGCCGCGTGGTCCGTCAGCCGGAACAGGGCCCAGACCACCTTGCCGAAGCCCCCGTCGGGTGATGTGTCCCCGGAGGGCGCGGGGGAGGGATGCCATCCCCAGCCGTCGCTGAACGACTCGACGAGGAACAGACCCCGGCCCGACTCGGCCGAATCCGGCGCCTCGCCGGCGACCGGCCCCTTCTCGCTGGGGTCGCGCACCGCGCACACCAGCCGCGAGGTCCAGCGCATCAGGTGCAGCCGTACGGAACAGTCCTGCCGCTCCCGCGCCACGTCGGCGGGAAGGGCGTGCCTCAGCGCGTTGGTGACCAGTTCGGACACGACCAGGGCGACGTCGTCGAAGCGGTCGCCCAGGTCCCAGGAGGTCAGTGTCGTACGGGTGAACCGCCTTGCCCCGCCCACCGCTTCGTACCGGGCCGGCAGCGTGCAGGACGCCGAGCCCGCGACCGCCGACGGGTCGATGGGGGGAAGCCCCTGCCGTAACGGCTCGAGCATCGTCGATCCATTCGTCCCCATACGAGGCACTCCCGGGATTCGCGGCTGTAGCGGCACTGCTTCTGGCGGGCACTGCGGGTACAGCGGCACAACACGAACGAGCACGCAGGTGCGCGAGGACCATGGTTCCGAATGCGCAGGGCAGATGCAAGGGCAAATGCACGTGCACGCGCGGGTTCTGCCCGACAGCGTGTCGGTTCGTGATCATTTCTTCCGCTTCCCAGTTTCAGAGCTTCCGGAAAGTCTTGCCATCTCTGTAATCGAATGAGTACGGGCCGGAGCGTTTTGGTGGCAGAATCCGCCTCCGGGGTTCGGGGGAGCCCCGGAGCAAGGGAAGCGATGGGGAGGGTTGGTCAGCCGGTGTCGGCAGGCGAGTCGAGTGGTTCTGTGGTGCGGCGCATCCTTCTGGGCTCACAGCTCAGGCGCCTGCGCGAGTCGCGCGGCATCACCCGTGAGGCGGCCGGCTACTCCATCCGCGCCTCCGAATCGAAGATCAGCCGCATGGAGTTGGGACGGGTGAGCTTCAAGGCCAGGGACGTCGAGGACCTGCTCACGCTGTACGGAGTCACGGACGAGGCGGAGCGGGATTCGCTCCTGGGCCTGGCCCGTGAGGCCAACGTGGCGGGCTGGTGGCACAGTTACGGCGATGTGCTGCCCGGCTGGTTCCAGACGTATATCGGTCTGGAGGGAGCGGCCTCGCTCATCCGGATCTACGAAGTCCAGTTCGTCCACGGCCTGTTGCAGACCGAGGCGTACGCCCATGCCGTCGTCGCGCGGGGCATGCCCGGTGCCCCGGCCGCCGAGATCGACCGCAGGGTCGCGCTGCGGCTGGCACGTCAGAAAGCGCTCGTCTCCGAGCGGGCCCCCCGCTTCCACGCCGTGCTCGACGAGGCGGCGTTGCGCCGTCCGTACGGCGGGCGTGAGGTGATGCGTGCGCAATTGAGACATCTGATCGACATGTCGGAGCAGCCGAACGTCACTCTCCAGGTGATGCCCTTCAGTTTCGGTGGTCACGCCGGTGAGAGCGGGGCATTCACCATGCTGCGTTTCCCGGAATCCGATCTGTCGGACATCGTCTATCTGGAGCAGCTGACAAGTGCGCTCTATCTGGACAAGGCCGAAGAAGTCGCCCAGTACGAAAAGGCGATGACCCGGCTCCATGAGGACAGCCCGGGGCCGGAGGAGAGCCGGGACCTTCTCCGGGGACTCCTTCAACTGGCTTGATTCGCCAGTACGATGACAGGCCGACAGGAGTCTGCGCCTGCAGTAAGGGATTGCATGTCCTTCCCCAGTGAACTGGCCCGCCAGTACATCGACGGCGAGTGGCTGACCGGCAGCGGTGCGTGGGACATCATTGATTTCAATCCCCGCAACGGCGAAAAACTCTGCTCCGTCACCGTGGCCACCGCGGCGGAAGTCGACCTTGCCTACCGGGCCGCCGAACGTGCGCAGCGGGAATGGGCGGGCGTCAGCCCTTATGAGCGCCGGGCGGTCCTCGACGACGCGGTGCGGCTCGTCGGGGAACGCAGCGGCGAAATCGCCGAGCTGATCACCGAAGAGCTCGGGGGTGCCCGGGAGGGGGCCGCATACGAGGTGGGAGTCGCGCAGGAGTTCCTGCGCGAGGCCGCCGGACAGGCGGTGTCCCCGGTGGCCGGGCTGCTGCCTTCGGCCACCGGCGGCAAGGAGAACCGGGTCTACCGGCTGCCCGTCGGGGTCGTCGGGGTGATCAGTGCCTTCGCCCTCCCCTTCCTGGTGACGATGAGGACCGTCGGCCCCGCGCTCGCACTCGGCAACGCGGTCGTGGTGAAGCCCCATCAGCACGCACCGGTCGCCGGTGGTGGACTGGTGGCCCGGATATTCGAGGACGCCGGGCTGCCCGCGGGGCTTCTCAACGTCCTCATCACCGACAGCGCCGAGATCGGCGACTCCTTCATCCAGCACCCCGTGCCCAGGGTGATCTCGTTCACCGGTTCGGACCGGGTCGGCCGCCGTGTCGCCGCCGTGGCCGCCGGGCTGTTCAAGCGGACCGTCCTCGAACTGAGTGGCGGCAGCGCCCTGGTCGTGCTGGAGGACGCAGACCTCGACCACGCGGTCCGGGCTGCCGTCCACAGCCTCTTCCTGTTCCAGGGCCGGGCCGGCACGGCCGCCCACCGCATCCTGGTGGACCGGTCCGTGGAGGAGGAGTTCACCGGGCGGTTCACCGCCGCGGTGTCAGCCCTCGTCCCGGGGGGCCCACCCGATCCCGGCACCCGTAGCGGGCCGGTCGTCGACGAGCTCCAGGCCGAGGCGCTCACCGCGCTGGTCGACGGGGCGGTCGAGGCCGGAGCCACCGCGCTCGTACGGGGCCGCACACGCGGCAACCTCGTCGGGCCGACCGTACTGACCGGCCTGCCGGAGGGATCACCGCTGTTCGAGCAGGAGTTCTCCGGGCCCGTGGCGCTGCTGGTGCCGTTCGACGGCGAGGACGACGCCGCCCGCACCGTCAACGACAGCCCCTACGGGCTGAGCGGCGCCGTCCACACGGCGGACGCGGAGCGCGGGGTGCGGTTCGCCCGGCGTCTCAGGGGCGGGATGTTCCATGTGAACGGCGCGGCCGTGCAGGACGATCCGGCGGTCGTGTCCGGGGGCGGGCAGTGGTCCGGTACGGGGCGGCTGAACGGGGAGGCCGCCGTGGAGGCGTTCACCACCCGGAAGTGGATCTCGGTGCAGCACGGGCGAACGGTTTTCCCTTTCTGACCCCCCTCTCCGGCGCGCGGATCGAGGACAGGACCCGGCCTGACGGGTCCGCAAGGGCGGGCTACCCTGGTCGAAGTCGACCACAAAGGGTGGTGGCATGTCGGCGATCCGTCTCCTCGTCCTGGGTGCCGTGCGTCAGCACGGCCGCGCGCACGGCTATCAGGTGCGCAACGACCTGGAGTACTGGGGCGCCCACGAGTGGTCCAGCGCCAAGCCCGGGTCGATCTACCACGCTCTGAAGCAGATGGCGAAACAGGGACTGCTCCTGGCCCATGAGACCGCGCCGTCCACGGCCGGCGGACCGCCCCGCACCGAGTACGAGATCACCGAGCGCGGCACCGGGGAGTTCTTCACCCTGCTCCGGGCCTCGCTGACCTCGTACGACCAGAGCGTGGACGTGCTCTCGGCCGGTATCGGCTTCATCGTCGACCTGGAGAGGGCCGAGGCGGTGGCGCTCCTGAGGGAGCGCGTCGCCGCCATCGAGGGCTGGCGGGCCTCGGTCACGGAGTACTGGACGCCGTCGGACGGCCCGGAGTCGATCGGGCACATCGGCGAGATCATGAACATGTGGGTGCACTCGGCTGATGCGGGCGCCGAGTGGACCCGTGGCCTGATCGCACGGATCGAAGCGGGGGCCTACACCTTCGCGGGAGAGGGCGAACCCTTCGTCGGGGTGCTCGCCGAGGGGCAGGGGAACCCGTTCGCCACCGGTGCTCCCGATCCGGGCGGCTCCGACTAGCCGGAACCGCTGCCGTACTGCTCGCGGTGCTCCGGCCGGTGGCGCGGACCGCGGTCCTCTTCCCCCGGCCGTACGGAGGCCGGGGCCGTCAGTGGTGGAAAGCCGTCCGCGCCCCCCGGCCCCGGTGCAACGGATGTGCCTGGGCGCGCAGTTCGGGCAGGAGCCGGCGCAGGTCGTCCATCAGCAGTTCCGCGAGGTCCGAGGAGAAGCCGTTGCGGCAGACGACGCGCAGCACCGAGAGGTCCTGGCGGTTGGCGGGGAAGGTGTACGCGGGCACCAGCCAGCCGCGCTCCCGGAGCCGTCTCGACACGTCGAAGACGTCGTACGCCTCCACCTCGGGATTCGTCGTCACCGCGAACACCGGAAGTTCGTCGCCCCGGGTGAGGAGCCTGAAGTCGTCCAGGGTCTCGAACTCCACGGCGAGCCGTCGCGCGATGTCCCGGGACGCCTGCTGAACGGCCCGGTAACCCTCCCGGCCCAGCCGCAGGAACGTGTAGTACTGCGCGACCACCTGTGCGCCGGGCCGGGAGAAGTTCAGCGCGAAGGTCGGCATGTCGCCGCCCAGGTAGTTGACCCGGAAGACCAGCTCCTCCGGCAGTTCGGCCGGTGAACGCCACAGTGCCCAGCCCACGCCCGGGTAGACCAGGCCGTACTTGTGCCCGGAGGTGTTGATCGAGGAGACCCTCGGGAGCCGGAAGTCCCACACCAGGTCCTCGTCGAGGAACGGGGCGACCATCGCCCCGGACGCCCCGTCCACGTGGACCGGGATGTCGAGGCCGGTGCGCTCCTGGAGGTCGTCCAGCGCGGCGCAGAGGTCGGTGATCGGCTCGTAGGAACCGTCGAAGGTGGAGCCGAGGATCCCGACCACACCGATCGTGTTCTCGTCGCACAGCTCGGCGGCCGCCTGCGGATCCAGACGGAAGCGCTCGCCCTCCATCGGGACCTGGCGTGGCTCCACCTCCCAGAAGGTGCAGAACTTCTCCCAGCAGACCTGCACATTGACGCCCATCACCAGATTGGGACGGGCGGCCGCGGGATACCGGTCGGCGTTCCTGGTGGACCAGCGGCGCTTCAGCGCCATCCCCGCCAGCATGCAGGCCTCGCTGGAGCCCGTGGTCGAACAGCCCACCGCGGTCGCCGGATCAGGGGCGTTCCACAGATCGGCGAGCATCGCCACACAGCGCCGCTCCAGTTCGGCGGTGCGCGGGTACTCGTCCTTGTCGATCATGTTCTTGTCCCGGCACTCACCCATCAGCACACCGGCCTGGGGTTCCATCCAGGTGGTGACGAAGGTCGCGAGATTGAGCCGGGAGTTCCCGTCGAGCATCAGCTCGTCGTGGACGAGCCGGTAGGCGGTCGACGGGGGCAGCGGGCCGTCGGGGAGGCGGTGCACCGGCGGCGCCGCGGCCATCGGAGCGGTCGGATCGGCTTCCCCGAAGAACGGGTTGAGGGCGAGTCTGCGGTGCTCGTCGGACGGCAGGGCCCTGCCGTGGGGCCCCTGGTGGAGCGGCATGGGCGATCTCCTCAGTTCCCGGCCGCGAGTCCGGCCTTCAGGGCCCGGGTGAATTTCACGACGCGTTCGGCCTGGACCCGCGCGGCGGTCAGGGTCTGCTCGGCGACCGGGACGTCGCCCTGGCCCGAGACGTGGGAGGTGCCGTACGGATTGCCGTCGACGAACTTCGAGGGGTGTGTGTATCCGGGAGGGACCAGGATGCCGCCGAAGTGGTAGATCGTGTTGTACAGCGCCAGCAGGGTGGACTCCTGACCGCCGTGGGTGGTGCTGCTGGCGGTGAAGCCGCTGTAGACCTTGTCGGCGAGCTGCCCCGCCTGCCAGAGGCCTCCCAGCGTGTCGAGGAACTGCTTCAGCTGGGCGGTGACATTGCCGTACCGGGTGGGCGTGCCGAAGAGCACCGCGTCCGCCCAGACCATGTCGTCCGGCGAGACCTCGGGGACACCGGCGGTCGCCTTCGCGTGCTCGGCCCAGGCCGGATTGGAGTCGATGGCCGCCTGTGGGGCGAGTTCGGCAACCTTGCGCAGGCGTACCTGCGCGCCGGCGTTCCCGGCGTCCTCCGCCATGGCCCTGGCGATCGTGGAGATGGTGCCGGTGGAGGAGTAGTAGATGACGGCGACGTTGACGGGCACGGACATGCGGGAGCCTCCGGGGGTGGGGTTCGTGGAGTGGGAGCCGGGGAGCCGGGGAGCCGGGGAGCTGGGAGTGCTGTTCAGGCCCTGTTGATCACGGCCGCCGTGCCGTAGGCACAGACCTCGGTGCCCACGTCCGCCGCCTCGCTCACGTCGAAGCGCATCATCAGCACCGCGTTCGCACCGCGTGCCCTGGCCTGGTCGACGAGCCGTTCCATCGCCTGGTTGCGGGTCTCGACGAGCGTTTTGGTCAGACCTTTCAGCTCGCCGCCGATCATCGACTTCAGGCCGGCGCCGATCTGGCTGCCGAGGTGCCGGGAACGAACCGTGAGCCCGAAGACCTCGCCGATGATCTGCGTCACCTGGTGGCCGGGTACGTCATTCGTGGTGACGACCAGGACGTCCGCCTGGGGTGTCTGTCCGCCGCCGTAGTCCTCAATGCCCATGGTGTGGCACCTCCTGCGGAAAGCTTTGTCCCGCTTCGTCCCGCGCGCATCCTTGCTTACGCCAGTGGAACCCAGGCGTCCGTCCCGGCGTTGATAACTTGGGGCGGCCACGCAGCCGCGCACACCGACCAACCCTGGAGCCCGGACCCTTGAATACGCTTGCGCTCGGCCCGAGCTGGCTGGACCCGGATTATCTGCTCAACACCTTCGGGCTTCCCGGCCTTCTGCTCATCGTGTTCGCCGAGTCCGGACTGGCGATCGGTTTCTTCCTGCCGGGCGACTCCCTGCTGTTCACCACCGGCCTTCTGGTGACCACGGGCGACCTGAAGTACCCGCTGTGGCTGGTCTGCGTCCTGGTGGCCCTGGCGGCGATCATCGGCGACCAGGTCGGCTACCTCTTCGGCCGCAAGGTGGGCCCTGCCCTCTTCAAGCGCCCGGACTCCCGTCTCTTCAAGCAGGAGAACGTGGAGAAGGCCCACGACTTCTTCGAGAAGTACGGCCCGAAGTCGCTGGTCCTGGCACGCTTCGTGCCCATCGTCCGGACCTTCACCCCGATCATCGCCGGTGTGAGCCGGATGAACTACCGCTCGTTCATCACGTTCAACATCATCGGCGGCATTCTCTGGGGCGTCGGGGTGACGGTGCTCGGCGCGGCCCTCGGCAAGATCGACTTCGTGCACGAGAACATCGAGATGATCCTCATCCTGATCGTGCTGATCTCGGTGCTGCCGATCGTGTTCGAGTTCCTGCGGGCCCGCAGCAAGTCGAAGAAGGAAGGCGTCGCGCAGCAGGGCGGCGACCAGGGCCGGCCGGACGGCCCCCACAGTGGAGCGGGGACCGACAGCCGGACGCCGGCCGCCTACGCGTACACCGGGGAGCAGGCTGCCCCGTATGCGAGCGGCCAGGCGGCCCCGTACGACAACGGCCAGGGCGGCCGGTACGGCGAGCAGGGCGGCCGGTACGGCGGCGGTCAGGGCGGCCAGTACGGCGGTGGTCAGGGCAATCAGTACGGTGCACCCCAGGACGGCCGGTACGGCAACGGCCAGGGCGGCCGGTACGACGGTCAGGGCGGCCATCAGTACGACGGAGGCCAGGCGGACCGGTACGGCTCCCCTCAGGGGCAGTACGGCGGTCAGGGCGGCCAGTACGGCGGGGGCCAGTACGCACCCTCCCAGGACGGCCCGTACGGCGCTCCCCAGGACGGCCGGTACGCGGCGCCGCCCCCGGGCGGCCAGTACGGCGCCCCTCAGGGCGGTCAGTACGGCGGCGCGAACCAGGGCGGCCAGTACAGCGGTCAGTACGGCGGCGCGAACCAGGGCGGCCAGTACGGCGGTCAGTACGGCGCGGGAGGCCAGTACGGCGGCGCGGACCAGGGCGGCCGGTACGGCGGTCAGTACGGCGCCGAGGATCAGAACAGCCGGTACGGCGACGCGGGCCGCAGCGGCCAGTACGGCGGCGGCCAGGCGGCCCCGCACCCCGGCCAGGAGGACGACCCGGGGCAGTACGGGTGGCAGGACAGGCGCTGACTCCTTCCCGCGCACCCGACGAGCGGCGCCCCGGTCCCTGTCAGGGACCGGGGCGCCGCTCGTCGCGGGAGCTGTCAGAAGCCGCGGGTCCGCTTCGCCGCCCGGCGGGACGCGCCCCCGACCGCGCCCGGCACCCGCATGAACAGGCGGGAGATCTCGCTTCCCAGGTTGACCCCGATGGCGATCGCCAGCGCCGTGGCGACAGCCGTGAAGAGCGAGGTGAGCCCCGTGTCCACCTCGTTCTGCGCGACGCCCAGCAGGCCGAAGTAGGTCGCCGAACCGGGCAGCAGAGGCCCGATCGCAGCAGTGATGTAGGGCAGCGACGAGGTGTAGCGGTACCGCGAGAACAGCTGGCCGAACAGCCCCACCAGCCCGGCCGCCACCGCCGTCGCCGCCACCGGCGAGAAGCCGCCCTCACGGGCCATCGCCCCGTAGATGACCCAGGCCACGCCCCCGTTGAGGGTCACGGCGAGCACCGTCGAACGCTCCTGCTGGAGCAGGATCGCGAAGGCCAGCGTGAGGGCCATCGAGGCCAGGATCTGGAGCACCGGCCTGTCGTTGGGCACGAACCGCGCTTCCGGGTTGAGCTCGGCCCCGAGCTGGACCCCCAGGTAGAGCATCAGCAGCACGCCCGCCACGATGCCGATGAAGAAGTACATCACCTCCAGGAGCCGGGCCCCCGCGGTGATGTAGTAACCGGTCAGACCGTCCTGCACACCGGCGACGAGGGCCCGCCCGGGCAGCAGCGCGAACAGCCCACCGGTGATGACCGCGGAGGGCCGCACATCCGTCGAATGGGTGAGGGTCAGCGCGATGCCCATGGCCGCCGGGGGCATGGCCGCGGCCATGAACTGGTAGAACTCGGGCAGTCCGCGCCCGGCGCAGAGCCAGGCCAGCCGGTCGCCGAGCATCGCGCCCGCCGCCGCCACGAGGAACACCAGCACACCACCGCCGACCAGCACCGATGCCGAACCGGCGAGCAGACCGGCGGCGGCCGTCAGGACCCATCCCGGGTACGGGTGACGGTTACGGCGGATCTCGGCCAGGCGCCGGTAGGCCTCCTCCAGCGAGACCTCGACGTGTTCCGTCGTGGTGATGTCGTCGATCAGCCGGAACACTGCTGCCAGCCGTGTGTAGTCGGTGCCGCGGCGGCGTACGGTGCGGCTGGCCGTCACGGGGTCGTCGACCAGCGACGGCTGGTACGAGATGGACAGCAGGGTGAAGGTCACCGTCGGCTCGGAGCGGTCGAGTCCGTACGAGCGTGTCACCGCGAACATGGCCGCCTCGACGTCCTCGGCGCCCTCACCGCCCGCGAGCAGCAGCTCCCCGATACGCAGGGTCAGGTCGAGCACGCGCGGTACCGCGGGGCCCGAGTCGTCGGTCCTCTGTACGCTCTCGGGCGCCGGGCGCTCGGTCACCGGCATCCGCAGCATGGTGCGCATCCGGTCCTGCCAGGGGGCTTCCTTGGTCAGCCGGACCATCGGGATGCCGTGGGCGGGAGTGAACGCGGGCGGCTGGTGCTGGACGCTGTATCCGCTCGGCGGGACGAAGGCGGACGTGAGGGTGTCGGACCCCGGGCCGCCGCTTCCCGGCCCGGAGGCGGAAACCGGGCCGGACCCGGACGACGCCGACGGATCGGTGTGCAGACCGGCCGGAAGGGCGAATTCCGATGTCGGATGGTCGTCCTCGGACGGAATCGTCGGCTGCTCCACCCCGGGCGGTGGGACGAAGGCGCTGCGCGCCTCGTCGGACTGGGGCTTCTGGTCCTCGGGACCGCCCTGTTCCGCCACCGCTCGACCTCGTTCCTGCTCGACCGCTCGTTCCGGGAGCGCTTCTGCCCAGTATGGGCACGGGCATGGGCCGCCACACGCAACGGGCGGCGCACCGGTGAAGGTGCGCCGCCCGTTGTCCGTACGGTCAGCTGGGCCGGTGGGCCCCATGTGCCGCGATCCGAGCCGTCCCGCCGTCAGGCGGAAGCCGGAGGAGCGACGTCAGTGTGCGCCGCCCTGCGCCTCGAGACGCTTGTAGGAAGCCTCGATCTCGGCCTCGGCCTCGGCGCGGCCGACCCAGTCGGCGCCCTCGACGGACTTGCCCGGCTCCAGGTCCTTGTAGACCTCGAAGAAGTGCTGGATCTCCAGGCGGTCGAACTCCGACACGTGGTGGATGTCGCGCAGGTGCTCCACCCGGGGGTCGGACGCCGGGACGCACAGCAGCTTGTCGTCGCCGCCGGCCTCGTCGGTCATCCGGAACATGCCGATGGCGCGGCACTTGATGAGACAGCCGGGGAAGGTCGGCTCGTCCAGGATGACCAGCGCGTCCAGCGGGTCGCCGTCCTCGCCGAGGGTGTTCTCCACGAAGCCGTAGTCGGCCGGGTAGCTGGTCGAGGTGAAGAGTCGACGGTCAAGGCGGATCCGACCGGTCTCGTGGTCCACCTCGTACTTGTTCCGCGAACCCTTCGGGATCTCGATGGTGACGTCGAACTCCACGGGTGGCTCCTCCATGATCAACACATACGACTGGTGGTTAAGTGTCCCTCACGCAGATGAGTGCTCGCGAAAGGGGCTGGTCAACTGTGGCCGAGCCGGTGGACAGACCGACGGACGAACCGCTGACCGGGTGGGGCAGACGGAACACCCCGAGGTACCTGAAGCGCGGGAGCGGACCGCACGACCTCCGGCTCGCCGCAGGCTCCGCGCTGCTCGGTCTGGTGGTCGCCGCCGGTGCCGTCCTGGCCGCAGGTCCCTGGGACTCCGGTCAGCGTAAGGCCGAGCGGGACCGAGCAGTCGCCCAGCAGCACGCAGGTGGCGCACATCACGAAGGGACCGGGCCCGAACCCGCCCCCAGCGCGCCCGCCGTCCTGAGCGCCGTCGGCGCCACGGCCGGCCTCACGGCCCCGGCGGGCGCGAGCGGCCTGGAGGCCGCGCTCACGCCCCTGCTGGACGTGCCCGCCCTCGGCTCCGTACGCGCCGCCGTGGTCGTCGACACGGCCACCGGCGAGCAGTTGTACGCGCGTGGCGCGGCGACCCCCATGACCCCCGCGTCCACGGTGAAGATCGCCACGACCGCGGCCGCCCTCTCCGCTCTGGGCCCCGCCCACCGCATCGCGACGACGGTCACGCTCTCCCCGGACTCCCGGACGCTCACCCTCGTCGGCGGCGGCGACCCCACCCTGGACAAGGCTGCCCTGCGGGCCCTGGCCGCCGACACCGCGCGCTCCCTGCGCGACGGAGGCACCGGGCCCGTGCGGCTGACGTACGACACCTCGCGCTACTCCGGTCCGGCCCTCCACCCCATCGGCCCCAACGAGAACATCGCGCCCGTCAGCGCGCTCATGGTCGGCGAGGGCCGCCTCGACAAGAGCGTCCGGGGCCCGGCGCCCCGTACCGACGACCCCGCCGGTGACGCCGCGCGCACCTTCGCGGACCTCCTCGGCGACGCCGGTGTCACCACCTCTTCCGCTCCCAGGTCCGGGCGGGCCGCGGCCGGGTCCCGGACGGTGGCGACGCACCTGTCGAAGCCGCTCTCCGCCCTGGTCGAACGTGCCCTGACCAACAGCGACAACGACATCGCCGAGGCCCTGGTCCGGCAGACCGCGCTGAAAGCCGGGGAGCCGGCCTCCTTCGCCGGGAGCCGGCGTGCCGTCACCGCCCGGCTGAAGGCACTCGGACTGCCGGTGGCCGGGGCCCGGCTCGCGGACGGCAGCGGACTCGACCGCGCGGACAAGGTGACGGCAGGGCTCCTGGCCCGGCTGCTCGCGCTCGCCGCCGGACCGGACCACCCGGAGCTCCGCCCGGTCCTCACCGGCCTCCCGGTCGCCGGATTCAGCGGCACGCTCGACGACCGCTACACCGCGACCTCCCCGGCGACCGGGCTGGTCAGGGCCAAGACGGGCACCCTCACCGGGGTGAACAGCCTCGCCGGTACCGCGGTCGACCCCCACGGCCGGCTGCTCGCCTTCGCCTTCCTGGCCTCGGGCACCACGTCACCGGGGGAGGCGGAGGCCGCGCTGGACACCCTGGCGACCGCGCTCACCGGGGGCGCCCGGTGAGCCGCGCCCGCCGAGGGCACCCGGTGAGCGGCTGACACCCCACCACGGAGCGACCGCCTCACGTACGGTTGACGCATGACGAGCATCGGTGGTGCCGAGATGGTCGACTGGAATCTCGCGGTCGCGACCGCGACCCGGTTCGTGCGGCCGGGTCCCGAGATCAGCCGTGAGGAGGCCCGCGCAGTCGTCGCGGAACTCCGCCGGCATGCCAAGGCCTCGGAGGAGCACGTCCGCTCGTTCACCCGGATGATCCCGGACGGGCACGAACCCGAGGACACCCCGGTCCTGGTGGTCGACCGGGCCGGCTGGATCAGGGCCAACGTCGCCGGTTTCCGTGAGCTGCTGCGTCCGCTGCTCGGAAAGATGCGGGACCGCCGCGGCGGCGGACCGGGCAACGCCGTGCTCGGCGCGGTCGGCGGCAAGGTCACCGGCGTCGAGCTGGGCATGCTGCTGTCGTTCCTGTCCTCCCGGGTCCTCGGGCAGTACGAGACCTTCGCGCCCGCCACCCGGGAGTTCCCCGCGTCCTCGAAGGGGGGCGGCAGGCTGCTGCTGGTCGCCCCCAACATCGTCCATGTGGAGCGCGAACTCGAGGTCGACCCGCACGACTTCAGGCTCTGGGTCGCCCTCCACGAGGAGACGCACCGCACCCAGTTCACCGGAGTCCCCTGGCTTCGCGACCATCTGCAGGGCGAAATCCAGTCGTTCCTCGACGAGACCGACGTCGACCCGATGACCGTGCTCGAACGCCTCCGTGAGGCCGCACAGGCCTTCTCGGGAGGCAGCCGCCCCGAGGGTGAACGGGGAGAGGAGGGCGACGACCGCGGGCGGAGCCTCGTCGAGATCGTCCAGACGCCCTCCCAGCGCGAGATCCTGGGCCGTCTCACCGCCGTGATGTCCCTGCTCGAAGGGCACGCAGACTTCGTGATGGACGGGGTGGGCCCCGATGTGGTGCCCTCCGTCGCCGAGATCCGGGAGAAGTTCCAGCAGCGCAGGGCACGTGGCGCGAGCCGGCTGGACCTGGCGCTGCGCAAGCTCCTGGGACTCGACGCCAAGCTGCAGCAGTACCGCGACGGCGAGAAGTTCGTCCGGGCCGTGGTGGACGAGGTCGGCATGGACGGCTTCAACCGGGTGTGGACCTCCCCCAACACCCTTCCGACCAAGGCCGAGATCGCCGCTCCGGCGGACTGGGTGGCGCGGGTGCACCGTAAGGCGGATTCGTGATGCCGGCCGGTCCGGCGGCAGGAGATTGCCTCTCCAATCACCCATCCGAGGGACCATGAGGGCATGGGAAGGCGTGCAATGCTCGATGGACAGCTTGTCTCTGTCACCATCGACGCACTCTGAGTGACGGGACTTCGTCCCGCGCGCTCCGAGGCACCCCCCAAAACTTCACCCGAAGGGCACCGGACATGGGTCCCCATCCTGCGGTCGCGGCGATACGCCTGGCGGTCCGCCGCGTACTCCACGACGTCGTCACCGAACACAACCGTCACACCGAACAGGCCGGACACGCCGAGTTCGCCGAAGCCGGGGCGGGCGGGCGGCGCTCCGCGCTCCCCGAGCGGCCGGACACCCCGCTGGTGCTCGTCGCGTGCTCCGGGGGCGCCGACTCCATGGCTCTCGCCTCCGCCCTCGCCTTCGAGTCGCGCAAGCTCCCCGTCCGCGCCGGCGGCATCACCGTCGACCACAATCTCCAGCCCGGCTCCGGACCCCGCGCCGACGAGGTCGTGGCCCGTCTCGCCGAGATGAGCCTCGACCCGGTCGAGGCCGTCACCGTGCACGTGGGCCGCGACGGCGGGCCCGAAGCCGCCGCCCGCGACGCCCGCTACGCCGCCCTGGACGCCGCTGCGGAGCGCCACGGCGCCGCCGCCGTCCTCCTCGGCCACACCCGCGACGACCAGGCCGAGACCGTCCTGCTGGGCCTCGCCCGGGGCTCGGGCATCCGCTCGCTGTCCGGGATGGCCGCCGCATCCGGTCCGGCCGGACGCTACCGCCGCCCCTTCCTCCAGCTCGACCGGCAGACCGCCCGCAAGGCCTGCCTGGTCCAGTCGATCCCCGTCTGGGACGACCCCCACAACATCGACCCCGCCTACACCCGCTCCCGGCTGCGCCACGAAGGTCTGCCCGCCCTGGAGAAGGCGCTGGGCAAGGGAGTCGTGGAAGCCCTCGCCCGGACGGCGCAGCTCTCCCGTGACGACGCCGACGCCCTCGACACCTGGGCCGCCGAGGCCGCCCGCTCGGTCCGCGACGACGCCGGGCGGCTGGAGTGCGGCAAGCTTTCCGTCCTCCCTCCCGCCGTACGCCGACGGGTGCTGCGCCGGGCCGTGATCGACGCCGGTTCCCCCGCGGGTTCGCTCTTCGCCCGCCACATCGAGGAAATCGACCGGCTCATCACCGGCTGGCGGGGCCAGGGCGCCATCAACCTGCCCGGCCGCGTCGAGGTGCGGCGGCAGGGTGGCAGACTGGTGATTCGGCAGAGCTGAAGCGCAAGCGGCTGAAGTGCAGGCGAAACGCCGGCCCGGCCCGGGGAACAGTCCGGGTCCGGCAGGGCAGGGAAAGAGACGCGGGTGAACGAGAAGGACATGGGCACCGACCTCCAGTCGGTGCTCCTCACCAAGGAAGAGATCGACGCGAAGCTCGTCGAGCTGGCAGCGAAGATCGACGCGGAGTACGCGGGCAAGGACCTGCTCATCGTCGGCGTGCTCAAGGGCGCGGTGATGGTCATGGCGGACCTGGCCCGCGCGCTGTCCACCCCCGTCACCATGGACTGGATGGCCGTGTCGTCGTACGGCGCCGGCACCCAGTCCTCGGGCGTCGTCCGGATCCTCAAGGACCTCGACACCGACATCAAGGGCAAGCACGTCCTGATCGTCGAGGACATCATCGACTCCGGTCTCACGCTCTCCTGGCTGCTGACCAACCTCGGCTCGCGCGAACCCGCGAGCCTGGAGGTCTGCACGCTGCTCCGCAAGCCCGATGCCGCGAAGGTCGCGATCGACGTGAAGTGGGTCGGCTTCGACATCCCCAACGAGTTCGTCGTCGGCTACGGACTGGACTACGCGGAGAAGTACCGCAACCTCCCCTTCGTCGGCACGCTCGCCCCGCACGTCTACGGCGGCTGAGGCCGCCGCCCGGACGATCCGGCCGAACCCGGCCGGGCTTCCCGGGAACCCTCGTGGCTTTCGGGCCGTTGGAGCCTTCGGAGACGGGTTTGCCAGACCTCCCCTGCGGTCACGGGTGACAATGCTGGGGTACCGTCCGAAGAACAGTCTTTTCTCACAGCAGCATTTACCTACGGGCAGGAGGGACGGGGCGACTTCGCTCCGTATGGATGGACGTGAAGCGATACTTCCGTGGGCCGGTCATGTGGATCGTGCTGGCCGTCCTCGCCGTGGTCGTGTTGATGCAGGTCGTCGGCTCGTCCGGCGGCTACAAGACGGTGGACACCGGCAAGGTGGTCCAGGCGATCAGCAAGAACCAGGTGGAGCAGGCCAAGCTGACCACCGGTGACGAACAAATCCTGAAGATCGAACTGAAGGACAAGGAAAAGCTCCAGGGCGAGTCCGGGAGCAAGTTCCAGGCGAGCTACATCGGCAACCAGGGTGTCGAGCTCGCCGACACGCTGCAGAAGAAGTTCGAGAGCGGTGACATCGAGAAGGGTTACACCGTCTCGCCGTCGAAGCAGTCCCCGTTCGTCTCGATCCTTCTTTCTCTGCTGCCCTTCGTCCTGATCGTGGTCGTCTTCCTGTTTCTGATGAATCAGATGCAGGGCGGCGGTTCCAAGGTCATGCAGTTCGGCAAGTCCAAGGCGAAGCTGATCACCAAGGACACGCCGAAGACGACGTTCGCCGATGTGGCGGGGTCGGACGAGGCCGTCGAGGAACTGCACGAGATCAAGGAATTCCTCCAGGAGCCGGCGAAGTTCCAGGCCGTCGGCGCCAAGATCCCCAAGGGCGTCCTGCTGTACGGACCGCCCGGTACGGGTAAGACGCTGCTCGCTCGCGCCGTCGCCGGCGAGGCGGGCGTCCCGTTCTACTCGATCTCCGGTTCCGACTTCGTCGAGATGTTCGTCGGTGTCGGTGCCTCCCGTGTCCGTGATCTCTTCGAGCAGGCCAAGGCGAACGCTCCGGCGATCGTCTTCGTCGACGAGATCGACGCCGTCGGACGGCACCGCGGCGCCGGCATGGGCGGCGGTCACGACGAGCGCGAGCAGACGCTCAACCAGCTGCTCGTCGAGATGGACGGCTTCGACGTGAAGGGCGGCGTCATCCTGATCGCCGCCACGAACCGGCCGGACATCCTGGACCCGGCGCTGCTGCGCCCGGGACGCTTCGACCGGCAGATCGCCGTCGACCGGCCGGACATGCAGGGCCGCCTCGAGATCCTCAAGGTGCACCAGAAGGGCAAGCCGGTCGCGGAGGACGTCGACCTCAACGCGGTCGCCCGTCGTACGCCCGGTTTCACCGGTGCCGACCTGTCGAACGTGCTGAACGAGGCTGCGCTCCTGACGGCGCGCAGCAACAAGAAGCTGATCGACAACCACATGCTCGACGAGGCCATCGACCGCGTCGTGGCGGGTCCGCAGAAGCGGACCCGGATCATGTCCGAGAAGGAGAAGAAGATCACCGCGTACCACGAGGGCGGACACGCCCTGGTCGCGGCGGCCTCCCCCCAGTCGGACCCGGTCCACAAGATCACGATCCTCTCCCGTGGACGTGCCCTCGGTTACACGATGGTGCTCCCGGAGGAGGACAAGTACTCCACGACGCGTAACGAGATGCTCGACCAGCTGGCGTACATGCTGGGCGGGCGCGCGGCCGAGGAGCTGGTCTTCCACGACCCGACGACCGGTGCTGCGAACGACATCGAGAAGGCCACCGCCACGGCACGCGCGATGGTCACGCAGTACGGCATGACCGAGCGTCTCGGTGCGATCAAGTTCGGCGGGGACAACACCGAGCCGTTCGTGGGCCGGGAGATGGGCCACCAGCGCGACTACTCGGAAGAGGTCGCGGCGCTCGTCGACGAAGAGGTCAAGAAGCTCATCGAGACCGCGCACAACGACGCGTGGGAAATCCTCGTCGAGAACCGTGACATCCTCGACGCCCTGGTCCTCGAGCTGCTCGAGAAGGAGACGCTCGGCAAGGAGCAGATCGCCGAGATCTTCGCCCCGATCGTGAAGCGCCCGGCCCGCCCGGCGTGGACCGGTTCCGCCCGGCGTACCCCGTCGACGCGTCCGCCCGTGCTCTCTCCCAAGGAGCTGGCCCTCACCAACGGCTCTGCCAATGGTTCGGGCACTCCGGAGATCGCTCCGACGGACATCACGTCGAAGAACACCGGTTCCTCCACGGAGGCGCTCCCCGAGGACCGCCCCGAGAGCTGACCCCTGCCCGACCAGGTGTGTCCCCCGTCACGAGGGCTCCACCAGGCCCGGAATGGATGCCGCGCCCCCCAGGTTCTAGCCTGTGGGGGCGCGGCTTTTTCGTATGCCTGCGCTGTGCCTGCCGTAATTCCGTGAGGTCCGGGCGGGTCCGCGCATGTGACTGCACAGAGGAACGAGGCACAGATGACCGACCCGGTGACGCTCGACGGGCAGGGCTCGATCGGCGTATTCGATGAGAAGCGGGCCGAGTCCGCCGTACGGGAACTCCTCATCGCTGTCGGGGAGGACCCTGACCGTGAGGGGCTGCGCGAGACCCCGGGCCGGGTGGCACGTGCCTACAAGGAGATATTCGCGGGACTCCACCAGGAGCCCGAGGACGTCCTCACGACGACGTTCGACCTCGGCCACGACGAGATGGTGCTGGTCAAGGACATCGAGGTCTTCAGCACCTGTGAGCATCACCTGGTGCCGTTCCGCGGGGTCGCGCACGTCGGCTACATCCCGGCGACGAGCGGCAAGATCACGGGTCTGTCGAAACTGGCACGGCTGGTCGACGTCTACGCCCGGCGGCCGCAGGTCCAGGAGCGGCTCACCACCCAGATCGCCGACTCGCTGATGGCGATCCTGGAGCCGCGCGGGGTCATCGTCGTCATCGAGTGCGAGCACATGTGCATGTCGATGCGGGGCATCCGCAAGCCCGGAGCCAAGACGATCACGTCCGCGGTCCGCGGTCAGCTGCGCGATCCGGCGACACGGGCCGAGGCGATGAGCCTCATCATGGCGCGTTAAAAGGGCCGTGGACGGTGCCTGAAGTCCGGGAGGGGCGGGGCCGGCGCGGCAGCGATACGTTCTCGTGCAGCGGGGGAGCCGACCGCGGGGAAGCGGCCCTGGGGCCGCTTCCCCCAGGAGAGGAGCCTTCCGGTGTCGTTCACCCATGTGCTCGCGGTGGCGCCCGTGACGGCCATCGAGCCGGCGGTGGAGTGGTACGAGCGGCCCCTCGGCCGCCCGGCGGACGCGAGACCCATGGACGGGCTGGCCGACTGGCACATCTCCCCGTACGCCTGGCTCCAGGTCTACGAGTCGCCCGAGCAGACGGGCGGGACGCTGGTGAATCTGGTGGTCGACGATCTGGACCGGGCGCTCCTCGACCTCGCGGACCGTGGGATCACGGCCGGGGAGCCTCGGCCCGGTTCGCAGGGGGTGCGGTTCGCCTCCGTGCACGACCCCGACGGCAACCGGATCACCCTGATCGAGAATCCGGTGGCAGCCGGCCGGGGAGCGGACCCCGGCGCTCGTTGATCCGGCCCGGTCCGGACGAAGGGTCTCAGGCGGCCTGAGCCGCGTTCCTCTCGTCGTCCCCGTCTTCCGGGAGCTTGCAGACCCGCTCGAGGAAGACGGCCGCGGCGACGACCGCGATGCCGGCCAGGACGGCGAAGCCCGCGTAGATTGCCTGGTCCCGGCGGGGCGGGACATCCAGGGAGCCGAGCAGGAAGACCCCGGTGCCGCCGTACATCCCCGCGACCAGCGAGGCGACGAGCGCGCTCGCCTGGCCGAAGACGACGGCGCGCGCCGCCATCATCGGATCCACCCCCTTCGCCCCGGGGCGCCGCTCCCGCTGTGCGCGCAGCCGCGCGCGGATCGACAGGGCCGTGGCCAGCAGGACGACGGCGATCACAGCCAGCACGACGGGCGCCGCGAGCGGCACACTCGGCAGTGTCCCCAGGGAGTCCCAGAGGCGTGCCCCACCCCAGGACAGGACGCCGGCTCCGGCGAAGAGTCCGGCCAGGAGGCCGAGCCGTAGTTGCTTCACCGAGAGTGCCGCCCTTCGTCACCGTTGCCCGTCGTCCGCCCGCGGGCGCTCGTCCTTGAGCCTAACGACTACTCGGGGAGACGGAGTTCCAGGTCGAGCCGGGGAAGCACTCCCTCGCGGCCGACACCTTCCAGCAGACCGGCGACAGGGCCGACGCCGGGCAGCTGGGCCTCCCCGTCCACGTCGTGCCAGGGGGCGAGGACGAAAGCGCGCTCACGGGCGCGCGGGTGCGGGAGGGTCAGCAGGGGATCGTCGGAGACCACATCGGCGTACGACACGATGTCGACGTCGATGGTGCGCGGACCCCAGCGCTCCTCACGGACCCGGTCGAAGGCGTCCTCGATGGCCTGGCCGCGCTCCAGCAGGGACGAGGGGGGCAGGGTCGTCTTCACGACGATCACCGCGTTGAAGTACGACGGCTGGGAGCCGGGGTCGACGCCCCAGGGCTCCGTCTCGTAGACCGGGGAGACCGCTTTGACCCGGAGGCCGGGGGTGTCCTCCAACGCGTCGACGGCGCCCTGGAGTGTCTCCAGCCGGTTGCCGAGGTTGGAGCCGAGGGAGATCACGGCCAGTTCGGGGTTGGAGAGGGTGACGTCCGCCGCGTCGACCTGCTCGACCACGGCGGCGGGCACCGGCTGTACGGTCGGGTCGCTCTGCCCGTCGGTGGAAAACGCAGTCATGCTCGGCTCCGGGTGATGGTGATGGTCACGTCGTCGAAGGGGACGGTGATCGGGGCGTCCGGTTTGTGGACGACCACCTCGACCTCCTCGACCCCTTCGTGCTTGAGGCATTGCTGCGCGATGCGCTCCGCGAGGGTCTCGATCAGATCGACCGGCTCACCTTTGACGACGTCGACGACCTCCTCGGCGACCACACCGTAGTGAACGGTCTTGGTGAGGTCGTCGGCGGCTGCCGCGGGGCGGGTGTCGAGGCCGAGCACCAGGTCCACGATGAAGGTCTGGCCCTCTTCGCGTTCCTTGGGGAAGACGCCATGGTGCCCACGGGCCTTGAGGCCGCGCAGCGCGACACGGTCCACGCGAATCACTCCTGCTGTTCGTCGTCTCTGGAGACACCTGGCCGCGTGCGGGCGGTGAGGTGCCGTTTTTCGAATCTACCCGCGAACACCGACAGAGCCCGTCCGCAGGGGCGCCGGTCCGGCACAGGGCTGGTAGCCGCGTATACCCCGTGGCCAGGTGGTTCAACCCCCGCCGCCCGCTCAGGCGGCCGGTTCGTCGTCCTCTTCCTCACCGGTTTCGGTCAGTACGGGAGAGCCGTGGTGGGACCAGAGCTTCCAGCCCTCCGGTGTGCGCCGGAACACGTTCGTGGCGACGACGAGCTGGCCGACGAGCGGCCCGAGGGCGTTGCCCTCCTCCGCGGGGCCGCCGCTGAGGATGTTCTCGGTGCAGGTCACCAGTGCGGTGTCGCCGGTCATGGAGACCCCGACATCGGTCAGGAAGAACTGGATGTACTCGGTGTTCGCCATGATCAGCGCGTAGCTCCGCAGCACCTCACCACGACCCGTGAGAACCGGCCAGCCGGGGTGGACGCAGGAGACGGTGAGGTCCTCGCCGGGCAGCCACAGGCCGGAGAGCCCGTCGAGATCGCCGCGTTCCATCGCCTCGTAGAAGGCGGTGTTGGCCTGCTCGACCGCCGCGATGTCGGCGGCGGCTTCCTCGTGCTCGTCACGCGCGGCGCTCACGCGGCTCCCTCGACGGCGCGGGCCACCCGGACCGCGTCCGCCGTGGGCCGCACCGTGTGCACCCGGACCGCCCAGGCGCCCGCGGCTGCGGAGAGGGCGGAGACCGCGGCGGTCGCGGCGTCCCGTTCACGGGCGGGCGGCGGAACCGCGTCCCCGTCCGCCAGGACGTGACCGAGGAACCGCTTGCGGGAGGCGGCGACCAGCAGGGGCCTGCCCAGATCGTGCAGCCGGTCGAGGCGCGCGACGAGTGCGAGGTCCTGGGCGGCGTTCTTGGCGAATCCGAGCCCCGGGTCGATCACCAGCTTCCCGGGGTCCACCCCGCCCTCGATCACGGCCTCCATGCGCTCCCGGAGCTCCGCGACGACTTCGCCGACGACATCCCCGTACACCGCTCGGCTGTTCATCGAATCGCTGTGACCACGCCAGTGCATGACCACGAACGGCACGTCGGCCGCGGCGACGACCGGGATCATGTCCGGGTCGGCGAGGCCGCCGCTCACGTCGTTGACCAGGACGGCTCCGGCGGCGACGGACTGCTCGGCGACGCCGGCCCGCATGGTGTCCACGGAGACGGTGACGCCCTCGGAGGCCAGCCCTCGCACGACGGGAACGACCCGCCGCAGTTCCTCGTCCTCGTCCACCCTGCTCGCACCCGGGCGGGTCGACTCACCGCCGACGTCGATCAGATCCGCGCCTTCGGCCACCAGGTCGAGACCGTGCTTGATCGCTGCCGTGGTGTCGAACCAGCGGCCTCCGTCGGAGAAGGAGTCGGGTGTCACGTTGACGACCCCCATGACCGCGCAGCGGTCCCACTCCGGCAGGCCGCGCACCGTGCCCCGTCCTCGCAACGTACTCATGCGACCAGCCTAGGGCCTCCCGGCGGGATCGGGCCGGGCCGCGTGTCCTGCCCCCCGGCACCGTGCCTCGCGGTGTTGCTGTCACTCGCCATGGCTCCTTCCTCACACGGTGCGATGCGACGCACGGCACCGGGCCCCGCTCCCCGGCCCGGACGGAAGGCCTCAGGCCCGGGCGGGTACCGGGCGAACCGTGCACGTGCGGTGATCACCGCGGAATCCGTCGCAGGCGGCACGGCACGGCCCCGGGAGGTCCTTGGCATGAGCCCGCCTCCCCGTGCCGCTGCCGGGGATCCGCTCGCGCCGTGTTCGCCCGGACGGACGGCGGGCGGCTCCCCGCGCGCCCCGGCCGACGGGCGGGGGGACCCCACCGGCCGTGCGCACCCCTCCGCCGGCGGGGAGGAGCCCTCAGGAGGAGCCGGCGACGCCTGCCACGCTCTCCACGGCTACCTCGGCGCGCGGCACATCCTGTGCGTCCGCGTCGATCGAGCGCCGCAGGGCCTCGTGGAGGCGGGCCGGGGTGAGCACGCCCAGGAAGCGGCCGGTGCCCTCCTCGTCGATGACGGCGATCCAGCCCGCGTCGTGCTGCAGCATCGTGGCGAAGGCCTGCTTGAGCGGAGCGCCGAGCGGAAGCCACGCGTCCATGCGCCGGGCATGCTCACGGACCGTGCCCCCGGCCGTCGCTCCGTCGGCGGCCGGGATCCAGCCGTGCAGATTGTCCTGACCGTCCAGGACGACCGCCCAGCGTGCGCCTCCGGCCCGCAGCCGCTCGGTCGCCTGCGCCAGCGGATCGTCGAGATGGACGATCGGCGGCTGCTCCAGGTCGCTCTTCTCGACGGGCGTGACCGAAAGCCGTTTCAGGCCGCGGTCGGCCCCGACGAAACCGGCGACGTACGGCGTGGCCGGGGCCCCGAGCACCGTGGCAGGGGTGTCGAACTGCTCGATGCGGCCGTGCCCGTACACCGCGATCCGGTCGCCGAGGCGGACGGCTTCCTCGATGTCATGGGTGACGAACAACACGGTCTTGCGGACCTGGGCCTGCAGTTTCAGGAATTCGTTCTGCAGCCTTTCCCGTACCACCGGATCGACCGCCCCGAAAGGCTCGTCCATCAGCAGGACCGGCGGGTCGGCGGCAAGGGCCCGGGCCACACCGACCCGTTGGCGCTGACCGCCGGAAAGCTGCTCGGGATAGCGGCCGCCATAAACGGAAGGATCGAGTCCGACGAGATCGAGCAGTTCAGCGGCGCGATTCCTGCCCTTTTCCCGTCCCCAGCCGAGGAGATGGGGAACGGTCGCCGTGTTCTCCAGGACCGTTTTGTGCGGGAAGAGGCCGACCTGCTGGATCACATAGCCGATACGACGGCGGAGCTGGACGGGATCGATGGTGGATATGTCGTCCCCGTCGAGGAGTATCCGGCCCTCGGTCGGTTCGATCAGACGGTTCACCATTTTCATGGTGGTCGTCTTGCCGCAGCCGGAAGGCCCGACGAGCGTGACCAGCTCACCCTCGGCGACCTCGAAGGAAAGGCCGTCGACGGCGGTGGTGCCGTCCGCGTACCGCTTGGTGACGTGCTCGAAACGGATCATGACTCCCCATTGTGACGCGGGTGCTGTGAAGGCCATGTTGCCGGAATGCGACACCCTCGGCACTTGTCGGTGGTCGAGGATAGGGTCGACCGGGACCGGGGCGGCACCGAGAGGCGAACAGGAGGCGGGGGGCGGATGGCCGAGCAGAACTGCCTGGTGGCGAACGACTGGATCTGCGGAGAGTATCTGCGTTCCCGCGGCCATGAGTTGGCCGAAGCGACCGTGCAGCACGTCTGGATCACGGCGGCTTCCGTGCTGATAGGGCTCGCGGTGGCATTTCCGCTCGCGCTGCTCGCGCGCCGGGGCCGGCATTTCGCGGGCCCGGTGCTGGGCCTGACCACGGTCCTCTACACCGTGCCGTCACTGGCGATGTTCTCGCTGCTGCTGCCGCTCTTCGGGCTGTCCGCGGCGCTCGTCGTCACCGGCCTGGTGCTCTATTCGCTGACCATTCTCGTGCGCAACATCCTGGCCGGTCTCGAAGCCGTCCCGCAGGAGGCCAGGGAAGCGGCGAAGGGCATGGGGTACGGGCCCGTCCGGCTTCTCTGGGAGGTCGAACTCCCCCTTTCCCTCCCGGCCCTGATGGCCGGACTGCGGATCGCCACGGTGTCGACGGTGGCGCTGACCACGGTCGGCTCCCTCGTGGGCAAGGGCGGCCTCGGCAATCTCATCGAGGACGCGCTGCCCAGCTTCTTCAAGGCCCAGGTGCTCACCGCGTCCGTGCTCTGCGTGCTGCTCGCGGTGGCCGCG
The DNA here is from genome assembly GCF_043088245.1 of Streptomyces sp. NPDC014623. NCBI lineage: Bacteria > Bacillati > Actinomycetota > Actinomycetes > Kitasatosporales > Streptomycetaceae > Streptomyces > Streptomyces sp. NPDC014623. The sequence continues at coordinate 48,846 of NZ_JBIBZU010000013.1, read as the reverse complement.
GATCTCCTGCTGCTCGGCGTGCAACGCCTGCTCACGCCCTGGACCCGGATACGGACGCCCGCCGAAGCGTCCGCCGGAGCGGGCATCGCGAAGACGGAGGCGGTCTGACCCATGGGAGTCATCGGGGAGGCGTGGGCCTGGCTCACCACCGGCGCCAACTGGTCGGGAGACGGCGGAGCGGCGCACCGTCTGACCGAGCACCTGTACGTCAGCGGGATCGCCCTCGCGGCGGCCTGCCTCATCGCCCTGCCGGTGGCCCTGTATCTCGGTCACGTGGGCAAGGGGGGCGCTCTCGCCGTCAACCTCTCCAACGTGGGCCGGGCGGTCCCGGTGTTCGCGGTCCTGGCGCTCTTCATGATGACGCCCCTGCGTAACTCCGGTTATCTGCCCACGGTCATCGCGCTGGTGCTGTTCGCCGTGCCTCCGCTGCTGACCAACGCCTACATCGGGATGAAGGAGGTGGACCGGTCGGTGCTGGAGGCCGCGCGGGGCATGGGCATGTCCGGCGTGCAGCTCTTCCTGCGGGTCGAGTTCCCCCTCGCCTATCCGATGATCATGACCGGTCTCCGGTCCGCCGCCGTCCAGGTGATCGCCACCGCCTCGATCGCGGCGATGGTCGGCCTCGGCGGCCTGGGCCGGATCATCACCGCCGGATTCAACACCTACGACACCGCGCAGGTCTTCGCGGGCGCCGTGCTGGTCGCCCTCCTGGCCCTGGTGGTGGAGGGCGCCCTCGTGGTGCTGGACCGGCTGCTGTCGCCCCTGCGCCACCGCCGGACGGCATGAACACGCGGACCTCCCGGACCGTGCACACCCTTTTTCTCGGACGGAGAACGAACATGAGCAGGACTTCGCGCATGGCCGGAGCGTTGATCGGAGCGGTCGCGCTGGCAGGCTCGCTCGCCGCGTGCGGCGGTGACAGCCTGGAGCAGGGGAAGGGCGGCCCGGACAAGGGGTCCGGTGCCGGTTCCGGGAAGGGCTCGCTCGTCGTGGGTGCCGCCGGCTTCACCGAGTCCAAGGTGCTCGCCGAGCTGTACGCCCAGGTCCTGGACGACGCCGGTTACGACGCCTCGGTCACCACGGTGAAGAACCGCGAACTGTACGAGCCCTCGCTGGAGAAGGGCGAGATCGACGTCGTCCCGGAATACGCCGCGACGCTCGCGGAATTCCTCAACGCCAAGGTGAACGGGGCGAAGGCGGCGGAGAAGAAGCCGGTCGCCTCGAGCGATGTGACCGCCACCGTCGCCGCTCTGGAGGAGCTCGCCGCCCCGCTCGGACTGAAGGTCCTTCCGGCGGGCGAGGCGGTCGACCAGAACGCCTTCGCGGTGTCGAAGGAATTCGCCGGGAAGAACAGCCTCAAGACGCTTTCCGACCTCGGCAGCTCGAAGATCAAGGTGAAGATCGCGGCGGGTGACGAGTGCGAGGTGCGCCCGTTCTGCGCGCCCGGACTGAAGAAGACGTACGGCATCGACGTCATCGGGATCGACCCCAAGGGCGTCGGCACACCGCAGTCCAAGCAGGCGGTCAAGGACGGCAAGGACCAACTGGTCCTCACGACCACCACGGACGCGGTGCTCGACGCCTACGGGCTGGTCCTCCTGGAGGACGACAAGAAGCTGCAGAACGCGGACAACGTCCTTCCGGTACTCAACGCCAAGGATGCGGGCGCGCCGGAGATCGCCGAAGCGCTCGGGAAGCTCACCGGCGTACTGACCACGGAGGACCTCGCGGAACTCAACCGCAAGGTCGATGCGGAGCGCGCCAAGCCCGCGGACGCGGCCGGGGACTATCTCCGGTCGAAGGGACTGGTCCGGAAGTGAAAAGGCGTATATGAGCGCCATGTGAGAGGCCGCCAGGTAACCGGCGGGGAACAGATTGCCGGGCGGCCTCCCAAGTGACTCGTATGCACGGTAAATTTCGGGCCATGCCACGAGGACGCCACCGCCATTCGCCACCCCTCCACAGAATCCTGCCTCCCGCCGTGGTGGCCGGAGTGCCGGTCGCCTGTGCCGCCGGAGCATGGCTCCTCACGGAACCTCTGGCTCTGCGTGCCCTGGTCGCCGTGACAGCGGCTGCGGCGGTCACCGGTGCCTGCCTGATGCGCGGCTGGGACCGGGCCGCGGGGCTGCGTGTCGCGGAGCTGACCCGTGCCCGGGCCAGCGACGAGTGGAAGACCGAGGAGCGCATAGCCGAACTGGAGGCGGACCTCGAGGAATCACGGGAACTGCGTACCCGGCTGGAGACCAAGCTGCGCCGCAAGCGTGTGGAGCTGGCCGGGCTGCGGGGCGAACACGCCGCACTCCTGCGCCGGTACGCCAACGCGGAGACGGAGCGGGCCAGTGCGCTGGAGGGCCGCAGGCAACTCGCCATCGAGGTGTCCGGACCACGGGAGCTCCTGCCCGCGCGGTCCACGCCGACGCCCGGCGCGTATCTGCTCGCCGCGCAGGCCCTGCAGAACCTGTCCCGCAACGCCGCACTCCAGGAGGCGCGCCGCACGGCCGAACCGGCCCGGCCGCGCGGTCTCGCCGAGCGGGACGCGGAGGGCGACGGACGACAGGGGAAGCACACGGCGGCTGCCGGAGCGGGCGACCTCCAGCACCGCCGCCCCCGGACCGCCCTCTCCGCACCGCAGTTGTCGCCCGCGGCCGTGCCGCCCCGCGCCGTACCCGCGGCGTCCGCCGTCGTCCCGTACGCCGCGGCACGCCGTCACCTCGTCCCGCAGGGCAGCTTCGACTTCTTCGGCACGCAGAAGGCGGACGACGCGATCGAGTCCGTGCAGAACGAGGACCTCGCGGACGTGGTGGGCGAGGAGGCACTGGCGGTGCACCGTACGGGCGCGGCCGGGAACCGCGCCGTCGGCAAGGTCATCGACCTGACGGCCCACGACGAGACCGAGCAGCTGGACGTCGTCGATCTGCGCAGCGCGGTCTCCTCGTAGCGGGACCCCCGGGACCCCCGGGCCGTCCGCAGACGGCGGGCCGGGCTACTTGTCGATGTCCCCGACGACGAAGAACAGCGAGCCCAGGATCGCCACCATGTCGGCGACGAGCGTGCCGGGCAGCAGCTCGGTGAGTGCCTGGATGTTGTTGAACGAGGCGGAGCGCAGTTTCAGCCGGTACGGGGTCTTCTCGCCCGTGGACACCAGGTAGTAGCCGTTGATCCCCAGCGGGTTCTCGGTCCACGCGTAGGTGTGGCCCTCCGGCGCCTTCAGCACCTTGGGAAGCCGCTGGTTGACGGGCCCGGGCGGCAGGTCGGCCATCCGGTCCAGGCACGCGTCGGCGAGGTCCAGCGCGTTGTGCGTCTGCTCCAGGAGGCATTCGAAACGGGCCAGGCAGTCGCCCTCGGTCCGGGTGACGACCCTGAGCGTGTCCCGCAGTTCGCCGTACGCGAGATACGGCTCGTCGCGCCGCAGGTCGAAGTCGGCCCCGGAGGCCCTGGCGATCGGACCGGACACCCCGTACGCGTGCACGGCCTCGGGGGACAGCACGCCGACCCCTCGGGTGCGGCCCCGGAAGATCTCGTTGCCGAGGACCAGCCGGTCGTACACGTCCATCCGTGAGCGCACGGACGCCACGGCGTCCCTGGCCCGGCCGAGCCAGCCCGCGGGCAGGTCCTCCTTGAGGCCGCCGACCCGGTTGAACATGTAGTGCATCCGGCCGCCGGAGACCTCCTCCATCGCGGCCTGGAGCTCCTCACGCTCCCGGAACGCATGGAACATCGGGGTGATCCCGCCGAGTTCGAGGGGGTAGGAGCCGAGGAACATCAGATGGTTGAGGACCCGGTTCAGCTCCGCCAGCAGCGTCCTCGTCCAGACGGCACGCTCCGGGACCTCCATGCCGAGCATCCGCTCGACGGCCATGACGACGCCGAGCTCGTTGGAGAAGGCCGACAGCCAGTCGTGGCGGTTGGCGAGCATGATGATCTGCCGGTAGTCCCGGGCTTCGAAGAGCTTCTCGGCGCCTCGGTGCATGTAGCCGATGACGGGCTCGGCCTGCTGGATCCGCTCGCCGTCCAGGACGAGCCGCAGCCGGAGCACACCGTGGGTGGAGGGGTGCTGGGGACCGATGTTCAGCACCATGTCGGTGCTCTCCGCCGCGCCGCCGATGCCGATCGTCGTCTCCGTCATGCCGGACAGTATCCCTCTTCGCGGTCGGGGACCCGCTGCCTCAGCCAGCCGAAGTCGCCCAGCCCGCCCCGCGCTGTCAGCTCGGCCGCCTCCCCGGCCGAGGCGAGCGCCCGCACATAACCGGCGGGATCGGCCGACGCCTGTGCCAGCGGCGGGCGTTCACCGCTGATGCCCAGTTCCCGCAGCGCCGTCCGCTGGTCCAGGAGTTCCGCCGGGCCGTCCGCCGCCGCCGCGCAGGCGTCCAGCGCCACGTGTGAGGTCAGATCACAGCTCCCGTCGGGCACGGGAGGTACCTCGCGGCCTTCCCGGAACCCCGTGAGCGTCCCGAACGGCGGTCTCGACGCCCGTACGTGCGCGTAGTCCACGGCGACCGCGGTCCCGCCGGACAGCGAGGCGACGGCCCGGGCCCAGGCCTCGTCCCGGGGCCGGCCGATCTCCGCACGGTCGCCGGGCCGGGACAGCGGCCACCAGCGGTTCAGCCACCGGGCGTCGGCCCCGGTCACCGGACCGCCGAGCCGCTCGGCGCCGTCGGCCCCGCGTACGAGGACATAGCGGGGCACCCCGTCGGCGTCGGCCTCCGCGATGTCGGCCGGGACGTTGTCCAGCCATTCGTTGGCGAACAGCAGCCCCCGCACACCCTGTGGGAGCCGTGCGCACCACTCGACGGCCGGGTCCAGGCCCGGCGGGCGCGGGGCGACCTCCACGGCGTACGCCCGGACGCTGAGGCCGGGGGCCACGCTCCCGTCCCGCAGCGCCGCCAGCACCCCGGTCAGCAGCTCGCCGCGGCCCGCTCCCACATCCACCAGGCCGACCGAATCCGTCCCCAGCTCCCGTGCCGTGGCGGCCAGCAGCCGGGCGACGGCGGTGGCGAACAAGGGGGAGGCGTGCACCGAGGTGCGGAAATGACCTGCGGGCCCCTCCGGGCGCCGGTAGAACCCCCCTTCCCCGTACAAAGCGGTCTCTGCGGCTTCCCGCCAGCGGCACCAGTCATACGTCACGTAGGCAAGTCTCCACCTTGGGGAGTACGGTCCCTGGACCCGGATCGGCCCTTCGGCTGACCCGGGCACCGATCACCTGTCCCTACGCTGGGTAACGTGCAGCGCTTCTACGATTTCATCCGCAGACACCCGACGGGCGTCGACATCCTCTGGGCTGTCCTCCTCCTCGGGTTCTCCGGCGTGTCCATCGTGGCCGACCAGGCCGGTGTCGGCCGGGAGCGCGTGGCCGCCGTGCCGATCGCCGTGGGTCTGTGCACCGTGGTCGCGCTGCGCCGGCGCGCGCCGGAGAAGATGCTGCTGCTCGCGATCCTGATGGGGCTCGCCCAGCTGGCGCTCGGGGTGCGGCCCAACGCGGCCGACTTCGCCATGCTGGTGATCACCTACACCGTGGCCGCGGTGGGAGGGCGCTGGGCGTCCCGGCTCGCCCTGGGGTGCAGCCTGACCGCGGCAGGGATCTCACGACTGCGCTGGTCCGACGGCGCCCCGTCGGGCGGCTGGGGGCAGACGGCCTTCTACATCGTCGTCATGACCGTGCCCTTCGTCCTGGCCTGGGTGCTCGGCGATTCGATACGCACCCGGCGGGCCTACTTCGATCAGCTGGAGGAGCGGGCCGCCCGGCTGGAGCGCGAGCGTGAGGCGCAGTCGAAGGTCGCCGTGGCCGCCGAACGTGCCCGCATCGCCCGCGAACTGCACGACGTCGTCGCGCACAACGTCTCGGTGATGGTGGTCCAGGCCGACGGCGCCGCGTATGTCATGGACTCGTCCCCGGATCAGGCCCGGCAGGCGCTGGAGACCATCTCCGGCACCGGCCGCCAGGCGCTCGCCGAGATGCGGCGGCTGCTCGGAGTGCTCAGGACCGGCGATTCCCAGGAGAGCGGGGAGTACGTTCCCCAGCCCGACGTCGAGCAGATCGAGGAACTCGTCGGCAAGGTCAGGGAGACGGGCCTCGCGGTGGACTTCAAGATCGAGGGCACTCCGCGTCCGCTGCCGAGCGGGGTCGAGCTGACCGCGTACCGCATCGTCCAGGAGGCGCTCACCAACACCCGTAAACACGGCGGCCCGGGCGCCGGGGCGAGCGTGCGGCTGGTCTACTTCGACGACGGGCTCGGCCTGCTCGTCGAGGACGACGGCCGCGGCGCCCCGCACGAGCTCTACCAGGACGGTGGGGCCGACGGTGCGGGACAGGGGATGATCGGCATGCGCGAGCGGGTCGGGATGGTCGGCGGGACGCTGGACGCGGGCCCGCGCCAGGGCGGCGGCTTCCGGATCAGCGCCCTGCTTCCGCTCAAGCCGGCCGACCAGTGACAGAAGGACAGGACAGTTCATGGCGATCCGAGTGATGCTCGTCGACGACCAGGTGCTGCTGCGCACCGGTTTCAGGATGGTGCTCGCCGCCCAGCCGGACATGGAGGTCGTCGCGGAGGCGGGCGACGGGGCCGAGGCGATCGAGGCGCTGCGGTCCACGGCCGTCGACGTGGTGCTCATGGACGTGCGTATGCCACGCCTGGACGGTGTCGAGGCGACCCGGCGCATCTGCGCGCGGACCGATCCGCCCAAGGTGCTGATCCTGACCACGTTCGACCTGGACGAGTACGCCTTCTCCGGTCTGAAGGCGGGCGCCAGCGGGTTCATGCTCAAGGACGTGCCGCCCGGCGAACTGCTCTCCGCCATCCGCTCGGTGCACAGCGGCGACGCCGTCGTGGCCCCGTCCACGACCCGCAGGTTGCTCGACCGGTTCTCGCCGATGCTGCCGAGCGGCCGGAAGGAGCCTCAGCACAAGCACGTCGAGAAGCTGACCGAGCGCGAGCGCGAGGTGATGCTGCTGGTCGCCCAGGGCCTGTCGAACGGCGAGATCGCGGGCCGTCTGGTCCTGTCCGAAGCGACCGTGAAGACCCATGTGGGCCGCATCCTCACCAAACTGGGCCTGCGTGACCGCGTCCAGGTGGTCGTCCTCGCGTACGAGACGGGCCTGGTCAGGGCGGGCGGCGGTACGGGCTGACCTCCCCCGGGGTCACCGCAGCACGCCCTCCAGGAAGTCGCTGCCCAGACGGGCCACGGCCGTCAGGTCCAGCGAGTGCAGGACGTACCGCCCGCGCCGGCGCGTGGTGACCAGGCCGGCCCTCTTGAGCAGCGCCAGATGGCGGGACACCTCGGGGGGCGTGATGCCGTGAGAGTCGGCGAGTTCGCCCGTGGTGTACGGGGAACGGGCCAGGTTGCGGCAGATCCGCATCCGCATCGGGTGCGCCAGCGCCTCCATCCGGAGCTGGAGCAGCTCCACGGAGGCGGGGGAGGGCAGCTCGGGGCGGTGCACCGGGTAGTGGATCACCGGGCGCCAGCCGGGGGCGTGCAGCACCGACAGATGGGGCCAGCCGAAGGTGGTCGGGATGAGGGTCAGCCCGGTACCCGTGGCGTCGGTGCGGCCCTCGGTCAGCTTGTCGACGCTGATCCGGCCGGCCTCCTCGTCCAGCGACAGGGCCGCGGAGACCGCACCCATGGCCGCGGCGGTGCCCTTGTGCCGCAGCACCTCCGTCTTGTGCCGGGCGTCGGCCGTGAGCTGGATCCGCGCCCGCTCCCAGGTGCCGGCGAAGAACGCCTGGTCGCAGTCCTCGAAGAGGCGTCTGACCCAGCCCCGTACGGAGTCAGGGTCGTGCAGGAGCCGCCGGCTGAACTCCACCTGCTTCGGTCCCCTGGCAGCCGCCATGTCCAGCGCGCGGGTCCGCGTCCGGGAATCGGAGAGCGGGGACGGCGCGCCCGTTCCGTACGTGCTCGTGCAGGTGAACTCCAGGGCGGCGGCGACGAACCGCTCGTCGTCCAGTCCGTCGAGGATGTCCAGGTCCTCGGCGAGGGTCGCCCCGGCCCTGCCGCCGCCACCGCGGACCCCGGCGAACGGCAGGAAGACGTCGGAGAAGGTGTTCCGCCACAGGAACTCCGCCTCGCTCAGCCGGTCCGCGAGGTCCGGTTCCAGGGAGGCGGCCGTCGCCGTCACCCAGCCGTGCAGGCCGGGGTGGTGCCCCGGCTCGGAGAGCGCGTGAAGGGCGAGGCCCAGCTCTGCGAGGGGGGAGGTCTCGAAAACTATGCGCTCGGGAGGCAGGCCCGCGATGTCGATGTGCACACTCACCCCTCCATGGTGCGGGGTGCGGGGGCGGAGGCCGGTGTCACTTGACCGCGGCCGTCAATTCACGGGCGGACCCGCCGGGCCGGGGGCAGGCTGGAGTCATGGACATCATTCAGCAGCACATGCTCGACAGCTGCCGGGCCGCGCAGCACGGTGAGGTGCCGCCCCCGCTGCCCGGCACGCGCGACCGGGACGTTCTGCGCGCCGTGCGCAGACGTATCCGTGCCTGGACGTCGGTGCACCTGCCGCCCCTCCTCTGAGCCGCCTGCGCCGGCCGGAGCCGCCCCGCGGACCTGAACCGCCTACTCCAGCCGCCCCACGAAATCCGCCACCGCTTCCCGGACGTCCCCGGCCGTCCAGTCCAGTCCCGGGGCCGCCACCGTGACCTCGGTGGAAGAGAGCCCGGGCGGACCGGCCGGAGCCGCGAACCAACGGCGGAAGAGCGTCACGCCCGTCTCCTCGGCCTGCCGCACGGACGCCTCGTCCAGCACCTCTGCCGCGTACGGCAGCCAGACCTTGAACTGGTGTGTGTGCGGCGGCTCGGGGTGGACCCGGGACCACGGCACCCCCGACTCGGCGAAGCCCTCCGCCAGCGCCCCGGCGACCACCTTCGCGTGCGCCACGTACGACGGCAGCCTCGGCAGCTCCCGCTCCAGGCCCAGCAGGGCGGAGAGGGCAGCCGGATACTGCTGGAAGACCTGACCGCCGTAGCGGTGGCGCCAGGTCCTCGCCTCCTCGATCAGCGACTCGGGGCCCGCGAGCGCCGCTCCGGACAATCCGTCCAGGGACTTGTAGAACGACACGTACACACTGTCGGCGAGGGCCGCTATCCCGGACAGGCCGCGCCCGAAGTGCGATGTGCACTCCCAGAGGCGCGCCCCGTCCAGATGCACCACCGCGTCCCGCTCCCGTGCGGCGGCCACGGCCGCCTCCAGCTCCTCCCAGGAGGGCAGGACGAAGCCCGCGTCCCGCAACGGCAGTTCCAGCATCAGCGTGCCGAACGGCTCGGGGAGATCCCGGATCTCGTCCGCCGTGGCATGCCGGGGCGCCGCCGTCGGATGCACCGTGCGCAGCCCGCTCACCGAGGTGAGCGCGCCCCGCTCGTGCACCTCCGGGTGGGAGAGCGGATGCAGGGCCACGGCCGGGTCGCCCGTACGTCCCGCCCAGCACCGCAGCGCGACCTGCTGGGCCATCGTCCCGGTCGGGAAGAACGCGGCGGCGTCCATGCCCAGCAGATCCGCGGTACGCCGCTCGACCTCGGCGACGACCCCGTCGCCGTAGACGTCCGTCCACTCGTCCAGGTCGTGGACCGCGCCCGCGCCGGAGGCCAGCGCGGTCAGCCGCTCGGCCAGAGTGTGGTCCGCGGACATCCGCGCCAGCACCTTTCCCGACCGCCGCCAGGCGGCCAGCCTGCGGTTCCGCTGTTGCTGCTCATCGGTGACTGCCATGGGACGATCATCACCCGGACCGCTGACACCGCCCACCGCGGGTTCCTCTGCCGCCGAAGGTTATCCACAGGGTGTGGACGGTTGAGGGGTGTGACGAAACGCTGGCGTAGCATGCAGAGAAATCGTCCGGTACCCCCCGCGGACTGGAACGGAAGGCCATCGCCGCGTGAACGCATCAGTTTCCAAGGAAACCCTCGACGCGAGGGACCGCCCCGCCCGCCTCACCGTCGGCGTCGTCGGCGCGGGACGGGTCGGCCCGGCCCTCGCCGCCTCGCTCCAGCTCGCCGGGCACCGCCCGGTCGCGGTCTCGGGCGTGTCCGACGCCTCCGTGCGCCGGGCCGCCGCACTGCTCCCCGATGTCCCCCTGGTGACGCCCGCCGAGGTCCTCGCGCGCGCCGATCTGGTGCTGCTGACGGTCCCCGACGACGTGCTGCCCGGGCTGGTGGAAGGCCTTGCCGAGACCGGCGCCGTCCGACCGGGCCAGCTGCTCGTCCACACCTCCGGGCGGTACGGGACGAAGGTGCTGGACCCCGCCCTGCGGGCCGGTGCCCTCCCGCTCGCCCTGCATCCGGCGATGACCTTCACCGGCAGCTCCGTCGATGTCCAGCGGCTGGCGGGCTGCTCCTTCGGAGTCACCGCCCCCGAGGAGCTCAGGCTCGCCGCGGAGGCGCTCGTCATCGAGATGGGCGGCGAGCCCGAATGGATCGCCGAGGAGTCCCGGCCGCTCTACCACGCGGCGCTCGCCCTCGGAGCGAATCACCTGGTCACCCTCGTCGCGCAGTCCATGGAGCTGCTCCGCAAGGCCGGCGTGGGTGCACCCGACAGGATGCTCGGGCCCCTGCTCGGAGCCGCCCTCGACAACGCCCTGCGCTCCGGCGACGCGGCGCTGACCGGGCCGGTCGCCCGGGGTGACGCGGGGACGGTGTCCGCGCACATCCGCGAGCTGCGGGCCCACGCCCCGCGGACGGTGGCCGGATACCTCGCCATGGCCCGCGCCACGGCCGACCGGGCGCTGGACCACGGCCTGCTCAGGACGGAGCTGGCCGAGGACCTCCTCGGCGTCCTGTCGGACAGCAGCCCCGCCGACGGAACGAACGGAACACACGGCCCGGACGGAACCGGACCGGGGGAGAAGCGATGAACACCGCACCCGCCACCCTGCTGAGCTCCACCGCGGAGCTGGACGCCCTGGGCCGGGCCGCCGGAGCACGCCGCGCCGTCGTGATGACGATGGGCGCGCTCCACGACGGCCACGCCACCCTGATCCGTGCGGCGCGGGCAGCCGCGGGGCCCGGCGGCCAGGTCGTGGTCACCGTGTTCGTCAACCCGCTCCAGTTCGGCGAGGCCGCCGACCTCGACCGTTACCCCCGCACGCTGGAGGCCGACCTCGCCGTCGCCTCGGAAGCCGGTGCCGACGCGGTCTTCGCACCCTCCGCCGACGAGGTGTACCCCGGCGGCGATCCCCAGGTCAGGATCACAGCGGGCCCCATGGGCGAGCGGCTGGAGGGCGCCTTCCGCCCCGGGCACTTCGACGGCATGCTCACCGTCGTCGCCAAGCTCCTCCACCTCACCCGGCCGGACGCGGCGTTCTTCGGGCAGAAGGACGCCCAGCAGCTGGCACTGGTCCGCCGCATGGTGCGGGATCTCAACTTCCGTACCGACATCGTCGCGGTGCCGACCGTCCGGGACCCGGACGGCCTCGCGCTCTCCAGCCGTAACCGCTTCCTCTCCGCTCAGGAGCGCCGGACCGCGCTGGCCCTGCCCAGGGCCCTGTTCGCCGCGCGTGACCGGCTGGCCGCCCAGCAGACGCTGCACGCCCGCGCCCGGACGGCCCCGGCGGGCGAGGGCCGTGCCGCCGCCCTCACCCGGCTCGGAGAGGCCCGTGCGGCCGCCGACACACAGGCCGTGGAGCTGGCCCGGCCGACCGTCACACCCGCCGCGGTGCTGGCCGCCGCACGGGCCGTCCTGGACGAGGCGGCCGAAGAGACGGTGCCCCTCGACCTGGAATACGTGGCGCTCGTGGACCCGGCGGACTTCACCGAGTTCCCCGACGACCGCGCCGACGGCGAGGCGGTCCTCGCCGTCGCGGCGCGGGTGGGAGCCACCCGCCTGATCGACAACATCCCGCTGACCCTCGGAGCCCACACGTGACCGGAATACGGCTGACCGCCCCCGCCCCCGGCTGGGCCATCGACGCGGACGTCGTCGTGGTCGGCTCCGGCGTGGCCGGTCTCACCACCGCCCTGCGCTGTGCCGCGGCGGGCCTCTCGACCGTGGTCGTCACCAAGGCCCGCCTGGACGACGGCTCCACCCGCTGGGCACAGGGCGGCATCGCCGCGGCGCTCGGTGAGGGCGACACCCCGGAGCAGCACCTCGACGACACCCTGGTCGCCGGGGCGGGCCTGTGCGACGAGACGGCGGTGCGCGCCCTCGTGACGGAGGGCCCCGACGCCGTACGCCGGCTGATCGGCACCGGCGCCCACTTCGACACCACCGACACCGGGGCGATCGCCCTGACCCGTGAGGGCGGCCACCACCGCCGCCGCATCGCACACGCCGGGGGCGACGCCACGGGCGCCGAGATCTCCCGCGCCCTGGTCGAGGCGGTCCGCTCGGCCGCCCTGCGCACCATCGAGAACGCCCTGGTCCTGGATCTGCTCCACGACGCGGAGGGCCGTACCGAGGGCGTCACCCTGCATGTCATGGGCGAGGGCCAGCACGACGGGGTCGGCGCCGTTCACGCCCCGGCCGTGGTGCTCGCCACCGGCGGCATGGGCCAGGTCTTCTCCGCGACCACCAATCCGCCGGTCTCCACGGGCGACGGGGTGGCGCTCGCACTGCGGGCGGGGGCCGAGGTCTCCGACCTCGAGTTCGTCCAGTTCCATCCGACCGTCCTGTTCCTCGGTGCCGATTCCGAGGGCCAGCAGCCGCTGGTGTCCGAAGCGGTACGCGGCGAGGGCGCCCATCTCGTCGACGCCTCCGGTACCCGCTTCATGCTCGGGCAGCACGAGCTGGCCGAGCTGGCGCCCCGCGACATCGTCGCCAAGGCGATCACCCGCCAGATGCACCTCCAGGGCACCGAGCACATGTATCTCGACGCCCGCCACTTCGGCGCCGGGATGTGGGAGCAGCGTTTCCCGACGATCCTCGCAGCCTGCCGCGCCCACGGCATCGACCCCGTCACCCGGCCGATCCCGGTGGCCCCCGCCGCGCACTACGCTTCGGGCGGCATCCGCACGGACCTCCGCGGCCGTACGACGGTGCCCGGCCTGTACGCCTGCGGTGAGGTCGCCTGCACGGGTGTGCACGGTGCGAACCGGCTGGCGTCCAACTCCCTCCTGGAGGGACTGGTCTTCGCGGAGCGCATCGCGGCCGACATAGTGGACGGGCTCCGGGCCGACCCCACGGCCGCCCCCCGGCGTGCCCCGGTGGGGAACCCTGCCGGAGCGCACACCGTCCCGCTGCTCACAGCGGAGTCCCGCACCACGATCCAGCGGATCATGACCAGGGGCGCCGGGGTCATCCGCTCCGCCGGCAGCCTCGCCACCGCGGCCGAGGAACTGGAGGCGCTCCAGCAGGCCGCTGCCGACGGGGACGCCCCCAAGGACGCCGTGCCCGGGGTGGAGGCGTGGGAGGCCACGAATCTGCTCCTCGTCTCGAGGGTCCTGGTCGCGGCGGCCCGGGAACGCGAGGAGACCCGCGGCTGCCACTGGCGAGAGGACCGGCCCGACCGCGACGACGCCGCCTGGCGCCGCCACCTCGTCGTCCGTATCGCCCCGGACCGGCAGCCCGTCGTCCGCACGACGGACGGTGCCGCATTCCCGCCCGTACGCCCCGGAGACCCGGCGGACCCCACAGAGACAGCACGGCCCGCCGGCCCCCGTAACCACCCCGCCGACGCCCCCGAGGAGCCGTAACCGTGAGCACGCCCGAAGACAATCCGCGCCCCGCACCCGTGGACGTCCCGCTGATCCACATCGGCGCCCCCGCCGGAACAGGGGGCGGCTGTGGCGACGGCTGCGGCTGCGGTGACGGTTACGACCCCGACGGCCTGGAGTGCGGCCTCGACCCCGCTCTGGCCCAGCTGCTGGCCGACGCCGGGCTGGACCCCGTCCAGGTCGAGGACATCGCCCACGTCGCCATCGAGGAGGACCTCGACGGAGGCGAGGACGTCACCACCGTGGCGACCGTCCCGGAGGACTCCGTGGCCACCGGGGATTTCACCGCGCGTGAGGCGGGCGTCGTCGCGGGCCTGCGCGTCGCCGAGGCGGTCCTGTCCATCGTCTGCACCGACGAGTTCGAGGTCGAGCGCCACGTCGAGGACGGTGACCGTGTCGTGGCCGGTCAGAAGCTGCTCACGGTCACGACCCGTACCCGCGACCTGCTCACCGGCGAGCGCAGCGCGCTCAATCTGCTCTGCAGGCTCTCCGGGATCGCGACCGCCACCCGCGCCTGGGCCGATGTGCTCGAGGGCACCAAGGCGGCGGTCCGCGACACCCGCAAGACCACTCCGGGGCTGCGCGCACTCGAGAAGTACGCGGTGCGCTGCGGCGGCGGGGTCAACCACCGCATGTCGCTGGTGGACGCGGCGCTGGTCAAGGACAACCACGTGATCGCGGCCGGCGGTGTCGCCGAGGCGTTCCAGCGGGTCAGGAAGGCGTTCCCCGACCTCGCGATCGAGGTCGAGGTCGACACCCTGGAGCAGGTCCGGGAGGTGCTGGACGCCGGCGCGGACCTGATCCTGCTGGACAACTTCACCCCGGCCGGGACCGCGGAGGCGGTCGCCCTCGTCGACGGCCGCGCGGTGCTGGAGTCCTCGGGCCGGCTCACCCTCGGATCCGCACGCGCCTACGCCGAGGCCGGTGTCGACTACCTGGCCGTCGGCGCGCTCACGCACTCCTCGCCGATCCTCGACATCGGCCTGGACTTCCGTGACGCCGCGGCGACGACCGACGGGGCCGGCGCCTGATGCTGCTCACCATCGACGTCGGCAACTCCCACACCGTCCTCGGTCTGTTCGACGGGGAGGAGATCGTCGAGCACTGGCGGATCTCCACCGACGCCCGCCGCACCGCCGACGAGCTGGCCGTCCTGCTCCAGGGGCTGATGGGCATGCACCCGCTGCTCGGAGTCGAACTGGGCGACGGCATCGAGGGGATCGCGATCTGCTCCACCGTCCCCGCCGTCCTGCACGAACTCCGTGAGGTCACCCGCCGCTACTACGGCGACGTCCCGGCGGTCCTTGTGGAACCGGGCGTCAAGACGGGCGTGCCGGTCCTCACGGACAACCCGAAGGAGGTCGGTGCGGACCGCATCATCAACGCGGTCGCCGCCGTCGAGCTCTACGGCGGCCCGGCCATCGTCGTCGACCTCGGCACGGCCACGACCTTCGACGCGGTCTCCGCCCGAGGTGAGTACACCGGCGGGGTGATCGCACCGGGCATCGAGATCTCCGTGGAGGCACTGGGGGTGAAGGGGGCCCAGCTCCGCAAGATCGAGCTGGCGCGGCCC
This sequence comes from Streptomyces sp. NPDC014623, assembly GCF_043088245.1. Lineage (NCBI taxonomy): Bacteria > Bacillati > Actinomycetota > Actinomycetes > Kitasatosporales > Streptomycetaceae > Streptomyces > Streptomyces sp. NPDC014623. Next base: position 33,648 of record NZ_JBIBZU010000013.1, on the reverse strand, counting down.
CGCAGCGTGATCGGCAAGAACACCGTCGAGGCCATGCAGTCCGGCATCGTGTACGGCTTCGCCGGCCAGATCGACGGGGTGGTCGAGCGCATGAAGAAGGAGCTGGCGGCCGATCCCGACGAGGTCACCGTGATCGCGACCGGTGGTCTTGCTCCGATGGTGCTGGGTGAGTCCTCCGTCATCGATGAGCACGAGCCCTGGCTGACACTCATCGGGCTGCGCCTCGTGTACGAACGCAATATCGCCCGCATGTAGGACATGCCCGTGGTCACCTGCGGGAACGGCTCGGCGGCGCGGTCTTCTGCGCCGCGCCGCCGAGCGATTGGTTAAGCGGATTTTGTCCATTTAGCACGTATTGTCGCGTCATGCCCACGCCTTATGGATCACGCGGCGGCATGGCGTTCAGCGCGGACGAACTCAGGGTGCTCCGACGTGCTCTCGCCAACGCCCTCCACCCCACGCCCCTGCTTGACGAGGATGTCCAGGACTGCCTGCGGCTCGCGGGCGCCGTGGACGAGGCGGTGAGCGAGGCCGGCCGGCTGCGCTCCTTCCTCCTCGCCGATCTCGCCCGCTACCGCGAGGCGCTCCCCGGCTCGCTCAGCGGCTATCTGGAGCTCCTCCAGGACGCCCTCGCGGCCGGCTACGCCCCCCGCCCCGACGACCTCGCGGCGCTTCGCGCCATGCGTGCCGGGCCGGTCGCCGCGGCCCTGCTGGAGCGCTGTCAGGTGCTTGCCGAGCGCTCGGTGAGGGCGCGTCTCACCGGTCGCGCGGTGCCCGTCAGGGCGCCCGCGCCGCGCAGGAGGCTGCTGGCCCTGCCCGGAGGCCTCGCGGCGGCCGAGGAGCCCGAGCGTCCCCGGAAACCGTCGCGCGCCCCGTCGGGGCCTGCCGCGCCGGTCCGCCGGCCGGCCCCGGGCGAGCGTCCGGTGCCCAAGCCGTCCGAGGTCTTCCCGCCCGGCCGCAGGCCGCCGCCGGCTCCTGAACCGGAGGAGCGCGCGGTGTCCTGGGTGCGGCGACGCGCCTGAGGGGTGCCCGGGAGTGGCCGGAATGCCGGGCTCGCTACCCTGGACGGCATGGACTACGTATCCGCGCTCGTTCCCCCCGTGGTGATGGCCGTCTTCTTCGTCGGCCTCGTCGTGACGATCATCAAGAGCCAGGGCGGCCCGAACAAGGCCAAGGAGGACGCTGCCGTGGACGCGGCACTCGCCCGTGCCGAAGCGGTCGAGCGGACGCCGCGGCCCGAGGGCGTCTGACCCGGACCCGAGTGTGAAGGGCGCACGGCTCCACCGGAGCGGTGCGCCCTTTTTGGCATCCCTGAATTATCACATTCCGGACATCCAGTGCTGAGGTGACGGTGTGCCCCGCCAATTGGGAGAGCTCGAAGACACCGTGATGACGCGGGTCTGGCAATGGAACCGCCCGGTCACCGTGCGGGAAGTTCTCGAGGACCTTCAACAGGAACGGTCCATCGCGTACACGACCGTCATGACGGTAATGGACAATCTCCATCAGAAGGGCTGGGTGCGCCGGGAAGTCGATGGCCGTGCATATCGATATACGGCGGTCTCCACGCGCGCCGCATACGCGGCCGCACTGATGAACGAGGCCTGGTCGCAGAGTGACAACCCCGCGGCGGCACTGGTCGCCTTCTTCGGCATGATGTCCGCGGAGCAGCGTGAGGCCCTCCGGGATGCGATGCGCGTCGTCACGCCCGCCTTCCCCGAGCCGGCCGGGGCCCGCCCCGATGACGGGACCGCAGCCGATGAAGCGCCGGCGGAGGGGGAGCGATAGCGTCGGGGGATGTCCTCAGAGCAGTCGCAAACCGAGCGTCGTACCGAGTCGCGAACCGGAGCTCGAAGCAGGCCGGAAACCGGATCTCGCGCAGATCTTCATACCGTCCCGTCGGCGAATAGGCCGGCCATCACGGTCCGCCGCGCCAGGACGAGCGATGTGGCGTCCGTCCGCGGGCTCCTTGACGGCTACGTCTCGGAAGGCATCCTGCTCGACAAAGCGACGGTGACGCTTTACGAGGACATCCAGGAGTTCTGGGTCGCCGAACGCGACGAGGACGCCCGTGTCATCGGCTGCGGCGCACTCCACGTGATGTGGGAAGACCTCGCCGAAGTCCGTACTCTCGCCGTCGACCACAGCATCAAGGGCACGGGAGTCGGGCACCAGGTTCTGGGCAAGCTGTTGCAGACCGCGCGATGGCTCGGCGTCCGCCGGGTTTTCTGTCTCACGTTCGAAGTCGACTTCTTCGCCGCGCACGGCTTCACGGAGATCGGAGAGACACCGGTCGACGGAGATGTCTACAGCGAGCTACTGCGTTCCTATGACGAGGGTGTCGCCGAGTTCCTGGGTCTCGAACGAGTGAAGCCGAACACCTTGGGCAACAGCCGGATGCTTCTGCACCTGTGAACGGCGGAACGTGCTGGAACCCTATGTCCGAATCGCGCACGTTTCCCGTGTCCTCGCGCTCCTGATCCTCTCCCAGGGGTTTGTGTTTTCCGGGGAAAAGCGGTTTCCTTTCCGCGTACTGCATTTTCGATGAAAGGAAATCCGGTGGCGCAGAAGGTTCAGGTCCTTCTTGTCGATGACCTCGACGGTGGCGAGGCGGACGAGACGGTCACGTTCGCTCTGGACGGCAAGACGTACGAGATCGACCTCACCACGGCCAACGCGGACAAGCTCCGTGGTCTTCTCGAGCCGTACACCAAGGGCGGACGCCGTACCGGTGGCCGCGCGGCCACCGGCCGCGGCAAGGGCCGCGCCGTTTCCGGTGGCAACAAGGACACCGCCGAGATCCGTAGGTGGGCGCGCGAGAACGGCCACAACGTGAATGACCGTGGCCGTGTTCCCGCCGAGATCCGCGAGGCTTACGAGAAGGCCAACGGCTGACCTGTCGGCCGATGGGGCCACAGGTGTGTACGGGCATGCGCGATCCTGGCCCGGTGGCATTCATTCGCCGCCGCGTCCACGAGGCGTACGAGATCGGGAGCACCCCCACCGCTGCTCCCGAGGCCGCCGAGGGCCGGGAGGGACGGTTCCACCTCCTGGCGCGATCCGGGGGGCCGCAGCCAGAAGGCGGCCCCCGGCGATCCCGCCGCCCCGTCCGGCGGCACCGGGGCCGTGATGTGCCCGCCGGTTCCGAGGGCGGTCAGGTCGAGAGCGATCCCGCCCCACTCCAGCCAGTCGAGCAGTCCCGGCAGTTCGTCGGCGCTGCCCGCGGCCACCAGCAGTCGCATACGCCGTCCCGCCAGTGCCACCGGCCCGGTGCGCCCCACGCGGCGCAGTGCCGCGTGGCCTGCCGCGGCGGGCAGCTCCAGCACGTCGAAGCTCAGCCCCGTCAGCAGTCGCACCGGCGATGTGCCCGCAGTGGCCCAGCCGAGTTCGCGGGTGTACCACTGTGTGCGGTCGCGGACTTCCGGTGACGAGCGAGGAGGCGGGACGAGGGAGGCCATGCCCGATGAACCGCCGAACCGGCCCCGGAGTTACGCTCCGCATGCGATCCGCCGCTCTGTGTGCCCGCCATGGGGGCGTGTGAGGGTGTCGGCCGGCGCGAAGTTGTTCGCCCGTAGCGGAGGAAACGGGGGTGCGCCGCATGGACTGTCGGTGGGTGCGGGTAAGACATCCCTAGTGGGAAGGGGCGACACGCGGGTAAAAACGTCTCACGTTCGCCATCGGCGTACTGACGAAAGGGCTATCTGCCTGGCCTGCGGGAACATCGTCTCGCACCATCGGGTTGGAGCAGTTGTCGGCGTTCGGGTCAGGAGGCCATCGTCGGGTGTCGGCAGTTGAAATGAGCGGTCCCCGCTTGCGGGACTAAGCTGCGGAAGGACAGGGAGGGGACCGACCCCTTACTGCCTGACCGCTCTGAGGAGCGATTAACGATGTTCGAGAGGTTCACCGACCGCGCGCGGCGGGTTGTCGTCCTGGCTCAGGAAGAAGCCCGGATGCTCAACCACAACTACATCGGCACCGAGCACATCCTCCTGGGCCTGATCCACGAGGGTGAGGGTGTCGCCGCTAAGGCCCTGGAGAGCCTCGGGATTTCGCTCGAGGCGGTCCGCCAGCAGGTGGAGGAGATCATCGGCCAGGGCCAGCAGGCCCCGTCCGGGCACATCCCCTTCACTCCCCGGGCCAAGAAGGTCCTGGAGCTGTCGCTCCGTGAGGCCCTTCAGCTCGGCCACAACTACATCGGCACGGAGCACATCCTGCTAGGCCTGATCCGCGAGGGCGAGGGCGTCGCAGCCCAGGTCCTCGTGAAGCTGGGCGCCGACCTGAACCGGGTGCGGCAGCAGGTCATCCAGCTGCTCTCCGGGTACTCGGGAGGCAAGGAGGCGGCCACCGCGGGCGGCCCCGCGGAGGGCACGCCCTCCACTTCCCTGGTGCTCGACCAGTTCGGCCGGAATCTCACCCAGGCCGCTCGTGAGTCCAAGCTCGACCCGGTCATCGGGCGCGAGAAGGAGATCGAGCGGGTCATGCAGGTACTCTCCCGCCGTACCAAGAACAACCCGGTCCTCATCGGCGAGCCCGGCGTCGGCAAGACGGCGGTCGTCGAGGGCCTGGCCCAGGCCATCGTCAAGGGCGAGGTGCCCGAGACCCTCAAGGACAAGCACCTCTACACCCTGGACCTCGGCGCCCTGGTGGCGGGTTCCCGCTACCGAGGCGACTTCGAGGAGCGCCTGAAGAAGGTCCTCAAGGAGATCCGCACCCGCGGCGACATCATCCTGTTCATCGACGAGCTCCACACCCTGGTGGGTGCGGGTGCCGCCGAGGGCGCGATCGACGCGGCGAGCATCCTCAAGCCCATGCTGGCGCGAGGCGAGCTCCAGACCATCGGTGCGACGACGCTCGACGAGTACCGCAAGCACCTGGAGAAGGACGCCGCGCTCGAGCGCCGCTTCCAGCCCATCCAGGTCGCGGAGCCGTCGCTGCCGCACACCATCGAGATCCTCAAGGGTCTGCGTGACCGTTACGAGGCCCACCACAGGGTCTCCATCACGGACGAGGCGCTGGTCCAGGCCGCCACCCTGGCCGACCGCTACATCTCGGACCGCTTCCTGCCGGACAAGGCGATCGACCTGATCGACGAGGCCGGTTCCCGGATGCGCATCCGCCGGATGACCGCGCCGCCGGACCTCCGCGAGTTCGACGAGAAGATCGCGGGCGTCCGTCGCGACAAGGAGTCGGCGATCGACTCCCAGGACTTCGAGAAGGCAGCTTCGCTCCGCGACAAGGAGAAGCAGCTGCTGGCGGCGAAGGCCAAGCGCGAGAAGGAGTGGAAGGCCGGCGACATGGACGTCGTCGCCGAGGTCGACGGCGAGCTCATCGCCGAAGTCCTGGCCACGGCCACCGGCATCCCGGTCTTCAAGCTGACCGAGGAGGAGTCCTCGCGGCTGCTGCGCATGGAGGACGAGCTCCACAAGCGCGTCATCGGTCAGAAGGACGCCATCAAGGCCCTCTCGCAGGCGATCCGCCGTACGCGAGCCGGCCTGAAGGACCCGAAGCGGCCGGGCGGTTCGTTCATCTTCGCCGGCCCGTCCGGTGTCGGTAAGACCGAGCTCTCCAAGACGCTCGCCGAATTCCTCTTCGGCGACGAGGACGCGCTGATCTCCCTCGACATGTCGGAGTTCAGCGAGAAGCACACGGTTTCCCGGCTCTTCGGTTCGCCCCCCGGTTACGTGGGTTACGAAGAGGGCGGACAGCTCACCGAGAAGGTGCGCCGCAAGCCGTTCTCCGTCGTTCTCTTCGACGAGGTCGAGAAGGCCCACCCCGATATCTTCAATTCCCTGCTCCAGATTCTGGAGGACGGTCGTCTGACCGACTCCCAGGGCCGGGTCGTGGACTTCAAGAACACGGTCATCATCATGACGACCAACCTCGGGACCAGGGACATCTCGAAGGGCTTCAACCTGGGATTCGCCGCCCAGGGTGATGTCAAGACGAACTACGAGCGGATGAAGGTCAAGGTCAACGAAGAGCTCAAGCAGCACTTCCGGCCCGAGTTCCTCAACCGTGTCGACGACACGGTGGTCTTCCACCAGCTCACCGAGGAAGACATCATCCAGATCGTCGACCTGATGGTCGCCAAGGTGGACGAGCGTCTCAAGGACCGCGACATGGGCATCGAGCTCAGTGCCGAGGCCAAGTCGCTCCTGGCGAAGAAGGGCTACGACCCCGTGATGGGCGCCCGGCCGCTGCGCCGGACGATCCAGCGCGAGATCGAGGACATCCTCTCGGAGAAGATCCTCTTCGGGGAGCTGCGTCCCGGTCACATCGTGGTCGTGGGCACCGAGGGCGAAGGGGACGAGAAGAAGTTCTCGTTCCGCGGCGAGGAGAAGTCGGCTCTGCCGGACGTCCCGCCGATCGAGCAGGCAGCGGGCGGCGGCCCGAACCTGACGAAGGAAGCGTAGGGCGCGCGTATCGCCTGAGCGTCGAAAGGGGCTGCCCCGGACCGGTTTCGGTCCGGGGCAGCCCCTTTCGGCTTCCCGTACGAGCCCCGCCGCGATGCGCCGGAGCAGTGGAGGTCTGCTCCTCCGCATCCATCGAGATGCCTTCGGGACTGTCGGTCCTGCGGTGTTCGTCGCGGCTGCCGAACAGCATGTTCAGTGAAGAGCCTGTACGGCTTCCGGCGGGTGGTGGGGAGGCTGCCCCGACGCCGACGCCGACGCCGACGCCGACGGAACAGAGCAGAGGAGTGTGAGCGAGGGCGCCCGGTGGAGCGTTCCCGGTGAACTGGCGGGAGAGGCCGCGTTCCAGTTCGGCCGGGGCCTCGTGGTCGTCGCCTTCCAGCCGCGCCGTACGGTGCCAGGCACCGTGAAGGACTGGATGCCCGCGGCACGCAAGGGCAGGGCCCGGGGAGGCGCCGCCCGGGCGCGGAGTGTCCGCAGCGGACGAAGGGGACCGGACCGTTCAGCGGCTCCGGCGCGCCGCTCAGGGTGCGAGCCGAGGCGTGGGCCGCCGGCCTCGGAGCAGGGCGGTCTTCCCGGCTCCGCGCCCTCCCGCCGCAGCACCCGGCGCCGGTCGGTGAGCAGCACCCCGCCGCCCTGGAGGGCGCTGACGACGAGAGTACGGTCCGCACCCGCTTCCACGGACTGCCGTACCACCGGCACGAGGTGTGCGGTGCTCCCCGCCTCCTCGTCCCCGGTCTCCCCTGCCTCTCCGGCCACGGCACCGTGTGGAGTCAGGGTGAAACCGGCCTCGTGCGTGCGGCCGGCGGCCGCCTCGACGGCCCGGCCCCATTTCGCCGCCCGCCTTGTGCTCCATGCGGAGTCAGTGGGTGAACTCCTTCCGGATGCCGCCGGAGAAGGCAAGAGGCCTGCCGGTGGCGCGGGCCGCCGCGTCGGCGAGCTGGTCGCGAATCGACTCGACGGCGTCGAGGCCATGGGCGGTGTCGTCGCCCGTCCGTCCCCCGGGGTGCTGGGCGCGGGGCCGGACGGCGTAGCCGGACCGCAGGGCCGAAGGTCCCGAAACGGACAGGCTTCCGGCCCAGTGGCGGTGACAAGGCGCACAGGCCCTTGGAGGCCTACGAGGCGCGATAGGAGAAGTCGGGGCGACCACCCCGGGGACCTTGGGCCCCTCTCAGGAAGGACTTTTGGCGTTTGGATCGGTATGGCCCGATTTCTGGCCGATGCCCGGGGAGGAGGCCCTGGAACTGGAGTTAAACCCGTTTTGCGAGAAATGCCCGGAAGATCATTTACGGTCGCCGGACCGGCGGCCGTTGTGAATTCCCGCCTCCACTACTACGGCTTTTGATCGTAGATGGGGTGTTTGAGTGTTTCCGGGGGCGCGGGTTACCAAGGTGGGGCAAGCCCGGTCGAGCACCGGGTCCAGTCACCCCGGAGGTTCCCCCGCATGTCGAAGCGCGTTACGTTCCAGCAGTCCCGCCGCCCGTCCATGTCCCGCGCCAGTGGCGCCGTCGTGGCCGCCGGCCTGGGTGCGTCGATGGTGTTCGGCGCGGGCGCGGCGTTCGCGTCCGGCACGACGGACACCGCGGCCCTGGCGGGTGCGGTCACCGCTGCCGACTCCGTCGCCCAGCAGGCGACCGCACAGGGCAAGGCCGCGGCCGCAGCGAAGGCCGACAAGGCGGAGAAGGCTGCCGCCGGGAAGAAGGCGGCGGCCGAGAAGAAGGCGGCCGCGAAGAAGAAGGCCGCCTCCTGGGAGGCCCCGGTCGACAAGTACGTGCTGAGTGCCACCTACGGCACCGGTGGCGCCCGCTGGGCCAGCAAGCACTCCGGCCAGGACTTCGCGGTGCCGATCGGCACCAAGGTCGAGGCCGCCCACTCCGGCCGGGTCGTCAAGGCGGGCCCGAACGGCGCCGGTGACGGCCCCGCGTACGGCAACGCCGTCGTGATCAAGCACGCCAACGGCAAGTACTCGCAGTACGCGCACCTGTCCAAGATCGGCGTGAACGTCGGCGACCGCGTGAAGACGGGCGAGAAGATCGCCCTGTCCGGCAACACCGGGAACTCCAGCGGTCCGCACCTCCACTTCGAGATCCGCACTTCCCCGAACTACGGCTCGGCGATCAACCCGGTCTCCTACCTGAAGGCCGAGCACGTCCACATCTGACGTGACACCCGTAGCCGCTAAGCGGCGGGCCCCGGGTCATGGGCCTTGGTCACCAGCTCGAAGGCGACCTCGAGAGCGGCCTTGCGCTTCTCCTCGGGGTCGCCTTCGGCGTCCCGGAGGGCCATCATCCCGGCGTGCATCGTGAAGAGTGCGCTGAAGCACCGCACCTGGTCGGTGAGCGGGGCGTCGGGATCCTTGATCAGGTCGACCAGGGCGATGACCCGGTGCTTGATGGTGTGGCCGATGCTCAGCTCGCGCACCGTCGCCTGGTTCTCCTGCATGAAGACGAAGAGCGGCTCGGCCGCCTTGAGCGCCTCGCTGTAGCGGACCAGGATCTCCTTCTTCGTCTCCAGGGTGCGCGGCTGCTCCTTGCCCCACTCCAGCAGGGCTTCGACGGGCCGGTTCAGGTCCTCGAAGATGCTGATGAGGATGTCTTCCTTGGTCTTGAAGTGGTAGTACAGCGCCGCCTTGGTGACCTGCAACTGCTCGGCGATCTCGCGGAGCGAGGTCTTCTCGTACCCCTGTTCGGCGAAGAGTCCCAGGGCGACGTCCTGAATGCGCTGGCGGGTGTTGCCCCGGCGCGGCTGTGGCGTGCTGCCCATGCGACTCTCCCAAGAACTTACTTGACGCCCGGCTAGTTACGGGTCTACTTTCCTCAGTGTAGTCAACTAGCCGGGCGGCAAGTAAGTGCCGGGTCGATGGGCGGCCCGGCTATCAGGGGACCAGGGGAGCGGACGGTATGACAGACCTCGTGAAGGCGACGGCGGGCGGGAAGGCGGAACCGCCTGCACGCAGCGTCCGGGTGGTGGTTCTCGCGCTGATGATCGCAATGCTGCTGGCCATGCTCGACAACCTGATCGTCGGCACCGCCATGCCCACCATCGTCGGCGACCTGGGCGGTATGGAGCACCTGTCCTGGGTGGTCACCGCCTACACCCTGGCCACCGCGGCCTCCACCCCCATCTGGGGCAAGCTCGGCGACATGTACGGGCGCAAGGGGATCTTCCTCACGTCCATCGTGATCTTCCTGATCGGGTCGGTGCTGAGCGGAATGTCCCAGGACATGGGCCAGCTGATCGGTTTCCGGGCGGTCCAGGGCCTGGGCGCGGGTGGTCTCATGGTGGGCGTCATGGCCATCATCGGCGACCTGGTGCCGCCCCGGGAGCGTGGCAGGTACCAGGGCATGATGGCCGGTGTCATGGCGATAGCGATGATCGGCGGGCCGCTGGTCGGCGGGACCATCACCGACCACCTGGGCTGGCGCTGGAGCTTCTACATCAACCTGCCGCTCGGTGCCGTCGCGCTGGCCATGGTCACCGCGGTGCTGCACCTGCCCCGTAAGGAGCGGACGAAGGCGAAGGCCGACTACCTGGGGGCCGTGCTCCTCACCGTGGGCATCACCGCGATCGTGCTGGTCACCACCTGGGGCGGTACGGAGTACGCCTGGGGCTCGGCCGTGATCATGGAGCTCGTCGCCCTGGGCGCAGCCTCCCTCGTCGGCTTCCTGTTCGTCGAGACGAAGGCCGCGGAACCGATCGTGCCGCTGCACATCTTCCGCAACCGCAACTTCACCCTCATGTCCGTGGTCGGCTTCATGGCGGGCTTCGTGATGTTCGGTGCGGTGCTCTTCCTCCCGCTCTACCAGCAGTCGGTCCAGGGGGCGTCCGCGACCAACTCCGGTCTGCTGCTCCTGCCGATGCTGCTCGCGATGATGAGCGTCTCGCTGATCGCCGGACGGGTCACCACCAGCACCGGCAAGTACAAGGTCTTCCCCATCGCGGGAAGCATCCTGATGGTCACCGGCCTGTTCCTGCTCTCCACCATGGACACCGGCACCACGCGCCTCACCTCCGGTCTCTACATGGCGGTGCTCGGTGCGGGCATGGGCTTCCTGATGCAGATCACGATGCTCGTCGCCCAGAACAGCGTCGAGCTGAAGGACATGGGCGTCGCCTCGTCCACGACCACGCTCTTCCGCACGCTCGGCAGCTCCTTCGGAGTCGCGATCATGGGAGCCCTGTTCACCGGCCGGGTGCAGGACGAGATGACGGCGCGCGGCGGCGGTGGGGCCATCGCGAAGTCGGCCCAGCTGGATGCGGCGAGCCTGGCGCAGCTCCCGGCCCCGGTGCGTGAGGCGTACGAATACGCCGTCGCCTCGGGGACGCACCTCGCCTTCCTCGTGGGCGGCTCGGTCGCGGTGGTGGCCCTGGTGGCGGCGCTGTTCGTCAAGGAGGTCCCGCTGCGCGGCACGGCGAAGCCGGAGGTGCCCACCCCGGACGACGACGGAACGGCGGCCGCGCGGCCCGCGGCGGTCCAGCAGTCGCAGGCCGTCTGAGCGGCCCCGGACAGGGGTGGGCCCCGGAGACGGGACGTCTCCGGGGCCCACCCCTGTCCGCTCAGTCCGTCCCCGCCTGTCGCAGGACGGGGAAGCTCCCGGTGTCGGTCGGTGCGTGCTCGGGCAGCCACAGCACGGCGACCGCTCCACCCGTGCCCCCGGCGCCCCCGGCGGGCCCCGCGTTGCGGAACGTCAGCCGGGCCCCCAGGACCCGCGCCTGACCCGCGGCGATGGTCAGACCCAGACCGTGGCCGCGTCCGGCTCTGTCGCTGCTTCCGGTACGGAACCGGCTCGGCCCCTCCCTCAGCAGTGCCTCGGGGAAGCCGGGTCCGTGATCGCGGACCCGTACCACCCGGCCCTCGACCGTGACCTCGACCGGGCCCGCGCCGTGCTCGGCGGCGTTCCCCAGCAGATTGCCCAGGATGCGTTCCAGCCGCCGCGGGTCCGTGGACACCCAGGACTCGTGCACCACCCGCACCGTGATCCCGGGATCCAGCAGCCGGACCCGTCGGCCGACGAATTCGCCGAGCGGCAGTTCCTGCAGCTCGGCCCGCTCCGAGGCGCTGTCCAGTCTGGCCACCTCCAGGACGTCCTCGACCAGGGTCCGTAGCGCCTGGGCCCGGTCCCGTACGAGCTCCGTGGGGCGCCCGGGGGGCAGCAGCTCGGCTGCGGTGAGCAGACCGGTCACCGGGGTGCGCAGCTCGTGGGCGATGTCGGCGGTGACCCGGCGCTCCGCCTCGATCCGCTCGTTCAGCGCGTCGGTGAGCGCGTCCACCGCCCTGGCCAACTCGTCGGTCTCGTCCCGTACGACCCCGCCGACCGCTTCCCGTACGCGTACCTCCGTGTTGCCCTGGGCGACCTTCCCGGCCGCTGCCGCCGCCTTGCGCAGCCTCCGGGACAGCTGGCCGCCGATCAGGACGCCCAGCGCGCAGCCGCCGAAGACGACCGAGACCGAGCCGATGATCAGGGCCCTGTCCAGATCACCCATGATCGTGGCGCTGCGGTCGGCGAAGCGGGTGTGCAGGGAGAGGACGTCGCCGTTGCCCAGCGGCACGGCAGCCCAGACGTCGGGAACCCCGCTCGCGGACTGGTCGACATGGGTGGCGCGCCGGTTCTCCCGGATCTGGCTGCGCAGGCTGGCCGGCAGCGACGGATCGTTGATCTTGGCGCCGAATTTCGGCGACGGCTTCTGCGTGGGCGTGGCCTCGTACAGCCGCTGTGCGAACAGCAGCCGTTCCAGCTGCACCTCTCGCGCGTTCTCCAGCATCGAGACGCGGGTCGCGTTGTGGACGACGAGGCTCAGGGCCAGCGCGATGAGCGCGCCGACGGCCGCGATGGCGATGCTGATCTTCCAGCGGACACCGGTCCGCAGCGCCAGCCGTCTCATGCGCGGAGCTTGTAGCCGAAGCCGCGGACCGTCTCGATCCGGTCCTGCCCGATCTTGGTGCGCAGGCGCTGCACATGGACGTCGACGACGCGGGTGTCCCCGCCCCAGCCGTAGTCCCAGACCCGCTCCAGGAGCTTGTCCCGGGAGAGCACCGTGCCGGGTGCCGAGGAGAACTCCAGCAGCAGCCGCATCTCCGTCGGGGTCAGACCCACGTGCGCGCCCCCTCGGCGCACCTCCATGCCCTCGGTGTCGATCTCCACATCGCCGAAGACCAGCACCCCGCCCGGCTCGTCCGGGGGCCCGCCGGCCCCGGCGGGCGTCCCGCCCGCGCCGGAGGCATGACCGAAGCGCCGCAGCACGGCGCGGATGCGGGCGACGAGCACCGCCCCGTCGAACGGTTTGGTGACGTAGTCGTCGGCCCCGGCCTCCAGTCCGAGCACCACATCGATGGAGTCGGCACGAGCCGACAGCATGATCACGGGCACGGTCGACTCGTCGCGGATACGCCGGCACAGACTGACCCCGTCCAGGCCCGGCACCATCACGTCCAGCAGGGCGATGTCCGGGCGGTCCGCCCGGAAGGCCTCCAGGCCCAGCAGGCCGTCGGGCACCGCGGTGACCGAGAAGCCGACCCGCTCCAGTGCGAGCTGGGTGGCCTCACGGATGACGTCGTCGTCCTCCACGAAGAGGACATGGGTATCGGCCATGCGCGGCTCTCAGTTCTGCGTCGTCGGCGGTGCGGGAAGAGCACCCTCTCCACTGCCGACGGCCCGGTTGAATTCGTTGTGCACCCTGTCGGTCTCGGTGAACCGGCCGGAGTTCCAGCGGTAGGTGACGACGTCCTCGCCGGAGGGGTACGCGACCGAGTCCTTCGATCCGTACACCTGTGTCGTCACCACCAGGTCGCCCCGGTCGATGGTGCCGTAGACCGCCGGCACCTCGGCGGCGAAGACGTTCCCGTACGAACCGCCGGCGTCCTGCCGGTAGACGTAGGTGCCCACGCCCACCGAATCGCCGCAGGTCATGACGTTGACCACGACATCGGCCGCCGGGCCGCCGGTGAGCGTGCCGTACGAGGTGTCGACCGGGTACTCGTCACCGGCACAAGGCTTCAGGCCGTCCTTGAGCTGCCTGCTCACCTTCGGGTCGCCCTTGACGAGCCTCACGGCGTCGACCCGTGGGGAGGGCCGCGCCGTCCCCGCGGGCACCGTGCTCGACGGAGTGGCCCGGGCGACCTGCTGGGTGGCGGCCGGGCCCTCGTCGCGCGTACCCGTGCCTCCGGCGGAACAGCCGGCGCAGAACAGCCCGAAGGCGGCGAGCCCGGCCACCGCCGTGATCCCCGCCGCCAGGCCGGCCCCGGGCCCCCCGCGGCCGGCCGTCTCTTTCCTGCTGCCTGTCAGGCCGCGCACCGCTCCCGCCCCCGCTCGTCGTGACGCCTGTTCCGCTGCGAGGGTATCCGTGCCGGTACCGCCTCGGTCTCCTGGCTGCGGGCCGCTCGCTCCTCCAGCTCCTGGCGCAGTCGTGCCAGAGCGCGGTGCAGGGTGCTCTTCACCGTGCCGGCGGACATACCGAGTGCCGCGGCCGTCTCCTCCGTGCTCATCTGCTCCCAGTGCCGCAGTACGACGACGCTGCGCTGTTTCGGAGCCAGTACCCCGAGGACGTCCATGAGCAGGGCGCGGTCGGCGCGCTGCTCGGCACCGTCGTCGACGCTCGCGTCGGGGAGCTGCTCGGTCGGAACCTCGTCGAGCTTGCGGGCCCGCCACCACTCCGTACGGGTGTTGATCATGACACGGCGCAGGTAGGCGTCGGCGAGGGACTTGTCGGCGATGCCGTCCCAGCGGCCGAAGGTCCGGACCAAGGCGGTCTGCAGGAGATCCTGCGCGTCCACGGGATCGGGCACGAGCCGGCGGGCACTGCGCAGCAGCGCGTCCTGCCGGGTCCGTACGTACTCCTCGAAGCCGAGCACCTCGCCCTGAGCCATTACAACCGCCTCCGTCCCCGTGGATCCCCGTGTACCGCCGTCGGCCGGGTGGTCCCGTTGCCGACGTCCGGTGACGTTACGGAGGCGTTGTCACGAGGGTGTGCGGAGCAGCCGTACACGGACGCACGGCTGTCCATCGGTTGTGTAACAGCCGCTGGACAGCCGTGCGTCCGCCGGGGGTGATCAGGTCAGGGGCAGCCGGTAGCGGCCGTTCGCCAGGGGCTCGACCAGGCCGTCGGAGACGAGCCCGTCCAGGGCGCGTGCCCGCTGCACGGGCTCCTCCCACACCGAGTCCAGCGCGGACCGGGGCACCGGGGTGACCGAGTCGCGCAGCACCGCGAGCAACCGCCCCCGCACCTGCCGGTCCGTGCCGGCGTAGGTCTGGCCGCGACGCGGCGGGCCCTGGTGCGCGGGCTTCCCGGCGAGCCGCCAGGCGCACTGCCCGGCGATCGGGCAGCGCGTGCAGTCCTCGTTCTTCGCGGTGCACACGAGTGCGCCGAGTTCCATCGTGGCCGCCGCCCAGCGGGCGGCGCGCTCGGCCTCCTCCGGAAGCAGGGCGCGGGCGAGCTTGCGCTCGGCCGCGGTGGTCGCGTTCGGCGGGTACTGGATGCCCCCGGCCGCCCGGGCGAAGACCCTGCGGACGTTCGTGTCGAGCACGGCGTGGCGCTGTCCGTAGGCGAACGAGGCCACGGCCGCAGCCGTGTACTCACCGATCCCGGGCAGTGCGAGCAACTGACCGTGCTCGCGCGGCACGTCACCGCCGTGCCGTTCCGTTATCGCCTGCGCGGCCCCGTGCAGGCGCAGCGCGCGTCGCGGGTAACCGAGCCGGCCCCAGGCGCGGACCGCTTCGCCCGGCGCGTCGGCGGCCAGGTCCGCGGGACGCGGCCAACGGGCCATCCACTGTTCGTAGACGGGCAGGACTCGGTTGACCGGGGTCTGCTGGAGCATGAACTCGCTCACCATCACACCCCAGGCACCCGCTTCGGGGCGGCGCCAGGGCAGATCGCGGGCGTGCTGCTCGAACCACCCGATGACGGGGGCATGGAGGGAGGCGGGGGGCGTCTGTGTCGAAGTCGTGGCAGTCATCGCACCTACGATCCTGGCACGGAAGGCGGGACATCGGGCACGGCTCCGGGGGTGTCGGCCCGGCTGACGGCTCAGGGGGTGATATCGCCACCCGTTCTGACCCTTCGTACGAGGCGGACGAGGGCCGAGCCGGTGCAAAGTGGATGGAAGCGCCCAGGACCCACAACTCCGTGATGATGATCGGGAAAACTTGTCGATCAGAGCGGCGGTTGGGGGCCGGTGCGGGGCGGGACTTCTCGTACAGTTCGGTGCGTGGGTTCTATGCGCAATCCGGTCGGGCCGCTTCCCTCCAGCATCTACTGGCGTCGGAGAGCAGTAGTGGTGCTGGTGATCGCGCTGCTCGCTGCGCTGGTCGCGTGGGCCGTCATCTCGGGTGGCGGCAGCGGCGGGGGGCAGGACGACGGGAAGCCCGGAGGCTCCGGCCCCGCCCCTGCCCCGTCCATCACCCCCGGGCCTTCGCGTTCCGGCCCGGTCGTCGGCCAGCCCCCCGGTGGACGCGACGATTCGGGAGAGCCCGGAGCGGGTTCGGTCGCGGGCTCCGGAAGCGGCGGGGACACCGGAGCGGGCGGTGCGGCAGGATCGGGCACCACGGGAGGACCGGGCAGTACGGGAGCGGACGGCTCCTCGGGGCCGGTGGGCACGAGCGCGGGCGCGGGCGGCGGCAGTACGGGCGGCCAGCAGGTGCCGGCCGGTTCGCCGCTCCCCGACTGCACCCCTGCCGTACTGCAGTTGAGCCTGAAGACGGACATCAGCTACGGACCCGACGACACACCGGAGTTCCGGCTGAGCGCCAGGAACACCTCGGCTGCCGACTGCAAGGCCGACTTCGGCCCGAAGAGCGCGGTGCTCACGGTCACCGAGGCGGGCGAGGACGACGAGCAGGTGTGGTCCTCCGCGGACTGCCCGAAGAACGGCGCCCTTTTCCTGAGGGTCCCGGCGGGAGCGACGGTCGTCCACACCGTGGAGTGGGACCGCAAGGGGAGCGCGCCCCGGTGCGCGACACCGCCCGTCCGGGCCGCGGCCCCCGGGACGTACCTGCTGGAGGCCGAGATCACGGGCGAGACCGTCCAGCGCGCCTCGTTCGTCCTGGCCAAGGACTGACAGCCCGGACGAAGGCCGGGGGAGCCGGAGCCGGGACGTCCGGTGGACAACGGCCCCACCCCTGGCAGCCGGATCCCGGCGCGCCCAGCAGATGGATCCCGGCTGCCGCCCGGAAGCCCTGGGGCCTTTCGCCTGGATCAGGCCGGATCAGGGAGCGGGCCCGGTGCCGTGCACCGCGAGGCGGAGGAGGGAGCCGGCCGGGGCCTGCTCCGCTCGGGCCCGGGAAGGAGCCACGGCGGGTGACGACAGCCGCGAGGCGCGGCGCCGGTCCCCGCGAGTCCGGCGCGGCCCGAACGAGAGGCCCTAGACGTACCGCTCCAGGATCGAGGACTCCGCCAGCCGCGACAGTCCCTCCCGCACGCTCCTGGCCCGTGCCTCGCCGACCCCGTCCACGGCCTGGAGATCGTCCACGCTCGCGGCCAGCAGCTTCTGCAGGCCGCCGAAGTGCTCCACCAGCCGCTCGATGATCGTCCCGGGCAGCCGCGGCACCTTCGCCAGCAGCCGGAAGCCCCGCGGGGAGACCGCCGAGTCCAGCGTCTCCGGCGAGCCGCTGTAGCCCAGAGCGCGTGCCACCACGGGGAGTTCGAGCAGCTCGGTGTGGGTGAGCGTGTCCAGCTCGGCCAGTGCCTCCGACACCGTACGGGACCGTTTCGCGGTCGGCTCGGGCACGTAGTCGCGTACGACCAGCTCGCGCTCCGGCTCCACACCCGCGATCAGTTCGTCCAGCTGGAGCGACAGGAGACGGCCGTCGGTGCCCAGTTCCACCACGTATTCGGCGATCTCGGTCGCGATACGGCGCACCATCTCCAGCCGCTGCGAGACCGCCGTCACGTCCCGCACGGTCACCAGGTCCTCGATCTCCAGTGCGGAGAGGGTGCCGGCGACCTCGTCCAGCCTGAGCTTGTACCGCTCGAGGGTGGCGAGCGCCTGGTTGGCCCGGGACAGGATCGCGGAGGACTCCTCCAGGACCCGCCGCTCCCCGTCCACGTACAACGCGATCAGGCGCATCGACTGGGACACCGACACCACCGGGAAACCACACGCCTTGGAGACGCGGTCCGCCGTGCGGTGGCGGGTGCCCGTCTCCTCGGTGGGGATGGAGGCGTCCGGGACCAGCTGGACACCGGCCCGCAGGATCTTGGTCATGTCCTTGTCGAGGATCATCGCGCCGTCCAGCTTGCACAGTTCACGCAGGCGCGTCGCGGTGAACTCCACGTCGAGCACGAAGCCGCCGGTGCACATGGATTCGACGGTCCTGTCCATGCCGAGGACTATCAGTCCGCCGGTGTTGCCGCGGAGGATGCGCTCCAGGCCGTCGCGGAGGGCCGTTCCGGGCGCGACCGCGCTCAACGAGGCGCGCATCAGCGCCTCGTTACCCGTGCCTTGGCCGGACTTTCCGGGCGATGCCGCCCGGTCGTTGGCTGCCACTGCACTCCTCCGGTCACAGGTTTGGGGTGCCCTTGCGTCCCTCATACCGTTCGTAGGGGCGGGCGAGACCAGGGCAAAGTCTACCGGCGTGCGCCGTCCTCCTGTGGTCCGTCCGGCCGGGACCGGCGGGGGAGGACTCGCAGGGCGTCCCCCATGTCGGCCACTTCTGTGACCTTCATACCGGCCGGGACCTGCCCCGGGTCCCTCGGAACCAGGGCGTGCTTGAACCCGAGACGGTACGCCTCCGCCAGCCTGCGCTGGACCCCGGTGACCCTTCTGACCTCCCCGGCGAGACCCACCTCGCCGATCGCGACCAGGTTCTTCGGGAGGGGCGTGTCACTGGCCGCGCTGGCCAGCGCGAGGGCGATCGCGAGGTCGGCGGCCGGCTCGGTGAGCTTCACGCCGCCCACCGTCGCACTGTAGATGTCCCGCTTGCCGAGCGCACTGATCCGGCCCCGTTGTTCCAGAACGGCCAGCATCATCGAGACCCTGGAGGTCTCCAGGCCCGACGTGGTGCGCCGTGGCGAAGGGATCTGTGAGTCGACCGTCAGGGCCTGCACCTCGGCGACGAGCGGACGCTTGCCCTCCAGGGTGACCGTCAGGCAGGTGCCCGGGACGGGCTCGTCACGCCGGGTGAGGAAGAGCCCGGAGGGGTCGGCGAGGCCGGTGATGCCCTCGTCGTGCAGCTCGAAACAGCCGACCTCGTCCGTGGCGCCGTACCGGTTCTTGACGCCCCGTACGAGCCGGAGGCGGGCGTGCCGGTCGCCCTCGAAGGACAGCACCACGTCGACGAGGTGCTCCAGGAGCCGCGGCCCCGCGATCGCGCCGTCCTTGGTGACGTGGCCCACCAGGAGCGTCGACATGCCGCGTTCCTTCGACGCCCTGATGAGCGCCCCCGCGACCTCGCGGACCTGCGCCATCCCGCCGGGCGCGCCGTCGATCTCCGGCGAGGCGACGGTCTGCACGGAGTCGAGGACGAGGAGGGACGGTTTGACCGCGTCCAGATGTCCCAGGACCGCGGAGAGGTCCGTCTCGGCGGCCAGATACAGGTGGTCGTTGATCGCCCGGATGCGGTCGGCCCGCATCCGCACCTGGCTGGCGGACTCCTCGGCCGTGACGTAGAGGGTGCGGTGGTCGCCGCTCGCGGCCTTGGCGGCGACGTCCAGGAGCAGCGTCGACTTGCCGACGCCCGGTTCGCCCGCGAGCAGCACGACGGCGCCGGGCACGAGGCCCCCGCCGAGCACCCGGTCCAGCTCTCCGACCCCGGTCGAGCGGGCCGTCGCCTGCCGGCTGTCGACCTGGCCGATCGGCAGGGCGGCGGTGGAGACCCGGCCCGCGGCGGTCGTGCGGACCGCAGGGGCGCCACCGAACTCCTCGACCGTCCCCCAGGCCTGGCACTCCGGGCAGCGGCCGAGCCATTTGGCGGTCGTCCAGCCGCATTCGGTGCAGCGGTAGGACGGGCGGTCCTTCGCGGATTTCGTACGGGCAGCCATGGCGTCACCGTATAGGTGGGGTCCGACAGCCCCGGCACGGGCGGGGTCCCACAGCTCCGGCCGCGGGAGCCGGACACGTGCCTGATGCGGCCATTCCGGGGGAATCAGGGATTCCTGTCCCCTTTCGAGTAAGACCATCACCCGTAAGGGTTAAATGCCGGAAAGTACCGGCAGAGTTCGGCCCGCGACTGCCTACGGTCGCCACGTGACGAGCAGCAGCCTGGAGACCCCCACGCACACCACCGGCCCACACCGGGCGCACCGTCGCGAGACCCGCCCTTCGGTGCAGCGGACGCCCGCGCGTTGCGAGCCGTATCTCGACGGCCTGTTCACCTACTGCCTCTCCGTGCTCTGCGACCACGAGGCGGCGACCGAGGCGCTCGGCTCGGTCCTGGCGGTCGCCGAGCGGCAGGACGGCCGGTGCCCCACGGCCGAGGAGGAACGTAAATCCTGGCTGTACGCCCTGGCCAGATGGGCGTGCCTGCGGGCGCTCACCGAGGAGCGGCGGGGCCGCCGGGCACGCCGGCGGGCACCCGCCCCGCGTGGCACGGTGCCGCGCGGGGGCACCCGCACGTCCGGCACCGTGCCACGCGGGGCGGGTGCCGACGGCACTCCGGAGGAGGCTGCCGCCCCCGGCGGCAGCACGAAGTCCCCGGCGGCCGAAGCGCGCCGGCGGGAACTCGCGCAGCTCGCCTGGCCCGAGGCCGCGGGTATCACCCCGGAGCAGCGCGAGGCGCTGGAGCTCGCCGTGCGCCACAGGCTCACCCCGCGAGCCGTCGCAGCCGTCCTCGGCCTCGACCCCGGCAGCGCCCGGGAGCTCCTGGCCGGGGCGGCGTGCGAGGTGGAGCGCACCCGCGCCGCCCTCGCCGTCGTGGAGACGGGGGGCTGCCCCGCCGTCGCCCGGCTCACCGGCACCCACCAGGTGCTGCTCTCGGCGGTCCTGCGCCGGGAGCTCGTCCGGCACGTCGACGACTGCCCCCGTTGTCGCCGGGCAGCCGAGCGGGCCGGCGCGACCGGCCCCTGGCCCGGTGCGACCGTCACCCCGGCCGCCGCGCTCACGGTGGTCGAGGCCCCCCGCCCCTCGGTGTACGTGGCTCTGGCCCGAGCCCGGCGGTCCCGCGCCGGAGCCCCGCGATTCGGCCGGACCGGTTTCCCGCTCGCCCCCAAGGACCACGCCGCACGCAGGAACCGGCTCCGCGCCCGGGTCGTGACGACGACGGTCGTGGCGACGGTCGTCGCCGCCCCGGTGATCGCGCTGTGGGCCGCCCACCGGGGCGCGCCGCTGACCGGTGAGGGCCGCGACACGTCCGTCACCGCGACGGACGTGGACGGCGGGCCGGGCCCCGGCGGCGATCCGTACGACCACTACGCGAACGCGGGCGACGCACACCCCGACGGACACGGCGGATCCCGGGCTCCGGACGTCTCGGCCCAGGTCCTCAGTGCCGGCGCCGGCACGGACGGAGCGGGCTCGCTCGCGGTCTCGGCCCGCTCGGCCGGCGGCCGTACGACGATCGTCCTGACCGCGGCCGGTGACGAGGCCGTCGCCTGGTCGGCGCGCGCGAACACCCCGTGGCTGCACCTCAGCCGCACGTCCGGCACGGTCGCCCCCGGCCGGAGCGTCACCCTCCACGTGTTCGTGGACCCCGTGGCCGAACCTCAGGGCCCGTGGAGCGCCCGCGTCCTGCTCGCCCCGTCGGGTCCCACGGTCGTGATCACCGGTTACGGGGCCGAGCCCCCGCACCCCGGAGATCCGGAGCCGTCCCCGGACCCGTCGTCAGGTCCCGCGAGCCCCACGCCGTCCTCCCCGGCACCGCCCCCGGACCCCGCCGGGCCGTCGGAACCGACGCCCATGCCGACCGGCCCGCCGACGGACGGCCCCGGCTCCCCCGGGCCCACGCCGTCCCCCTCCGACGGATCCACCGGGCCCGGCCCGACGACACTCCCGGACGGGCCTTCCGGGCCGGCGGACTGACGCGGAGCGGCGGCCCTGCACACAGCGGAACGTCTGTGCGTCGCGCCCGCCGGGCCGCCGGTCAGGGAGAAGGAAGCAGGGCGACGTCACCGGGACCGGCCTCGGAGATCTGCGCGGGACCACCCTCAAGGCCTGGCCGAGGACCCGCCCCGGACCGGATCGGCCGGATGCGGAGCCATCGGCAGCAGTGACGCCAGCCGCTGCTCGCACAGCTGGGCCAGCCGGCCGTAGGCCTCCTTGCCCATCAGTTCGGTGAGCTCCGGCCGGTAGGACACGTAGACCGGGTCACCGGCTCCGTGCGCGGAGGTCGCCGACGTGCACCACCAGTGCAGATCGTGGCCGCCCGGGCCCCAGCCCCGGCGGTCGTACTCCCCGATCGAGATCTGGAGCACACGGGTGTCGTCGGGCCGCTCGATCCAGTCGTACGTACGGCGGACCGGCAGCTGCCAGCACACGTCCGGCTTGGTCTCCAGCGGTTCCTTGCCCTCCTTGAGGGCCAGGATGTGCAGGGAACAGCCCATGCCGCCCTCGAACCCGGGGCGGTTCTGGAAGATGCAGGAGCCCTCCCAGCGCCGCGTCTGGCGCTCGCCGTCCTCGTCCACCCCCACCCAGCCGGTCTTCGTGCCGACGTCGTGGAACTGCCACAGGTCCGGGGTGAGCCGGGCGACGTGCCCGGCCACCCGCTTCTCGTCGTCCTCGTCCGAGAAGTGCGCGCCCAGCGTGCAGCAGCCGTCGTCGGCGCGGCCCGCCTGGATGCCCTGGCAGCCGCTGCCGAAGATGCAGGTCCACCTGGACGTCAGCCAGGTCAGGTCGCAGCGGAAGACCTGCTCGTCGTCGGTGGGGTCGGGGAATTCGACCCAGGCCCGAGCGAAGTCGAGTCCCTTCTCGTCGGGCCCGTGGGGCCCCGTCGTCTCCGGCTGCTGCATCTCCGGCTTCGATTTCTGCTGATTCTTCGTGGCTTTGCCCGGCTTCGCCTTTTTCGTCTTTGGCACGAGCCCAGAGTAAGCCGCAGTAGCGTGCCCGTATGAGACTCGGAGTCCTCGACGTGGGGTCGAACACGGTGCATCTGCTGGTCGTCGACGCACATCCCGGCGCCCGCCCGCAGCCGGCCCACTCGCACAAGGCCGAACTGCGGCTCGCCGAACTCCTCGACCGGGACGGGGCGATCGGCCCCGAGGGCGTGGACCGCCTCGTGACGACGGTCGCCGGCGCCCTCCAGGCAGCTGAGGACAAGGGCTGCGAGGACGTGCTGGCGTTCGCCACCTCCGCCGTGCGTGAGGCCGGCAACGCGGACCAGGTGCTGGCCCGTGTGCGGGACGAGACCGGTGTCGCCCTCGCCGTCCTCAGCGGCGAGGAGGAGGCCCGGCTGACCTTCCTGGCCGCCCGCCGCTGGTTCGGCTGGTCCGCGGGGAAACTGCTGGTCCTGGACATCGGCGGCGGTTCGCTGGAGGTCGGCTACGGGATGGACGAGGAGCCCGACGCCGCCGTCTCGCTGCCGTTCGGCGCCGGCCGCCTCACCGCCGCCTGGCTCCCGGGTGACCCGCCGGACCCGACCGCCGTACGGGCGCTGCGCCGCCATGTCCGCGCCGGCATCGCCCGTACGGTCGGCGAGTTCACCCGGCTGGGGCGTCCCGACCACGTCGTCGGGACCTCCAAGACGTTCCGGCAGCTCGCCAGGATCACGGGCGCCGCCCGCTCCGCCGAGGGGCTGTACGTGCAGCGCGTCCTCACCCGCAAGGCGCTGGAGGAGTGGGTGCCGAAGCTCTCCGCGATGACCCTCGAGCAACGGGGCAACCTGCCCGGCGTCACCGCGGGGCGCGCCGCACAGCTCCTGGCGGGGGCACTCGTCGCCGAGGGTGCGATGGACCTGTTCGGGGTCGAGGAGCTGGAGATATGCCCCTGGGCGCTGCGGGAAGGAGTCATCCTGCGCCGTCTCGACCACCTGCCGGCGGTGCAGGCGGCCCTGGCCTGATCCGCTCGCCGCCCCTCATGGTCCTTCTCACTTTCAGCCGGGCTCCTTCGGCGTCGCGCACTGCTGGCCGTACGCTGTCCACGTGGCAGAACCAGTGGTGCGCATCCCGGATGCGAAGGTCGCCCTGTCGACGGCTTCCGTCTATCCGGAGTCGACGGCGACGGCCTTCGAGATCGCTGCGCGCCTGGGCTACGACGGTGTCGAGGTCATG
Organism: Streptomyces sp. NPDC014623; assembly: GCF_043088245.1. Classification (NCBI taxonomy): domain Bacteria; kingdom Bacillati; phylum Actinomycetota; class Actinomycetes; order Kitasatosporales; family Streptomycetaceae; genus Streptomyces; species Streptomyces sp. NPDC014623. The sequence continues at coordinate 10,108 of NZ_JBIBZU010000013.1, read as the reverse complement.
GTCTGGACCGACCCCGTCAGCCAGGACATCGAGGCGCTGAAGCGGCTGTCGGACTATCACCAGGTGCCGGTCCTGGCCGTGCACGCGCCCTGTCTGCTGATCACCCAGCGGGTCTGGTCCACCGACCCGTGGGTGAAGCTCCAGCGGGCGAGGGCCGCGGCGGAGAAGCTCGGCGCGTCGACGGTGGTCGTCCACCCCCCGTTCCGGTGGCAGCGCAACTACGCCCGGGACTTCGTCACCGGAATCTGGCGCATGGCGGACGAGACCGATGTGCGCTTCGCGGTGGAGAACATGTACCCGTGGCGCTACCGGGACCGCGAGATGCTCGCGTACGCCCCCGCCTGGGACGTCAGCAACGACGACTACCGGCACTTCACCGTGGACCTGTCGCACACCGCGACCGCGCGCACCGACAGCCTGGCCATGGTGGACCGGATGGGCGACCGCCTGGCCCACGTCCACCTCGCCGACGGCAAGGGCTCCAACAAGGACGAGCACCTGGTGCCCGGCCGGGGCGACCAGCCGTGCGCCGAACTGCTGGAGCGGCTGGCGCGCACCGGCTTCGACGGCCACGTGGTCATCGAGGTGAACACCCGCCGCGCCATGTCCTCGGCCGAACGCGAGGCCGACCTCGCGGAAGCCCTCGCCTTCACCCGGCTCCATCTGGCCTCGTCGGCGCGGACCCCCCGGCCGTGACCCCCGGCGCCGCCGGCCCCGCCTCCGGGACCCGGATCCTGCAGGCGGCCCGCACGGAGTCCACCGGACGCGGCCACGACAGGACCTCGGCCAGGGGCATCGCCAGGGCGGCGGACGCCGGCGCGGCCCTGGTCCCTCACCGCTTCGGCACGAAGGACGAGGTCTTCACCGCGGCCGCCGAGGTCTCCTTCGAGCCCGCGATCCTGGACGGCCCTCGGAGGACCTGGGGGAGCGGCCGGCCCGCTGTTTCATCGGCGTGCGGGAGGACCCGGTGTCCAGGGCGCCACTGCCGGCGGTCCTCCGTTCCCGGCTGACGCACGAAGCGGCGGCGGTGCTGCGGGGCTTCGTGCCGCGTCGGCTGCTGGAGCGGATCGCGGCGGAGCCGGACCGGCCGGCTCCCGCATGACCGGTATCGCGATCATGCGGTACGTGATCCGCGCGGAACCGGTGGCGTCCGCAGACCCCGAGAAGCTCCTCGGGATGGCCGCCCCCACGCTCCGGAGGTGCCCGGCCGGCCGGTGGTCCGGGTCCTGCCTGTGTGACGGCTGTGGCGGTGGGCCCACAAGGGTGTCCCGAGTCGGTACCAGCCGCTGACGTGGCCGAATCCCGATGGTTGGCTGTCCAGGATCCGAAGAGCTGGATGTACGTGGTGAACGACACATGGGGGAGACGGACCGTGACGACTCGGAATGTGCGCAGACCGGACGGGTACGCGGCGGACGGCGTCATGCCCCGTCGGCGGCTGATACGGCTGGCCGGAGCCGGACTGGGGCTCGTACTGGCCGGGGCGGTGACGACCGCGTGCGGACCCGAGGAGGCCGACGCCTCCGGCGGCATGGGGGAGCCGGAGCCCGGTGGGAGCGGCAAGGGAGGCGGAGACGCGTTCACGACCCCGCCCGCCGGGACCGCCCCGCGCGCCCTGTGGCAGGAGAGGACCGCGGTGGGCACCCTCGGGAACCGCGAGGTGCTCGCCGTCGTGGGGAACGTGGTGCTGGTCGCCGGTGATCCCCTGGTGGGCCGGGACCTCGCCACCGGCAGGAAGCTGTGGTCGCTGCCGGGTGCCGCCCAGCCGGGCGCGCGGCTGATCATGGGCGGGGACACGCTGTATCTGGCCAGCGGCGAGTACGACGGCGACCTCGTCGGCCTCGACCCGGCCACCGGCAAGGAGACCTGGCGCAGCCGCCTGGGCGGCCGGTACGCCCAGCCCCGGCCGATCGGCGCCGACACCGGACGTGTGTACGTGGTCGCGGGCATTCTGGAGAAGGACCTCAGCTCCCGGACCAACGTGATCGCCGCCGTCGACATCCGTACCGGCAAGGCCGTCTGGAACGAGCGGCGGGACGCCGGGACCGAGGAGTCGGGCCTCACCTCCGTGGTCCTCGGTGACCACCTCGTCTACACCGACCACCGCGAGAACCTGACCGTCCGCGACACCGCGACCGGACGCCAGCTGTGGACGAAGAAGATCAGCAGTTCCAACTTCGAGCGGATCGCCGTCCACGACGGAGCGGTGTTCGTCGCGGACGGCAGGAACCTGCGCTCGTTCGGTCTGGGAGACGGCGCCGAGCGCTGGGCGCTGGAGACCGAGGAGTTCTCCACGTTCAACGGGCCGGCCGTCATCGAGGGGGTGCTCTACGCCTCCGACAGCGCCCACGCCCTGTGGGCCGTCGACCCCGCCACGGGGAAGCGGCGGTGGCACAACCCGGACCTGCTCGAGGTCTCCGTACCGCTTCAGTTCGCCAAGGTGGGTGACACCCTGTACGGAGCGACGGAGTTCGACAAGGACGGTGGCGTCCAGGCTTACGACGCCCGCGACGGCAAGCTGCGCTGGACCTTCAACGACGGGACGGGCAAGGAGGAGCAGTGGTACGTCGTGTCGGCGGGCAAGCGTCTCGCGGCGCTGCACGGCGGTCGCGTACAGGCCCTCCCGGCCGTGTGAACGCGCGGTGGGCGGGAGCCGCCGACTGCCCGCCCACCGGGCATCATGTCCCGTATGCCGGACAGCGTGTCCAGATCTTGGCACGAGGGGCGTACGCTCGTGAACAGTCTTTTCTGCGAAGGAGCGAGCGACGATGCCCCAGCTGAGGTCCCGCACTGTCACCCACGGCCGCAACATGGCGGGCGCCCGCGCCCTTATGCGGGCGTCCGGCGTAGCCAGCGAGGACATCGGCAAGCCGATCATCGCGGTGGCCAACTCCTTCACCGAGTTCGTGCCCGGCCACACCCACCTCGCCCCCGTCGGCCGGATCGTCTCCGAGGCGATCCAGGCGGCGGGAGCGGTGCCGCGCGAGTTCAACACGATCGCGGTGGACGACGGCATCGCCATGGGACACGGCGGGATGCTCTACAGCCTGCCCTCCCGCGACCTCATCGCGGACAGCGTCGAGTACATGGTCGAGGCCCACTGCGCCGACGCCCTGATCTGCATCTCGAACTGCGACAAGATCACCCCGGGCATGCTGATGGCCGCGATGCGCCTCAACATCCCCACGGTGTTCGTCTCCGGTGGCCCGATGGAGGCCGGCAAGACCACCCTGGTCGACGGAACGGTCCGCACCCTGGACCTCGTCGACGCGATCTCGGACGCGGTCAACGACAAGATCTCCGACGCGGACATCCTCCGCATCGAGGAGAACGCCTGCCCGACCTGCGGCAGCTGTTCCGGCATGTTCACCGCCAACTCGATGAACTGTCTCGCCGAGGCCATCGGCCTGGCCCTTCCGGGCAACGGCTCGGTCCTCGCCACCCACACCGCCCGCAAGGCACTGTACGAGAACGCCGGACGCACGATCGTCGAGATCACCAAGCGTCATTACGGGGAGGACGACCACTCCGTCCTGCCCCGCAGCATCGCCACCCGCGAGGCCTTCGAGAACGCCATGGCCCTCGACATCGCCATGGGCGGCTCGACCAACACGATCCTCCACCTGCTGGCCGCCGCCCAGGAGGCCGAGCTCGACTTCGGCCTCCCGGAGATGGACGAGATCTCCCGGCGGGTCCCCTGCCTCGCGAAGGTCGCCCCCAACGTCGCCCCGGGCGGCACGTACTACATGGAGGACGTGCACCGCGCGGGCGGCATCCCCGCCATCCTCGGCGAGCTGTACCGAGGCGGCCTGCTCAACGAGAACGTGCGCAGCGTGCACTCCGACTCCCTCGACGAGTGGCTGAAGACCTGGGACGTGCGCGGGGGCTCGCCCTCCGCCGAGTCACTCGACCTCTGGTACGCGGCTCCCGGCTGCAAGCGCTCGGCGACAGCCTTCTCCCAGTCCGAGCGCTGGGACACCCTCGACACGGACGCGGCCGGCGGCTGCATCCGCTCGGTCGAGCACGCCTACTCCAAGGACGGCGGACTCGCGGTCCTCAAGGGCAACCTGGCCGTCGACGGCTGCGTGGTGAAGACGGCGGGCGTCGACGAGTCGATCTGGACGTTCGAGGGCCCCGCGGTCGTCTGCGAGTCCCAGGACGAGGCCGTCGACAAGATCCTCCGCAAGGAGATCAAGGACGGCGACGTCGTCGTCATCCGCTACGAGGGCCCCAAGGGCGGCCCGGGCATGCAGGAGATGCTCTACCCGACGTCGTTCCTCAAGGGCCGCGGGCTCGGCAAGACCTGCGCCCTGGTGACCGACGGCCGCTTCTCCGGAGGCACCTCCGGCCTGTCCATCGGCCACGCGTCCCCGGAGGCCGCGTCCGGCGGCACCATCGCCCTGGTGCGGGACGGCGACCGGATCGCGATCGACATCCCGAACCGCACGATCGAACTTCTGGTCTCCGAGGAGGAGCTGGCCCGCCGCGACCAGGCCCTCGGCGGGGTGTACGCCCCCAGGAACCGCGACCGCAAGGTCTCCCAGGCACTGCGTGCCTACGCGGCGATGGCGACCAGCGCGGACAAGGGCGCCGTCCGCGACGTCTCCAAGCTCGGCTGACCCGTCCCGGCCGCCTCCGGCCCCGTCCCTGGTCTCACCAGCGGGCGGGGTCGTCCGCGTCCACGGCGAAGACGGATCCGTCCGGCGCGGTGCCGATGACGCTCCTGCCCATGACCACGGGGGCGGGCAGCGACGAGGCGTGGCTGAGCTTCCCCTCCTTCAGGCGGGGACGTGTCTGGCCCAGCAGTCTTCCGCGCTCCGTGTCGACGGCGAGCAGCCGGCCGTCGGCTGCCGAGAAGTAGAGCCGGCCACCGGTCCCGAGGACCGGCGACGAGGTGGCGCCGACGGCCGTCGCCAGCCGCCACCGCTCGGCCCGGCCGGCGCCGGGACGGACGTCGAGCGCCAGCAGCGTCCCGCCGCGCTCCAGCAGCAGGGCGGTGTGCCCGTCCACCACGGTCTCCGGTGCGTTCATCCGGAAGGGCAGCGCGATGCGGGTCGCGCGCCGCAGCGCCGGGTCGTAGCGGACCAGCCCGGTGGTCTGGGCCTGCTCGTTCATGGAGGTGAGAAGGAGCGCTCCGTCCGACGTCCCGACCGGGGTGAGCATCCCGTCCAGCCTGCGCTGCCAGGCCGTCCCGCCGGTCTCCGCCTCGATGGCCGTGACCAGCGTGGTGGCCCCCCGCGCCGAATTCTCGAAGGCGTAAGCGAGCCCGGTCCCGGCCTCGTACAGCGCGTAGCCAGGGCTCCCGTGCTCCGGAACGGCGCGCCGCCACCGGGAGGCGCCGGTCGCCGCGACGAGCCCCTGGAGCGTCCCGTCCCGGCGGACGGTCAGCAGGGTGTCGCCCGCCGGGAGCGGGGTGTCGAGGTACGAGGCGAGATCCGTCCGCCAGAGCTCCGTGCCGTCGGCGGGGGAGTACACCCGGAGCTCCCCGCCCGCGACGACGGTGCAGGCGACGCTCCCGGACACCGCAGCCCGGGGCCCGGGGTCCTTCGGTGAGGTGTCCCGGTGCGACCAGGCCACCCGGCCGTCCGAGACGTCCAGCCGGGCAGGGCCGAACCCGTCGGCGACGCAGTACAGGGCAGGCCCCGCCCCGGTGGCACCCCGGGTGCAGGACGGCGTCGAGCCGCCCGGGGCGTGCAGCGGTGTCCGCCACGGCACGAAGGCCGCCGTGCCCTCCTTCGTCACGCCGGTGTCCGGCGCTCCGATGCCGGCTGCGGCCGCCCACAGGCCTCCGGCCACCAGCAGCGCCGCCACGGCGACGCGTGCGCGCCGGCGCCGCGCACGAAGACGCGTCGCCGTCCCGGCGCCCCCAGAACCGGACGGAAGCCCGTCCGCCGCCCGCACATGTGTGGTCCCCTCGTCCGGCTTCCCCGCCTCGGTGGCGAGCGGCCTGCGCTGGACGGGTATGAAGGCGGCCGCCTCGTACGACGGAGGGTGCAGCGAGGCCATGATCTCGTCCGGGGAGGGGCGCTCCGCCGGGTCCTTGGCCAGACAGCGCCCGACCAGGGGCGCGAGATCCGCCGGCACCCCGGCCAGATCGGCCTCGTCGTGCACCACCTGGTAGGCCACGAGGTACGGGCTGTCCGAGTCGAAGGGCCCCCGCCCCGTCGCCGCGTGGACCAGCACCGCCCCGAGCGCGAACACGTCCGCGGCCGGACCGACCTCGCGGGGCCGCTGGAACTGCTCGGGCGCCATGTACGGCGGCGAGCCGATCAGCTTGCCCGTCTCCGTGCGGAGATCACTGTCGTACGGCCGGGAGATCCCGAAGTCGATGACCTTGGGTCCGGAGTCGGGGAGCAGCACGTTGCTCGGTTTGAGATCCCGGTGGATGACACCGGCCCGGTGGATGTCGCGCAACGCCTCGGCGAGCCCGGCCGTGAGCCTGCGCAGTTCGGCGGGGCTCATCGGCCCGTTCCGCTTCACCTGCGCGGAGAGCGTCGGACCGGGCACGTAGAGAGTGGCCATCCAGGGCAGCGCGGCTGCCGGATCGGCGTCCACGACCGGCGCGGTGAACGCTCCGCTGACCCGTCGGGCAGCGGTGATCTCCTGTCGGAAACGTGCCCTGAACTCAGGGTCCGCCGCGTGCCGTCGGTGCACCACCTTCACCGCGAGCTGCAGCCCGGAGGGGGAGCGCGCCAGGTGTACGACACCCATGCCGCCCGCTCCGAGACGTGCCTCCAGCCGGTACTGCCCTGCGTACTCAGGATGCTCCGCTTCCGGATGTGATCCGGTCCCTCGCAGCGGCGGCATCGCCCACCCCCGTGTGTTCGTGCGCAAGCGCGACGCACGGAGCCTAGTCGATGGTGCGTGGAAGGAGGGTGGGGCTTGTTAGCCTGCGCGTCACACATCGGTTCCAACGGGGGAGGCCCTTATGGGCGTTGAGGAGAACACCGTTGTCGCGGTCACCACGGACACCGGGGCGGCCGCTGCCGGAGAGGTGACGACGCTCGCCGCGGGCACCGTCGTCTACCCGATCGCTCCCGGCTACCGCGTCAACGTCCGCCGGGGGCCCGGCACGCAGTACGGGATCGTGAGGACCCTGCCGTACGGGATGAGCGTCCCGGTGTACTGCCAGAAGCCGGGGGAGCGGGTGTCCGGCCCGTACGGCACGTCGAACCTCTGGGACAACATCGCCAACGGGCAGTTCGTCTCGGACGCCTACGTCAAGACGGGCAGTGACGGCTACATCGCCCCGCGCTGCGACTGACGGAACCGGCACACGTCCGGGGATAATCGATCCCGTGAGCGAGAACAGCGAAGCCCCCGGAACGTCCTCGGCCGTGCCTTCGGGCGGTACCACACCGGGGCCGCAGCCCGAACCCCTCCGTTTCTTCGGTACGACATGGGTCGACCACGACGGCGGGTACGGGCTGCGGCGTGCGGGCGTCACCATCGGCTCGCTCGTCGCGGCCGTCGTCGCCTGCTTCGTCCTGCGCTTCGCCTACCAGGGCCTGGAGATCGCCGAGGTCGGCAGCTTCGTCGGCATGCTCGTCGTGCTGATGTTCGCGGTGTGCAGCGCCATCGCCTTCCGCAAGACCTGGGAGGGCTTCATCCGCCGCCCCGCCGACCCGTCCCAGGACGACAGGCTGCGCGGCCTCAAGTCGATCGGCTTCATCGGCTCGCTCCTCGCCTACTTCCTCCGTTCGTTCAAGGAAGCCCCGGGTGAGAGGCTGCGCCGTACGGAGTACGAGACGGCGCTCACCCAGTACGCGAAGCGCCGCTCCTCCCGGACCGGTAACCCGGCGGCCCGCAGGGGAGCCAAGGGAAAGCGTTCCGGACGCAGGTGAAGCGGACGTGGTCACCGCCCGCGTGCGCCGGGGCACCCGCACGATGAACGCGTGACCGCTTCCACGCCCCGCGCCCCCACCGGCCTACGGAAAAGACCGCACGGTCCTGCACGACCTCCTCCTCACCGTCGGGCAGGGCAGGACCACCGGCCTCCTCGGCCCGTCCGGCCGCGGGAGGTCCACGCCCATGCGGGCCGTCGCCGGCATCCAGGCCGGGGCACGGGAACACTCGACGTCCTGGGGTGCCCCGCGGGCCACCCGTCCCTGCGGTCACGCGTCGGCTACGTCACCCAGGCGCCGTCGGCCTGCACGGACCTCACCGTGCGGCAGAACCTGGACCACTTCGCGGCCGGGCCGCGCCCGCCGAGCCTTCCGTGCGGAAGCCGTCACCCGCGCCATCGACGACTCGGCCCCTCCCACCCCACCGACGCCCTCTCCGGCGGGCAGCTCAGCCGCGTCTCACTCGCGGCCGCCCGGCTCGGCACGCCCGCACTCCTGGCCCGCGACGAGCCGCGGTCTGCGGAACCTCCTCCGTGCCCTCACGGCCGGCCGGGGAACCACGGTCCTCGTCTCCTCCCCTGTCGTGGACGAGGCCGAACGATGCCACCGGCCGCTGCTCATGCACGAGGGAAGGATCCTCGCGGAGGGCGTCCCCCGCGCCCGTACCGGTTCCACCACCGTCGAGGAGGTCTTCCTTCCTCTCGTGGGCGAAGCCGCCGCGAAGGAAGCCACCGCGAACGAGGCCGCCGCCGAAGCCCTCGCCCGCCAGGAGGCGAACCGATGAGCACCCACGCCCCCCGCACCCCCGGCCCGGACCCCCGCCACCACCGGCCGCGTCCTTCGCCGGCTCCGTCACGCCCCCCGCACCACCGCGCTGCCGCTGATCGTCCCGGCCCTGGTGGTCACTTTGCCGCACCATGTCTTCGAGGCCGGCCCCGGGACCTTCGACTCCATCGGCGCCTCACCGGTCGGCATCCACCCGCTGATCACGATGTTCCTGGTGACCTGGATCGCCGCCCGCCGCCGCACCACCACCTGACGGCGCGGTGCGAGGATGGGACCACGATCAGCACCGCGTACCTCGTACCGCCACCCGGAGGATGAACCGCATGACCCAGACAGTCGCAGTCCTCGGGACAGGGAAGATCGGCGAGGCACTGCTCAGCGGCATGATCCGGGCAGGCTGGCGGGCCCGCGACCTGCTGGTGTCCACCCGCCGCCCCGAGCGCGCCGAGGAACTCCGCACCCGCTACGGCGTCGAGGCCGTCACCAACGCCGAGGCCGCCAAGAGCGCCGACATCCTCATCCTCGCGGTCAAGCCCCAGGACATGGGCAGGCTCCTCGAGGAGCTCTCCCCCCACGTCGCTGCGGACCGCCTCGTCATCAGCGCCGCCGCCGGCATCACGACCGGCTTCATCGAGGACAGCCTCACCGCCGGCACCCCGGTCGTCCGCGTCATGCCGAACACCCCCGTCCTGGTGGACGAGGGGATGTCCGTCATCTCCGCGGGCAGCCACGCCACCGCCCAGCACCTCGACCACGCCGAGACGATCTTCGGCGGCGTCGGTAAGACGCTCCGTGTCCCCGAATCCCAGCAGGACGCGGCCACCGCACTCTCCGGATCGGGACCCGCGTACTTCTACTTCCTCGTCGAGGCGATGACCGACGCCGGAATCCTGCTCGGCCTGCCTCGCGCCCAGGCCCACGATCTGATCGTCCAGGCCGCCATCGGCGCGGCGGTCATGCTCCGGGACAGCGGCGAACACCCGGTCAAGCTCCGCGAGGCCGTCACCAGCCCGGCCGGCACCACCATCAGTGCCATCCGGGAGCTGGAGAACCACGGCGTACGGGCCGCCCTCATCGCAGCCCTCGAAGCCGCCCGCGACCGCAGCCGCGAGCTGGCCACGGGCAACGGCTGAACGCCCGCATCGCCGCGCCCGGGCCGGCCCGGGCGGGGGTTGACACGGCTCACCCGGCTGCGTAATGTGCTCCGAGTTGTCCGACGTGAGCGCCGACTCCGGTCGGTCCCCGGACAACCATTCCGCAGTAACCACTCGAAACGAGCGACTTCTGTCGTGCGTTTTTATGTGCGCACGTGCGAAATGAGGAATCAGTGTTCGAAGGCGAGTCGATTAGCGTCGGGGCCGAGGATTCCGCTAAAGTCTCACTCGTCGGAACGGCCCAAGGGTCGGGAAGGCAAATCCCGCTGACTGGGAATCAGGCCCGAAAGGATCTGATAGAGTCGGACTCGCCGGAAAGGGAAA